>LJTQ01000173.1 GCA_001303445.1 Betaproteobacteria bacterium SG8_39 | reverse complement strand
AAGGTCATGGCGAACGCCGTGTTCTACGCGCTGCTCGACGGCCAGCGCCCGTCGCTCAAGGCGCGGCTCGGCACGATGTCGCCGAGGGTGACGGACGAGAGCGAGAATAAGGACCTGCCTTGAGCGGCGCGGTGGCGCAGGCGCTGCCCGCGCGGGATAATTGCGCTTCGAGGGCGGAACGCGAGGGTCGCGCCGCTTTGGGTTTCAGCCTACGTTCCAGCCATGCGTGAAAAAAACTTTCTCGTTGTCGGTGGCAGTGGCTTTCTCGGTCGCCACCTGGTCGCGGCGCTCGCTGCGCGCGGCGCTCGGGTGACGGTCCCGGCGCGCCGACGCGAGCGCGCAAAACATCTGATCCTGCTGCCGACGGTCGAAGTCGTCGAGGCCGACGTGCTCGCGCCGGGCGTGCTCGAGCAGCTCGTCGCGGGATGCGACGCGGTCATCAATCTGGCGGGTGTGCTGCATAGCCGGCGCGGCAGGCCGGACGAGCGCGGACCGAATGACTACGGTCCGGATTTCGCGCGTGCCCACGTTGAGGTGCCGCAGGCGATCGTCAATGCCTGCCACGCGTCGGGCGTCAGGCGGCTGCTGCATGTCAGCGCCGTCGGTGCGGCGCCAGACGCGCCGTCAGAGTACCTGCGCTCGAAAGGCGTCGGTGAAAAGCTGGTGCTGGCGGACGATGAGCTGCAGGTCACGGTGTTCCGCCCCTCGGTCGTGTTCGGACCCGAGGACAACTTCCTGAATCTCTTCGCGCGCCTCGCGCGCGCCTTCCCGGTACTTCCGCTCGGCAGCCCGCAGGCGCAGTTTCAGCCGGTGTACGTCGGCGACGTGGTGAAGGTCATGCTGGCGGCGCTCGAATCGCGCTCGAGCGCGGGCAAGTGCTACGCGCTGTGCGGCCCGCGGCGCTATTCGCTGGCCGAGCTGGTGCGCCGCGTCTGTGAATTCACCGGCCGCCGACGCTGGGTGGTGGGTTTGCCCGATGCGCTCTCGATGCTGCAAGCCTGGTTTCTCGAATGGACGCCGGGACCGCTGATGTCGCGCGACAACGTGCGTTCGATGCGCGTGCCGAGCGTGTGCGACTGCGCGCTGCCGTTCGACATCGAGCCGACGCCGCTAGAGGCGGTTGCGCCGGGCTACCTCGGCGGGATGTACACGGCGCGCAGCCGCTACCGGCTGTTGCGCTGGCGCGCGCGGCGCTGAGCGCGGCGTCGCCGGACCGCAGAAGCTGCAGGGGCTGCACGATGCGCACGCTGGTCATCGGCAACAAGAACTATTCGTCCTGGTCGCTGCGTCCCTGGCTGGCAATGAAGGTGCTCGACATTCCGTTCGAGGAAATCCGCATTCCGCTCTACGCGCCGGGCTCCAAGGAACGCATTTTGAAGTACTCGGCCTCGGGCAAAGTCCCCTGCTTGATCGACGGCCCGATCATCGCGTGGGACTCGCTCGCCATCCTCGAGGTCCTCGCGGAGACGTACCCGGCACTGTGGCCGGCAGCGCCTTCGGCGCGCGCGCTGGCGCGCGCGGTGTCCGCCGAGATGCATTCGGGCTTTCCGCAGCTGCGCACGCAGATGAGCATGAACATCCGGCGGCGCCTGCCGGGCAAGGGGCGCACGCCGGAGGCGCTCGCCGATGCGGCGCGCGTGCAGGCGATCTGGAGCCACTGCCGGGCGCGCTTCGGAGGCGCGGGGCCTTATCTGTTCGGGCGGTTTTCGGCCGCGGACGCGATGTATGCGCCGGTGGTGCTCCGCTTCCGGACCTATGCGCTCGAGCTGCCCGAGGATTGCCAGGCGTACGCCGACGCCATGCTCGCGCTGCCGGCGATGCAGGCGTGGATCGCGGCGGCAGAGCGCGAGGAAGAGCGCATTGAGCAGTTCGAGCAGAACGCGTGAGCGCCCGGACGGGCTGCGCCGTACGCACCGGCTGCTGATCGCCGCGGCGCTGGTCGCCGCGCTGTGGGGCGTGCGCAGCGGCCTGCCGCTGGGTGTCGGACTGCATTTTCTCGGCGCCGCAGGCCTCTACCTGCTGTTCGGTGCACCGCGCGCGCTGCTCGGCCTGGCGCTGGCCGCGTTGCTCGCCGCGCTGCTCGGCGGTACGCCGCTCGCCGCGCTGCCATGGGCCTGGCTCGCCAACGGCGCGGTGCCGGTGGCGGTCGTCTGGAGCGTGCACCGCGCCGTGACGCGCTTTGCGCCGCCCAACCCGTTCTGTTACGTGTTTTGTGTCGCGTTCGCGGGCGCCGGCCTGTCGATGATCGCCTCGCTGGCGCTGTACGGCGCCGCGGGCACGGGCATCGAGCCGTTCGTCGCGCTCGGCCTGATGCTGGGCTTCGGCGAGGCTTTTCTGACCGGCATGCTGGTGACGATTCTGGTCGTCTACCGGCGCGACTGGGTGGTCACGTTCGACGACGCGCGCTGGCTGGCGCCGCGCGCATGAAACGCTACGTCGTCGGCGGTGCGGTGCGCGATGCCCTGCTCGGCCTGCCGGTCGCCGACCGCGACTGGGTCGTCGTTGGCGCGACGCCCGAGGAGATGACCGCGGCGGGCTTTCGCCCGGTCGGCAAGGATTTTCCGGTCTTTCTGCACCCCGAGACGCAGGAGGAGCACGCGCTCGCGCGCACCGAGCGCAAGAGCGGGCGCGGCTACAAGGGCTTCACGGTCTATGCGGCGCCGGATATCAGCCTGGAGGAAGACCTCAGGCGGCGCGACCTGACGATCAACGCCATGGCGCAGGACGAGACCGGCCGGCTGATCGACCCCTTCGGCGGGGAGCGGGATCTGCGTGCGGGACTGCTGCGCCACGTAAGCGAGGCCTTCGCCGAGGACCCGCTGCGCGTGCTGCGCGTGGCACGCTTCGCCGCGCGTTTCGGCTTTCGCATCGCCGACGAGACACTGGTGCTGATGCGCCGCCTGGTCGACGCCGGCGAGATGCAGGTGCTGGTGCCCGAGCGGGTGTGGCAGGAGATCTCGCGCGGGCTGGCCGAGCCGCAGCCCGCGCGGATGTTCGACGCGCTGGTGCGCTGCGGCGCGCAGCACGCGGTGCTGCCGGAGCTCGACGCCGTGCTCGGCGACGGCGCGGCGCGCACCGCGCTGGGAGCGGCGCTCGAGCGCGCCGCGCGCGCGGGCGCGAGCCTGGCGGAGCGTTTTGCACTGCTTGCGCACGCCCTGGCTGCGCGATGCGAAGCTGGCATGACGGCCCTGTGCACCCGGTTGCGGGTGCCGAACGAGGTCGAGGAGCTGTCGCTCGCCGTCTGTCGCTGCGGCGCCGGGCTGCGCACGGCCGACGCCGACGCTCCCGTCGGGCTGCTTGCCACGCTGAAATGCGTCGACGCCTTCCGCCGGCCGGAGCGGCTTGCCGCGCTGCTGCGCACGCTCGAATACGCGGTGCCCGGGGCGGCGTCCGTCCAGGCGGCACGCCGCCTGGCGAGGGCACTCGACGCGGCCCGCGCGGTCGACGCCGGCGCCATCGCAGCGGCCTCGCCGGCGGGCGAAATTGCCGCGCGAATCGACGCGGCGCGGGAACGCGCGATCGAATCCGTGGTCTGACAGCCGTCTTTGCCAGGGAAACAACACACCATGGTTCGACTGCCGGGGCCGTTTGCGCGCTTCGCGCCGGTGCTTGCCTGCGGGGTCCTCATCGTCGGGGTCTCGACGTTCACCCGGTTGCTGTTCGCGCTGCGGCCGGACGTTGGCGGTGCCGGGGGGCTCGCGGACTGGGGGCGGATTTTCGGCCTCGGCCTGCTCTATGACCTCGTCGTGGCGGGCTATATGCTCGCGCCCTTCGCACTCTGGCTGTCGCTGACGCCGGATCGGCTGGCGCGCACGCGGTTGCACCGCACCGTGATCGCGGTCGTGGTCCTCGCGCTCGCCTACGGCGTCGTTCTGCTTGGCGTGATGGAATGGCTGTTCTGGAACGAATTCGGCGGGCGCTTCAACTTCATTGCGGTCGACTACCTGCTCTACACGCATGAAGTGATCGGCAATATCCGCGAAAGCTACCCCGTCGGCCCGATCCTGCTCGCACTGCTTTTGCCGGCCGCCCTGTTCACAACGCTGATCATGCGTCGGGTCTGGCGCCCGAGCGCCGCGCCGCTTTCCTGGCGCGCCGCGGGTGGCGCGGCGCTGGTCTACGGCCTGGCGCTGGCCGGGAGCCTGCGCTTCGTTGATGCCGATCTGAAAAATTTCTCGCCGAGCGATAGCGCGAACGCGCTTGCCGGCAACGGTGCCTACGAGTTTTTCGCCGCGAACTACCGCAACGAGCTGAGCTACGACCGGCACTACGCTACGCTGCCGATCGAGGATGCCATGTCGACGGTGCGCGCAGCGCTTGATGGCGATGGCAGCCGCTGGGTGGCCCCGCAGCGCATCGACCTCGAACGCGACATCCGGGCCGGGCGACCCGAGCGCCGCCTCAACGTCGTGCTCGTCAGCGTGGAAAGCCTGGGTGCCGAATTTCTCGGTGCGTATGGCGACCGGCGCGGCCTCACGCCCAACCTGGATCGGCTGGCGCGCGAGAGTCTGTGGTTTTCGAACGTCTACGCCACGGGCAACCGTACCGTGCGCGGCCTGGAGGCGCTCGCGCTGGCGCTGCCGCCGACCCCGGGCCAGTCGATCGTGCGGCGGCCGAAGAACGAGGCGCTGTTCTCGCTCGGCAGCGTGTTCGAGGACAAGGGCTACGGCGTGCTTTTCGCCTACGGCGGCTACGGCTACTTCGACAACATGAACGCGTTTTTCGACGCCAACGACTACCGCTCGATCGATCGGCGCAGCATCCCCGCCAAGCGCATCGAGTTCGAGAACATCTGGGGCGTGGCCGACGAGCACCTGTTCGACCAGGTGCTGGACGAAATCGATCGCGCCCGTGCCGAGCGGCCCGAGCGGCCGGTGTTCGCGCACGTGATGACGACCAGCAATCACCGGCCCTACACCTACCCGCAGGGGCGAATCGACATCCCGTCGGGAACCAACCGCGAAGGGGCGGTGAAGTACACCGACTATGCGCTCGGCTGCCTGCTCGAGCGTGCCCGCAGCCGCGCCTGGTTCGACGATACGGTGTTCATCATCACCGCAGACCACGGTGCGAACGCGCGCGGGACCACGTCGATTCCGGTCGACAAGTATCGAATCCCGGTGTTCGTCTACGCACCGCGGCACATCGCGCCGCGCCGTATCGATCGGCTGATGTCGCAGATCGACATCGCGCCCACGCTGCTCGGCCTGCTCGATTTCAGCTATTACAGCAAGTTCGTCGGGCGTGACGTGCTGCGCAGTGCCGAGGCCTCCGACCGTGCGTTCGTCGCAAATTACCAGACGCTGGGTTACCTCAAGGGCGATCGCATGGCCGTGCTGCATCCGAAGCGCCGCGTGGAAGTGTTCCGCCTTGCCGACGGCATGCGGGTGCGCGTGCCGGTCGACGATCCCGGCCTGGCGCGCGAGGCGATCGCGTTCTACGCGCTGTCGTCGTATGCCTTCCACAACGGGCTGTACCGCGACGAAGAACAGCGACCGCCGCTGCAGCGTGCGTCCGCGCCGCCGCCGCACGGTCGCCCGGGGTAGGTCGAAACGACGGGTCGGCCGCGCCCGGAAGCGGCTACACTCGCGCGCTCTGGCAATGGTTTCGAGGGGAGCGCAATGATCGACCTGTACACCTGGGGTACGTCGAACGGCCGCAAGGCCTCCATCATGCTCGAGGAGTGCGGCCTGCCGTATCACACGCACCCCATCGACATCGGCAAGGGCGACCAGTTCAAGCCGGAATTCGTCGCCATCAACCCCAACAGCAAGATCCCGGCGATCGTCGATTCCGAGGGCCCCGAAGGCAAGCCGTTCACGCTGTTCGAGTCGGGCGCGATCCTCGTCTATCTGGCGGGCAAGACGGGCAAGTTCCTTCCGGCCTCCGTCAGCGGCAAGTACATCGCGCTGCAATGGCTCATGTTCCAGATGGGCGGCATCGGCCCGATCTTCGGCCAGGTGCACCATTTTCTGCGTTCGGCGAAGGAGAAGGTGCCGTACGCGATCGAGCGCTTCGGCAAGGAGAACCGTCGGCTGTACGGCGTGCTCGACGGGCGTCTAGGCGAGGTGCCGTTTCTCGCCGGGGAATACTCGATCGCCGACATCGCGACCTATCCCTGGGTGCTGCGCCACGAGTGGCAGCAGGTCGACCTGAACGAATTCCCCAACGTGAAGCGCTGGTTCGACACCATCAGCGCGCGGCCGGCAGTGCAGCGCGGCATCCGCGTGCCGTCTTGAGCCGCATCGAAGTCGAGCAGCGACGCGTTGCGGGCGAGGTCGCGCTCGAGCTGCTCGCCTGCCCGGTGGGCGGGACGCCGCCGCCGCTGCTGTTCGTGCACGGCGCCTATGTCGGCGCCTGGTGCTGGGCCGAGCACTGGCTGCCGTGGTTCGCTGCGCAGGGCTACCCTGCCTACGCGCTGTCGCTGCGTGGGCATGGCCACAGTGGCGGCCGTGAGCGGCTGCACGAATTCGGGCTCGCGGCATACGCCGACGACCTGCTGGCCGCGATCGCGCAGCTCGAGCGCGCGCCGATCCTCG
>LJTQ01000020.1:21360-22431 GCA_001303445.1 Betaproteobacteria bacterium SG8_39 | reverse complement strand
GATGGTCGCGACCTTGACGAGCGACGGTTGCGCGACGGCGGTCGAAGCGACGAGTACGGTCGCCGCAGCGACCGCGCACGCGAAACAAGAGAGCTGTTTGATTGGCATGAGCATCACTCCGGGAAAAGATCTTTCGCGTGCGCGCGCAGCCAGCGTGCGCGCCGTTGCATGACGAGGTTGGCGAGCCGCCACTCGGGGCGCGCCGCAGGATCGACGCGCAATGCCTGCGCGAGCAGCGCATCGAACTCGCGCCGCTCGCGCGCTGGCGCAGCGACCGATTCGGCCAGCGCGACGTAGGGTGCGGCATGCTGGCCTTCGGAGAGCGCGAGCGCGCGCTCGAAATGCGCCCGTGCGCGCTCGGCGGCGTCGGGCGCCGCGTTCGGTCGGCTCATTTCGTAGCTGATGAGGAAGGACTGCAGCGTGCCGCGGTCGAAATCGGCGTCGAGCGCGACCGCGCGGGCGATCAGCGCATCGACCGCCGGCAGCCCCGCGACCAGTGCCGGGCTGTCCTTGCCGAGCGCAATCGCTGCCGCCCAAGCCACCGCGGTCCAGTACAGGAGCGGGACATCCTCGACCGTGGTCGAGGCCAGCGCCCCCGCAGGATCGAAGAACAGGGCGCGCGCGGCATCGCCCTCGGCCAGTCCCAGCCCGCGCAGGCCGTAGTCGCGCGCCCGCAGGTAGAGGCGGCGTGCGCGGTCGCGCTGGGCGTAGGCGCGCGCCACGTCGCGCGCCTCGAGATCGTCTGCCGGGAGCTGCACATAGACGTAGGCGTACTGCGTAAAGCCGCGCGTCGCCGCCAGCAGCAGGCCGCGATGATCCGGTGCAGCCGCCAGCAGCGACTCCATGGTCTTCAGCCCGAACGGCGTTGCCGCACCGACCAGCTCGATGTCGTCGTCGGCGGCGTAGACGTCCCCGCCCGCGACCATGGCGTCGCCGATCGAACGCGCCGCGTATTCGCGCACCGAGCAGCCCGAGGCGGCGCTCAAGGCGCAAACCGCGGCCAGCGCGACGCAGATGTTCTTTTTCCGGTTCTTCATCGGTCGATCCCTCCGTATCGGCAGCTTCGGGCGG
>LJTQ01000020.1:0-21353 GCA_001303445.1 Betaproteobacteria bacterium SG8_39 | reverse complement strand
GGGCGGCGCGCGCCGCCGGCGGATTACGGATGCCTTACAGATGGCTTACCGCTGGCGCACGACGCTTGAAGACCGCCTTCGCCGCTAACCAGTGCAGCATCCGTGCCAATCGTGCCAAACGTCCGTAATGCGCTGTTTATTCAATACATTTTATTTTCTGAATACGATCAACGCCTCAATGCTCTAGCAGGAGATGGACGGTCGACGTACAGTCCTTGCACATCGGCAGCCTGGGGGATGCAATGGCCAAGCCGCATTTGAACGACGATCAGCGGGCCTTCTTTACCGCGCTCGACCGGGTCGTCTACGGCAACCCGTTCAGCGACGAGCGCGCCGCGGTCATTCAGCGACTGCTCCCCGGTGAGAGCACGGCCCATCTCATGCAGGACCGCGAGGCGCTCGCCCGCCTGGTCGAACCGCGTCTGCGCCCATTCGCCGACCCGGCGGCACTGCGCGGGCTGAGCGCGGAGGAGCGCCGCCTGGTCGAGAGCGGCCTTCTCTACGTGTGCTACCACCATCACGTGCCGCCGATCGACGCGCTCATCGAGCACCAGGCCGCGCAGAGCGCGTCCCATCCGGTCGATGACATCGCCTCCTCGGTGCAGCGCGAACTCGTCGGGCGCGGCTTCAGCGAGGCCGATACGCCGCGCTACTTTGCGTTCTTCTACCAGTTGCGCCGCGCGTACCGTTTTATCCTGCGCTCGCTGGCGGGTAATTGCCCGTCGATGCACCGCTTGCGCTGCGCGCTCTGGAACAACGTCCTGACGCACGACATGCGCGGCTTCAAGGCCGGGCTGTGGAATCGCATGGAGGATTTCTCGACGCTGCTGCTCGGCGACACCGGCACCGGCAAGGGCGCCGCGGCGGCGGCGATCGGGCGCTCGCAATTCATCCCCTACCTCCCGGAGAAAAAGCGCTTCGCCGCGAACTTCACCGACGGCTTCATCGCGATCAACCTGTCGCAATTTCCGGAAACGCTGATCGAATCGGAGCTGTTCGGCCACAAGAAGGGCGCGTTTACCGGCGCGATCGACAATCACGACGGCGTGCTCCAGCGCTGCAGCACCCACGGCGCGCTGTTTCTCGACGAGATCGGCGAGGTCTCGATCCCGGTGCAGATCAAGCTGCTGCACGTGCTGCAGGACCGCCAGTTCACGCCCGTTGGCAGCCGCGAGCCCAAGCGCTTCGCCGGCCGGGTGATCGCGGCGACCAACCGTCCGCTCGACGCGCTGCGCCAGCAGGGCCGCTTTCGCGAAGACTTCTACTATCGCCTGTGCTCGGACGTGATCCACGTGCCAACGCTGCGCGAGCGGCTCGACGAATCGCCGCGCGAGCTCGAGGAACTCGTTCGCCTGCTCGTCACCCGCATCGTGGGAACGGAGAATGCGGAGCTCACCGCACGCGCCCTGGAGGCCATCACGCGCGACGCCCCGCGGGACTACCGCTGGCCGGGCAACGTGCGCGAACTCGAGCAGGCGGTGCGCCGCGTGCTTCTCACGGGACGCTATGCGCGGGACCACGGGAACGCCTCGGATCGCGGGACGCGCGGCGCCGATCGGCTCGCGGCCCTGCTGGAGGCGGGGCAGCTCAGCGCACAGGAACTGCTCGGCCACTACTGTGCGCTGCTTTACCGACGTTTCGGCAGCTACGCCGCAGTCGCCGACCGCACCGGGCTCGACCGCCGCACGGCGCGCAAGTACGTCGTGGAATACGACGCCAAGGCGCGCGCCGGAGCGGCGGATGCCTAACGGGCCGACGCGTGCGCGCGCAATCGATGCCCCGAACAAGCCTACCGTATAATCGGCGGTTTCCGCCCCCGTACAATGGACGCAGAACGCCTCAATCAGATTGCCTCATCGCTCACGGAGCTCGCTGCGCGGGCCGTCGAGCTGCGGAGGTATCTTTGACTACGAGGCGAAGAAGGCCCGTCTCGACGCGCTGAATCGCGAGCTCGAGGACCCCAAGCTGTGGGACAACCCGCAGCGCGCGCAAGAGCTCGGCAAGGAAAAAAAGTCCCTCGAAGACATTGTCGACACGCTCGACCGCGTCGATCGCGGCATCGCGGACGCGAACGAGCTGTTCGAGCTCGCCGCGGCGGACGACGACACGGCCACGCTCACGGAACTTGGACGCGAATCGGACCGGCTCGAAAAACAGGTCGGCGCGCTGGAATTCCGGCGCATGTTCTCCAATCCGCTCGATGCGAACAACTGCTTCGTCGATATCCAGGCCGGCTCGGGCGGCACCGAGGCCCAGGACTGGGGGCAGATGCTCGAGCGCATGTACATCAAGTACTGCGATCACAAAGATTTCAAGGTCGAGATCCTGGAGGAGACCGAAGGCGAGGTGGCGGGGATCAAGTCGGCGACGATCAAGGTGAGCGGCGACCATGCCTACGGCCACCTGCGCACGGAAACCGGCGTGCACCGCCTGGTGCGCAAGTCACCCTTCGATTCCAACGCCCGCCGCCACACCTCGTTTGCCAGCGTCTTCGTCTATCCCGAGGTCGACGAGACCATCGACGTCGAGATCAATCCGGCCGATCTGCGCATCGACACCTATCGCGCCTCGGGGGCCGGCGGTCAGCACGTCAACCGGACCGACAGCGCGGTGCGCATCACGCACCTGCCGACGAATGTCGTCGTCCAGTGCCAGAACGACCGCTCGCAGCACCGCAACCGGGCGGAAGCCCTGGTCATGCTGAAAGCGAAGCTCTACGAGCTCGAGTTGCGCAAACGGCAGGCCGAGCGTGACAAGCTGGAGGACAGCAAGACCGAGATCGGCTGGGGCCATCAGATCCGTTCCTATGTGCTCGATCAGTCGCGCATCAAGGACTTACGAACCGGCGTCGAACGCGGCAACACGCAGGCCGTCCTCGACGGCGATCTCGACGAGTTCATTTCCGCCAGCCTCAAGCAGGGGATCTAGCAATGCAGGAAGGCAAGAAGCGCGCGCAGAACGAGGCCAACGCGCCCGCGGCCGCCGAGGCGGCCCCGGCGCAGGATGAGAACAAGATCATCGCCGAGCGGCGCGCGAAGCTCGCCAAGCTGCGGGAGGAGGGCTTCAGCTACCCGAACGACTTTGCGCGCGATCAGATGGCGGAGAAGCTCGACGCCGCCTACGGAGAGCTCGCGGCCGACGAGCTCGAGTCGCGTCAGGTCAAGGCGACCATTGCCGGACGCCTGATGCTGAAGCGGGTCATGGGCAAGGCGAGCTTCGGTGTCGTTCAGGACCACACCGGCCGCATCCAGATCTACGTTTCCGACGACCAGACCGGCAAAGACCAACACGCGGCTTACAAGCACTGGGACATCGGCGACATCATCGGCGCGTCCGGGGTCCTGTTCAAGACGCGCACCGGTGAGCTCACGCTGCGCGTCACGGCACTGCGTCTGTTGTCGAAATCGCTGCGCCCGCTGCCCGAGAAGTGGCACGGCCTGACGGACGTCGAGCAGCGCTATCGCCAGCGCCACATCGACCTGCTGATGAACGAGCACTCGCGCTGGACGTTCGCCGTGCGCTCGCGCGTGGTGCAGGGGCTGCGCGATTTCATGGCGACGACCAACTATCTCGAGGTCGAGACGCCGATGCTGCAGCCGATTCCCGGCGGGGCAACGGCCCGCCCGTTCCGCACGCACCACAATGCCCTCGACATGGATCTGTACCTGCGCATCGCACCCGAGCTTTACCTCAAGCGGTTGGTGGTCGGCGGGATCGAGAAGGTCTACGAGATCAACCGGAACTTCCGCAACGAGGGCATCTCGACCAAACATAACCCCGAGTTCACGATGATGGAGGTGTACTGCGCGTACACCAACTTCACCTACATGATGTCGCTGGTCGAGGTGCTGATTCGCCATGCGGCCCAGTCGGCCCTCGGCACGACGAGCGTCACCTACCAGGGGCGCACGCTCGACTTCGGCAAGCCCTTTGCGCGCATCAGCATGTCGGAGGCGATCCGCAAGTACGCGCCAGAGTACTGGTCGAATGCGCAGCTGCACGATCGTCACTTTCTCGCCGGCAAGCTGACCGAACACGGCGTGGAATTCGATGCCGGTGCGGGCTGGGGCGCGCTGCACCTGATGCTGTTCGAGACACTGGTCGAAAAGAATCTCGTCGAGCCGACGTTCATCGTCGACTTTCCGGCCGAGGTATCGCCGCTCTCGCGCCGCTACGACCGCAACCCGGAGGTCGCCGAGCGCTTCGAGCTGTTCATCGACGGCAAGGAAATCGCCAACGGCTTCTCGGAGCTGAATGATCCGGAGGACCAGGCCGCGCGTTTCCGCGAGCAGGCGCGGCTGAAGGACGCCGGCGACCAGGAGGCGATGTATTACGACGACGATTACGTGCGCGCCCTGGAGTACGGCCTGCCGCCGACGTCCGGTGCCGGCATCGGCATCGACCGGCTGGTGATGCTGTTCACCGACAGCCCGTCGATCCGCGACGTGATTTATTTCCCGCACATGCGGCCGGAAAGCTGATTTTCGGCGGCGCCCGCCGGGCGGATACAACTCGTAACACACCGATACGGTAGCGGCGTTGCACGCCGCGTAGCGTGGCAGCTGTCCACTTCGCTGAAAAAGGAAGGACAGCACCATGAAACCCAGCAACAGTCATCGGCTGCACCCGCTGATCGCGGCGGCGGCCATTTCGGTCATCACCGTTTCCGCTGCCGGCGTCGGCGCGCTGACGGGGGTACTGCCGCGCACCAGCGCCTCGAGCGCCGCGCCGAGTCAACCGGCCCCGTCCGGCACGACGGCACCGGCCGGCGCGGACGCGGCGGCGACGCCCACGGCGAGCACGCCGACGCCCACCACGGCACCGGAGACAGCGACGCCGGCAGTCAAGCGCCGCAAGCCGGCCGTCGTCCGCACCCGCGCCCCGGTCGAGGCACGGCGCATCGAAGATCCCGCCGTGGTGCGCGACTACGGTCCGTCGCCTGCGACGCAGACGCTGCCACCCGTGGCCGCGGCCACCAATTTCGGGACGGTCGATTCGGTGCGCGAGATCACACAACCGGGCGAAGGCACCGGGCTTGGCGCCATTGCCGGCGGCGTGCTCGGCGGCGTCATCGGCAACCAGTTCGGTGGCGGCAACGGCAAGAAGATCCTCACCGTCGCCGGCGCCGCGGGCGGCGCCTACGCCGGCCACCAGGTCGAGAAGCAGGCACGCGGCACGAAGCGCTGGGAGATCACCGTGCGCATGGACAGCGGCGCGCTGCGCACGCTGTCGAGCGACAGCATGCCATCGTGGCACGCCGGCGACCGCGTGCGCGTCGTCGACGGTCGGCTCGAGGCCGCCTGAGGGGCCGCTCAGGGCCCCTGCCAGTCGAACGCGGCGTAGTGGCCGTTGCGCCCGGCATTGTTCCAGTGCCAGCCGTGGTCCTCATAGCTGCCGCGGCTGGCGCGCGCCGCGGCAAGCCGCCGCGAAACGAAGTGGCGCACGTTGTCGATCCATGACTCGCTCTCGGGGGTCGCGCCCTGGATGCCCTCGATCTCGACGTCAAGCACCCCGGGAATGCGGGCCCGCCGCCGCCGGCCCTCGATGCCGAACTCGATCGGCACGACGCGCGCCGGCAGCCATTCGGCCACGCCCGCCGCGAGCCGCGCCATCACACCACCCGCCTTGCCGGTGAAGATGCGCTCGAGCACGGCACGCTGCGCCTCGCTCGCGCCCGCGTCGAGATAGAGCGCAACGCGCCAGTTGCCTTCGCCCATGGCGCCCGGCGTGTAGGCCGCGAGCGCGACGTGCGTGCCCGCCAGCGCGGTGGCACCGCAGCACCCGGCGTCGATACGGAATACCAGGGGCACGTCGCAGTGGCCCTCGGTCGGTCGCGCCATCGCACCCCCTCGCGCGTTGCGCGGCCCGAGCAGGCAGGGACACAGGACCTCGCAGTTGCAGTTCTCCAGATACTCGCCCTTCAACCACCACGCCTCGGCCATGTCTTTCTCCCCGAAAAACGCTGACAGTGTAGCGCGCGGCGCTGCAGCTAGAGTCGCAGCAGCACCAGCCCGCCCAGCACCAGCAGCGTGGCAATCACGCGTCGCCGCGTCAGCTGCTCGCCGAGAAACAGCGCGCCGATGAGCGCCGCGAAAACGACCGACGTTTCGCGCAGCGTGGCGACCAGCGCCACGGGCGCCTGCGTCATCGCCCACAGCGCCGTGCCGTAGGCGCCGATCGTGAAGACGCCACCGAGCGCCGCCTGTACGCCGTGACGCCGCAGGTAGGCGAACACCTGGCCGCCATGGCCGCCGACGCCGAGCGAGAGCTGGACGATGCTGTTGCCGAGAAAGAACCACAGTGCATAGCCGACCGGCGCGCCCGAAAGGCGCACGCCATGCGCGTCGATGAGCGTGTACGACGCGATGACCACGGCGTTGCCGAGCGCAAACGCGAGCGCGCGTCGATGCGTAGCGGGCGCACCGCGCGGACCGCCGCTGAAGGCCAGCACCGCGAGACAGATCAGTACGATCGCCGCCAGTTCGCTCGCCGGCAGGATTTCGGCGAACAGCGGCACGCTGACGACGGCGACGAGGGCCGGCGCGGTACCGCGCATCACCGGGTAGCTGAACGACAGGTCGCCCCAGCGGTACGCGCCGGCGAGCAGCCAGAAGTAGGCGACGTGGACGACCACCGAGGCCGCGATCCAGGGCCAGGATTCGGGCGTCGGCGCCGCGACCCAGGGCACCAGGAGCAGCGCGATCAGGCCGCGCGCAATTGCCTGGCCGATGCTGGCGAGCGCCTTGTCCGGACTCGCCTTGAGCAGCGCGTTCCAAGCGGCATGCAGCAGCGCCGCGGCGAGCACTGCGAACATCACCGTTGGAGAGATTTCCATCGCGCCAGTCTAGCAACACCTTAGAATTGCGCCCCTCCGATGGCCGGCGCGTCCCTCTTTTCCTCTCATCCCGCACTGCGCGGCGTCGCGCTGATGATCGCGGCCGTGGGCGTGTTCTCGCTGCTCGACGCGACTGGCAAATATCTCGCACAGTCGTACCCGGTGCCGGGGATCGTCTGGGCACGCTATGCGGTCAACCTCAGCCTGCTGGTCGGCTGGTTCGTCGCGCGCGGCACGCTGCGCCACATGCGTACCGCGCGCCTCGGCGTGCAGGCCTTGCGCGGACTGATGCTCGGCTCGGCAACGCTGCTCTACATGACGGCGCTTTCGCAGTTACCGATGGCCGACGCGGCAGCGATCGGGTTCGTCATGCCGCTGGTTGCCGCCGTGCTCGCCGTGCCGATGCTAAACGAGCGCCTCGATGGCCCCCGACTGGTCGCCGTGCTGGCCGGACTGGCCGGCGCGCTGGTCATCGTGCGGCCGGGCTTCTCGGTGTTCACGCTGTACGCCCTGCTGCCGCTCGGCATGGCCGTCTGCAACGCGCTCTACCAGATCCTGACGCGCAAGCTCGCGGGCGTCGAGCATCCGATGACCTCGCTGTTCTGGGGTGCGCTGATCGGCACGCTGCTGTTCACCCCGTTCCTGCCGACCAGCTGGCAGATGCCCGAGGAAGGGCTGCACTGGGTGCTGTTCGGCTTGATGGGGATCTTCGGCCTGATCGGACACCTGCTGCTCATCCGCGCCTACGACTACGCGAACGCGTCGCTGCTCGTGCCGATGCACTACACGCAGCTGGTCTGGGTGATGCTCCTCGGTTACGTCGTGTTCGACGACTTCCCCGACGGCTGGTCGCTCGTCGGCATGGCGATCATCGTCGTGTCGGGTCTTTACCTCGTCAATCGCCAGCGGCTGGCGGTGACGCGGAACTGACGCGCACTCAGCCCTTCTTGCGCGCCGACAGATAGCCGCCGATCAGCCGGTTAGGCACGCCGCTGCGGTAGCTCTGCGCCAGGGACTCGATGCTCTCGGCGATGCCCTCCGCAAGCGGGCGCTCGTCCCAGAACGCGAGCAGCCGCTTCTGCTCGCGCACCGCCTCGGGATCCATTTCGCGGATTGCCGCGACAGTCGCCTCCACCTCGGCGTCCAGGTCGGCGGCGGGCACCACGCGCTCGACCAGTCCCCATTCGAGCGCGGTACGCGCATCGAGGTTGCGCCCGGTGAGCAGGAACCAGGCTGCGCGTCCGCGACCCAGCAGGCGCGGCAGCAGCGCCGCCTCGACCACCGACGGGATACCGAAGCGCACCTCCGGCATGCCGAACGTCGCGCCGTCGGAGGCCACGCGGATGTCGCAGGACGCCGCCAGCTCGAGCCCGGCGCCAAGCGCGGCGCCGCGCAGGCGGGCGATGACCGGCGCCGGACAGCGGCGCACGGCATTACAGGCGGCGTGCACCTTGCCGATGAACGCGCGCGCGGACTCGACATCCAGCGATCCGAGCTCGGCGAGGTCCGCGCCACCGGCAAACGCACGCTCGCCCTCGCCCGTCAGGATGACCGCGCGCGGCGGCGCGGCGCCGAGCGATTCGAACGTCGTGCGCAGCGCCTCGAGCAGCGCGCTGCCGAGCGCATTCGCTTTGCGCGGGTTGTCGATGACGACCCGCACGGTGTCGCCGTCGCGCTCGACGCGGATGCGGCCGTCCGAGTCCATGGTCATCTCCGCCTCCATTGCGGTGCTATCCTGTCGGCGCCATGCCCAAGGCGAGCTGGAATGGCGCGGTCCTGGCCGAAGCGGACGCCGACGCGGTGCGGGTGGTGGAAGGCAACGTCTACTTTCCGCCCGAATCCGTCGACCACCGCTATCTGCGCGAATCGAGAAGCGAGACCTTCTGCCACTGGAAGGGCACCGCGAGTTACTACGACGTCGTGGTCGACGGCGAGGTCAACCCCGATGCGGCGTGGTTCTACGCCGCGCCCAAGCCCGAGGCTGCGCACATCGGTGGCCATGTCGCGTTCTGGAAGGGCGTGCAGGTCGACGCCGAGGCCTGAGCGCCGCTCACTGCAGCCGCTCGAAGATCGCCGCGATGCCCTGCCCGCCGCCAATGCACATCGTGACCAGGGCGTAGCGCTTCTGCGTGCGCTGCAGCTCATAGAGCGCCTTCACGGTGAGGATCGCGCCGGTTGCGCCGATCGGATGACCCAGCGCGACGGCGCCGCCGTTCGGGTTCACCTTGGCCGGATCCAGGCCCAGATCCTGGGTCACCGCCATCGCCTGCACGGCGAAGGCCTCGTTCGACTCGACGACGTCCATGTCGGCCGGCTTGAGGCCGGTCTTCTCGAACACGCGCTTCACCGCCGGTATCGGCCCGAGCCCCATGACCTGCGGCTCGACGCCGGCGTGGGCGTAGCCCAGCATGCGCGCCATCGGCTTGGCGCCCGCCTTCTCCGCCGCCTTGGCTTCCATCAGCACGACCGCCGCGCCCGCGTCGTTGATGCCCGAGGCGTTGCCGGCGGTCACCGTGCCGTCCTTCTTGAATACGGCGCGCAGCTTCGCCAGATCCTCGGGCTTGGCGTCCTTGCGCACGTGCTCGTCGGTAACGAACTGCTCCGTACCCTTGCGCGTCTTGAGCTCGACCGGCACCACCTGGCCCTTGAAATGGCCGGCCTCCAGCGCCTGCGCCGCGCGGCGGTGCGATTCGAGTGCAAACGCATCCTGCGCCTCGCGGCCAAAACCGTATTTCGCGGCGATGTTTTCGGCCGTGACCCCCATGTGTCCGTGACCGAAGGGATCGTGTAGCGCCGCGGTCATCGCGTCGACCACGGCCGCGTCGCCCATGCGCTGCCCCCAGCGGCCCGTAGGCAGAAAATAGGCCGCGCGGCTCATGCTTTCCGCGCCACCGCCGACTGCGAGATCGACGTCGCCGAGCAGGATGTGCTGGGCCGCCGAGACGATCGCCTGCAGGCCCGATCCGCACAGCCGGTTGACCGTCAGGCAGGGCGTGCCGACCGGCAGACCGGCGTCGATCGCCGCGACGCGCGACAGGTACATGTCGCGCGCCTCGCCGTGAATCACGCTGCCCATGACGACGTGGCCGACCGTCGCCGGATCGACGGTGCCGCGCGCAAGCGCTTCCTTGATCGCGATCGCGCCGAGCTGCGTCGCCGGAACGTCCTTCAGGGCGCCGCCATAATCGCCGATCCCCGTGCGCGCCCCCGACACCACCACCACCTGTCTCGTGCTCATGTCAATCTCCCGTACAAATCATGCTCGTCCGAGCGTTCGATTCTGACGTCGACAAACTCGCCGACCTGCCCGCCTTCAAAATGCACCACGCCATCGATCTCCGGCGCATCCGCCATCGAGCGGCCGACGCCGGGCGCGTCGACCAGGACGCGCTCCACGCGTCCGACCTTGCGCGCGAGGCGCGCCGCACTGATGCGTGCCTGCACCTGCATGAGGCGCTCGCGGCGCGCCGCGGCGACCGCCTCCGGCACCGCATCAGGGTAGGCGTTCGCCGCCGCACCGTCGACCGGCGAATAGGCAAATGAGCCGACCCGGTCGAGCTGTGCGGCTTCGAGGAACTCGAGCAAGGCCTCGAAATCCCCTTCGGTTTCTCCCGGAAAGCCGACGATAAAGGTGCTGCGCAGCGTGATCTCGGGGCAGAGGCTGCGCCAGCGCTGGATACGCGCCAGCACGTTTTCGGCGCTCGCCGGGCGCTTCATCCGCTTCAGGATGCGCGGGCTGGCGTGCTGAAACGGCACGTCCAGATAGGGCAGGATGCCCCCCTCGGCCATCAGCGGAACGACGGCATCGACGCTCGGGTAGGGGTAGACGTAGTGCAGGCGCACCCAGGCCCCGGCATCCTGCGCGAGTCTCCCGAGCGCGTCGCACAACTCCAGCATGCGCGTCTTCAGCGGCCGCCCGCGCCAGAAGCCGGTGCGGTACTTCACGTCGACGCCGTAGGCGCTCGTATCCTGCGCGATCACCAGCAGCTCGCGCACGCCCGCACGAAGCAGCGTCTCGGCCTCCGCCAGCACCTCGCCGATCGGGCGCGAAACCAGGTCGCCACGCATCGACGGGATGATGCAGAAGGTGCAGCGGTGGTTGCAGCCCTCCGAGATCTTGAGGTACGCGAGGTGACGCGGCGTGAGCTTGATGCCCTGGGGCGGCACGAGATCGACGAACGGGTCGTGCGGCTTGCGCAGCTGCGCGTGCACCGCGGCCATGACCGCGGCGGTATCGTGCGGCCCGGTAACCGCGAGCACCTTCGGATGCGCGGCCTGCACGGCATCCGCCTGCGCACCGAGGCACCCGGTGACGATAACCTTGCCGTTCTTCTCGAGCGCCTCGCCGATCGCCTCGAGCGACTCTGCCTTCGCCGCATCGATGAAGCCGCAGGTATTGACGATGACGAGATCGGCCGCTTCGTAGGTCGCCGAGGTCGCGTAGCCTTCGGCGCGCAGCTGGGTCAGGATGCGCTCGGAGTCGACCAGCGCCTTCGGGCAGCCGAGCGACACGAAACCGATGCTGGGATCCTTGCGGTGCGCGCCGGAAGCGCGCCCGCGGCTTTTCGGCGCGGAACGGCGCGCCGCGTTGGCGACCACTACTCTTTCTTGTCGGGCTCGCCCTTGTCGGACGATTCACCCTTGGGCATTCCGGGCATGGTGAATCCGGCGAGCATGTTGCGCGCCTGGCTCTGCATCTGCTCCTGGAACTGTCCGAACGCTTTCTGGCTCTGCTCCATGTAGGCCTGCATCAGGCTCTGCATGGCCGGTCCCTGCAGGTTCATGAACTGTGCCCACAGATCCTGCGACGCCCGCGAGTTGTCGCCGTAGAGGCGCTGCGACTGCTCCTGCATCGCCTTGTGCATGTCCTGGAACGCCTTGAGGTTCTTTTCCAGGTAGCCACCCATGAACCCCTGCATCGCGTTGCCGTAGGAGCGGATCATCTGCGACAGCAGGTCGGAGGTAAACATCGGCATGCCGCCCGATTCCTCCTCGAGGATGATCTGCAGCAGAATCTGCCGCGTGAGATCCTCGCTCGATTTCGCGTCGACGACCTGAAAATCCTCGTGATTCAGGACCATCTGCTTGACGTCGACCAGCGTGATGTAACTCGACGTCTTGGTGTCGTAAAGACGCCGGTTGGGGTACTTCTTGATTAGTCTCACCTGTTGCTCCATGGTGACCTCGCAAATGGCGCGCCCAGTCGAGCGCGCTTCAGAACATGTGCTGACCGCCGTTGATCGATATGTTCGCGCCGGTGACGAACGCGGCTTCTTCCGAGCACAGATAGATGATCAGCCCGGCCACCTCTTCGGGCTTGCCGAGCCGGCCGACGGGGATCTGCGGCAGGATCTTGGAATCGAGGATGTCCTTCGGGATCGCCGTCACCATCTTGGTGCCGATGTAGCCCGGCGAAATCGTGTTGATCGTCACATTCTTGCGCGCCACTTCCAGCGCCAGCGCCTTGGTAAAGCCGTGAATGCCGGCCTTGGCGGCAGAATAGTTGGTCTGCCCGAAAGCGCCCTTCTGGCCGTTGACCGACGAGACATTGATCACGCGGCCCCAGTCCCGTTCGACCATGCCGTCCATGACCTGCTTGGTCATGTTGAAGCAGGAATCCAGGTTGGTCCGCATCACCGCGTCCCAGTCCGCCTTGGACATCTTCTTGAACGTCATGTCGCGCGTGATGCCCGCGTTGTTGACCAGAATGTCGATCTGCCCGCAGTCCTTGACGATCTGCGCGCATTTGACCGCGCTGTCGTCGAAGTCCGCGACATCGACGGGATAAGCCGCGAAGCCGTAGCCCTGCTGCTTCATCTCCTCGAGCCACGATTTCCATTTGGTGTTCGATGGGGAATAGGTCACCACCACCCTGTAGCCCGCATCGGCCATCTTGGTCGAAATGGACTCGCCGAGTCCGCCCATGCCCCCCGTGACCACCGCCAACCGCTTTTCCGACATTCCGCCTCCCTCGCTCCCCCGTCGCAGTTCGTCCCACTTCGGTCAAGGCTAGGACATGTACATCCCGCCGTTGATCGAGATATTCGCTCCCGTAATATACCCGGCTTCTTCCGAGGACAGGTACGCGATAAGCCCCGCGATCTCGTCGGGGTCGGCTAGGCGCCCCATGGGGATGCCCGCAACGATCCGTTCGAGCACGTCCTTGCGAATGGAGCGCACCATGTCCGTGGCAACGTAGCCGGGCGACACCGAATTCACGGTCACGCCCTTCTTCACCACCTCCTGCGCCAGCGCCTTGGCGAAGCCGTGGATGCCCGCCTTCGCCGCCGAATAGTTGGTCTGGCCGAACTGCCCGCGCTGCCCGTTGACCGACGACAGGTTGACGATGCGGCCCCAGCCGCGCGCGCACATCCCGTCGACCACATGCCGCGTCACGTTGAAGGCCGAATTGAGATTGGTGTTGATGACCTCGATCCAGTCCGTCGGCGACATCTTGTGCAGCACGTTGTCGCGCACGATGCCGGCGTTATTGACCAGGATGTCGATCGGGCCGATCTCGGACTCGATGCGCTTCACCATCTCGCCGACGGAATCGAAGTCCGCGACATCGCCTTCCGCGGCAAACACGTTGTCAAACCCTTCGGCGCGGAGTTTCTCGAGCCAGGCTTCCTTGTGCTCGTAACCCGGCAGGCAATTTGCCACCACGGCGTTGCCGTTGGCACTGGCCAGTCGGCGGCAGATCGCCGTACCGATGCCGCCCATGCCGCCCGTGACCAGTGCAACCCTTGTCGTCATTGCTCAATCTCCCAGCATCATCACGCCCGGGCGCGCCGCCCCGCCCTCGGGACGGCCCGCGCCAATCGCGGCATTCAGTTCGGTCATCGCTCGACTGCGAGTGCCACGCCCATGCCGCCGCCGATGCAGAGCGAAGCCAGACCCTTCTTGGCATCACGCTTCTGCATCTCGTGTAGCAGGGTCACCAGGATGCGGCAGCCGGACGCGCCGATCGGATGGCCGAGCGCGATCGCACCGCCATTGACGTTCACCTTCGATGTATCCCAGCCCATCTGACGGTTGACCGCGATCGCCTGGGCGGCGAAGGCCTCGTTGATTTCCATCAACTCGAGGTCCTGCGGCGACCAGCCCGCGCGCGACAGACAGCGCTTCGAGGCCGGCACCGGCCCCATGCCCATGTACTTCGGATCGACACCCGCGGAGGCGAAGGCCTTGATGCGCGCAAGCGGCTTCAGGCCGAGCTCCTTCGCCTTGCGCGCGGAGGCCAGGATGACCACGGCTGCACCGTCGTTGATGCCCGATGCGTTGCCCGCTGTGACCGTGCCGTTCTTGTCGAACGCCGGGCGCAGCCCCTTCATCGCCTCGAGGGTCGCGCCGTGGCGCGGGTATTCGTCGTCGACGAAACTCACGCTGCCTTTGCGCGTCGCAATCTCGAAGGGGACGATCTCGTCCTTGAACTTGCCTGCCTTTTGCGCCGCCTCGGTCTTTTGCTGGCTGGCCACCGCGAACGCGTCCTGGTCGTCACGCGTCACCGCGTATTCCTTGGCGACGTTCTCCGCGGTCACGCCCATGTGGTACTGGTTGTAGACGTCCCACAGGCCATCGATGATCATGGTGTCGACCAGCTTCGCGTCGCCCATGCGGAAGCCGTCGCGCGAGCCCACCAGGGCGTGCGGCGAGGTGCTCATCGATTCCTGTCCGCCCGCCACGACGATGTCGGCATCGCCATGGGCGATCGACTGTGCGCCGAGCATCGCGGCCTTCAGGCCCGAGCCGCAGACCTTGTTGATGGTCATCGCCGGCACCATGTCGGGCAGACCCGCCCGGATCGCCGCCTGGCGAGCGGGATTCTGCCCTGTTGCCGCGGTCAGCACCTGGCCCAGGATGACCTCGGACACCTGCTCGGGCGCGACGCCCGCGCGCTCAAGCACCTTGCGAATGACGTGCGCACCCAGGTCGGATGCAGGCGTCTTGGCGAGGGTGCCGCCAAACTTGCCGATGGCCGTGCGTCCGGCCCCTACGATGAAGATATCGTCCATGGTCAAACTCCTTTGCCGGTCATGTTTCCGGGCGTGTGTCCGGGCGCCAGCACGACGGGCGCCCGCTCCTGCACATAGCGACCGGGCGCAGGCTCGATCGCCTTGTATTTCGCGCTGCCCGGCCGTGCAGGCGCGCGTCGTTCGCCGCCGCGGAAGGCATCGAGCCATCCGCGCCATTCGCGCCACCAGCTGCCGGGACGCGATTCCGCGCGCTCGAGCCATGCCTCCGGCGATTCCGGATAGCCCGCCCGCTCGGCGTCGATCCAGAAGCTGCGCCGGTTCTTGTCGGCCGGGTTGATAACGCCGGCGACGTGCCCGCTCGCGCCGAGCACGAAGGTCTTGTCCCCACCGAGCAGCTGCACCGAGCGGTACGCCGCGCGCCACGGCACGATGTGGTCTTCGCGAGTGGCGAGAATGAAATGCGGAATCTGCACCGTGCCGAGGTCGACCGGCACGCCGCAGTTGACCACCGCACCGGGCTTGCACAGGCGGTTCTCGAGATAGGTGTCGCGCACGTAGGTGCAATACATCGGCCCCGGCAGGTTGGTGCTGTCCGAATTCCAGTACAGCAGATCGAACGCGGCGGGTGCGCCGCCGAGCAGGTAGTTGTTCACCACGTACGGCCAGACCAGGTCGTTTGCCCGCAGGCTGGAGAAGACGAAAGCGAGCTCGGCCCCGGGCAGGATGCCGCCGCCGCCGATCGCGGCCTCGCGCGCGGCAACGCTCGCGGGATCGATGAACAGGCCGATCTGCCCCGGCTCCGAGAAATCGAGCATCGTCGTGAGCCAGGTCGCGCTCGCCACGAGGTCTTCGCCTTTGGCGGCGAGCACGGCGAGCGCGGCCCCGAGCAGCGTGCCGCCGACGCAGAAACCCAGTGCGTTCACCCGATCGGCGCGCGTGATCGCGCGTGCGACGCGCAACGCGGTAAATACCCCGTCCTCGAGGTAGTCGTCCCAGCCGAGATGTCCGAGTTCGGGCCCCACGTTGCGCCACGACAGCATGAACACGGTATGGCCTGCGTCCACCGCGTAGCGCACGAACGAGTTCTCGGGCTGCAGATCGAGGATGTAGAACTTGTTGATGCACGGCGGCACCATGACCAGCGGACGTTTGGCGACCTGGGTCGTGGTCGGCGTGTACTGGATCAGCTGGATCAGATCGTTCTGATAGACGACCTGGCCCGCCGTGCGCGCCAGGTTGCGCCCGACCTCGAACGCCGATTCATCGGTTTGGCTGATGCGCCCCTTGCGCGCATCGCCGATCAGGTTGGCGAGACCCCGGGCGAGGCTTTCCCCGCCGCTGTCGATCGCCTCGCGCAACGCGTCCGGGTTTGTCGCCATGAAATTCGCCGGACACATCGCGTCGATCCACTGCTTGGCCGCGAAGCGCAGCCGTGCCTTCGCCGCGTCATCCGTTTCGACCTGCTCGACGGCTTGCTTGAGATAGTCCGCCGCAAGCAAGTACGACTGCTTGAGGTAGCTGTAGTACGGGTTGTCGCGCCATGCGGCCGACGCAAAGCGCCGGTCACCGGGTTCTGACTTCGCGTTGCCCTCGCCGCGCCCGCCGGACATCAGCGACGACCAGAGCGCTGCCTGGCGCTTCAGGTAGTCGCTGTTCAGTCCGGGCGCGCTGCGCGCAAGTTGCTCGAGCCATTCGCTCGCAGCGCCGCCGCGCGGGTCGGACGCGGCCGGCAGCAGCGCCATCCAGCCCCGGGCGATCTCGTCACCGGCTTGGGCGATCGCCGCGAGCAGCGCCTCGGGGGTTTGGGATGTGGTGGCTTGGTCTCTCATCGGGCCTCGCGTTGCCTTAGACGAGCCCCCTTGCGGCTAGCGTCTCGTACCGCACGCTGCGACGCAGCGCAGACGGCAAAAACGCTTTCCAGTCAGTAACATCACGCCTAAACGGTGCGCATTTTGCGCCGCACAATGAGGCCCCGTCAATGGCTCCGGTCAAGCTTGGCCGATTGAACTGCAACCCTCTGTTTATTTGCGCTTTTAATACCGATTGGCACGCCGTCACTCAAGCCATGCCAGCGCCGCCATGCGGCCGGTCACGCGGTCGCGGCGGAAGGAGTAAAAGCGCTCCGGTTCCGAATAGGTGCAGAACGCCCCGCCGCTCACGCGACCGACTCCGCAGAGCGACAGGCGCCGGCGCGCCAGCGCGTACAGGTCCGCAAACCAATGTCCGGGGCGCGTCGGCGTGAACGCCACGGACGTCGTCGGGTCTTGCGTGACGAACGCGGTGCGCACCTCTTCGCCGACCTCATAGACGCGCGGCCCGATGGCCGGGCCGAGCCAGGCAACGAGGCGCGCCGGCTCACAGGGGAACGCTGCCACCGTCGCCTCGATCACACCGGCGCTCAGGCCGCGCCAGCCCGCATGGGCGAGGCCCACCGCCTCGCCGCGCGCATCGGCAAGCAACACCGGCAGGCAGTCGGCGACCAGAACGGCACAGACTGTTCCCGGCAGCGTGGTGACGCTGGCATCGGCCTCCTGCTCCGCCTGCCCCGCGTGCGCGGGCGTGGCGAACAGCACGCCGCGACCATGCACCTGGCGCAGCCACACCGGGCTCGCAGGCAGCAGTGCCGCCAGCCGGCGGCGGTTTTCCAGCACGGCGTCCACCTCGTCCCCGCAGCGCAGCCCCAGGTTCAGGCCGGCGTATGCGCCGCTGCTGACGCCACCCGAGCGCGTCGTCACCAGCGCGCGCACGCGGGCCGCGACGTTCCACTCAGGATAGATCGGCTGCGGCGCCATCGTTCAGGCGCGGCGCAGCGTCGCAATCAGACGCTTCATGTCCGCCGGCAGCGGCGCGCGCCAGGTCATCGGTTCGCCGCTGCGCGGATGGGCCAGGGACAACTCGCGTGCGTGCAGCGCCTGGCGGCCGAAGCTGATGCGCGCAGACGCACCGCGGCGGTAAACCGGATCACCGACGATCGGATACCCGAGGTGCTGAAGGTGGACGCGGATCTGATGCGTGCGGCCGGTCTCCAGCCGGCACTCGATCAGCGCCGCCGCGTCGAAGCGCTCGACGACCTGGTAGCGCGTGCGCGCCTCGCGCCCGCGGCGCGTGATTGCCATGCGCGTGCGCGAGCGCAAGTCGCGCCCGATCGGCTGATCAATCGTGCCGCCCGCGCTCGGCACGCCGTGCACCACCGCCAGATAGACGCGCTGCATGCTGCGTTCGGCGAGCTGGCGCACCAGGCTGGTCTGCGCTTCGAGCGTCTTGGCGACCACCAGCAGTCCGCTGGTATCGCGATCGAGACGGTGCACGATGCCGGCGCGCGGCAGTCCGCCGAGCTGCGGTGCATGCGCAAGCAGCGCGTTGAGCAGCGTGCCACGGTGCACGCCGGCCCCTGGATGCACCACCAGGCCGGCCGGTTTGTCGATGACCAGAATGTCGGCGTCCTCGTAGACGATCGCGAGCGGCATCTTCTCGGCCTGCGGCGCGGCGGCATCCGGCAGCGGCGGCGGCACCAGCCGCACCTGCTCGCCGCCAATCACCGTCTGGCGCGCGGTCGCGGGCCGCGCATCGAGCGCGATGGCGCCTTCGCGCAGCCAGACCTGCAGGCGCGTCCGCGAATACTGCGGGAACAAACGCGCGAGCGCCTGATCCAAGCGAAGGCCGGCGAGCGCCTGCGGCACGGTAACCGTGAGTTCCGCTGCGTCGCCGGCGCGATCGCGCAGGCTATAATTTTCGGTCCCGCCAGAACGCCGTCCCATGCGCACAAGTTTACTGACTGTCCTCGCCCTTGCGGTCGCGCTGCAACTGTCCGCCTGCGGGCTGTTCGATAACCGGAAGGACGATACGGCGGGCTGGTCGGCGCAGCGCCTGTACAGCGAAGCGAAGGACCAGATGGGGTCCGGAAACTACGCCAAGGCGGTCGAGTATCTCGAAAAGCTCGAGGCGCGCTATCCCTATGGCCGTTACGCGCAGCAGGCACAAATCGAGATTGCCTATGCCTACTACAAAGACGGCGATCGCGCCTCGGCCATCGCGGCCGCGGACCGTTTCATCAAGCTCTACCCGAACCATCCCAACGTCGACTACGCGTATTACCTGAAGGGATTGGTCAACTTCAACGAAAACCGTGGCTTCCTGACGGCGCTGACCAGCCCCGACATGACCGACCGCGATCCGAAGGCGAGCCGTGAGGCTTTTTTCGCCTTCAAGGAAGTCGTGACGCGCTTCCCCGAGTCGAAGTACGCCAAGGACTCCGCGGAGCGCATGCGCTACCTCGTCAACGCGCTCGCTGCCCACGAGGTCCACGTTGCGCGCTACTACATGAAGCGCGGCGCCTATGTGGCGGCGGCGAATCGCGCACAGTACGCAGTCAAGAACTATCCGCAGGCGCCCACGACGGAAGAAGCGGTGTACATCCTCGTCCTGGCCTACGATGAACTCGGCATGACCCAATTGCGCGATGACGCCAATCGCGTCATGACGACGAACTTCCCCAACAGCAAGTACCTGCAACCCGGCGGTTACGAGCGCACTGCGCCCTGGTGGCGCATTTGGGATCCGAACTGGTGATTGCCCAAAGGGCAATTACCCGTTCGCTCGAGTCGGCCGCGGGGGAAGACCCTGCGGTTCTCCCCCCGCAGCCCCCACGCCTCCGCCGCTAGTTCACCACCGTGATTTTCTCGTCCGCGATGTAGTCGCGGATGACGGCGTCGATGTCGGGATCGGCACGAAATCCCATGTCGATCGCACGCGGCGTTTTCAGGCGCGCGGGCCAGGTCTTGACGATGGCCTGGATGCGCGCATCCGGCTCGAACCGGATCCGGCGAACGACCGAGTCGCCCGCGACGCGGCGCAGGCCTTCCAGCATCTCGGCGACGCTCACGGTGATGCCCGGCAGGTTCACGGTGCGCGTCGACGGCCAGGCCGCGGCAGCCAGGTCGTGCGCATGCAAAAACGCCTCGATGACGCGCTTCGGCGAGAGCAGCCACACGCCCGTTTCCGCAGCGACGGGGCACGCCGAGGCGACGCCGTTCAGGGGCTCGCGAAGGATGCCGCTGGCGAAGGACGAGGCGGCCGCATTCGGCTTGCCGGGGCGAACGACGACGGTCGGCAGGCGGAGCGAGCGGCCGTCGATGAAGCCCTTGCGCGACATGTCAGCGATCAGATACTCGCCGATCACCTTCTGCGTGCCATAGGAGGTCTGCGGCGTCGGCGTCGTCGAATCATCCAGTACCGGCGGCAGCGCGCCACCGAACGCGGCGACCGAACTCGCGAACACCAGCCGCGGCGGGCGCGCGCAGCGCCGCGCGCGCTCGAGCAGCCTGCGCGTACCCTCGAGATTGACGCGCTCGCCGAGGTCAAAATCCGCTTCCGCCGCGCCGCTCACCACGGCAGCGAGGTGGAACACCGAACCCGTATCGGCCGTCAGGACGCGATCCAGAATGGCCGCATCCGCAACGTCCCCGCGCACGACCTCGAGGCGCGGGTCGGAGGGCATGTCGTCCGGGTAGGCCGCATCGAGCAACACGAGCTTAGACAGCGGCGCCTTCTCCGCATCGGACGCCGCAAGCCCGTCGCGCGCGAGCAGCGCCTTGGCCAGCTTGAGCCCCAGAAAACCGCCGCCCCCTGTGATGACCACTCTCATGAATGCGCTTCCGTAAAGTTGGTTGGGGGAGACGGTGGATCGCCTTCGCCCGGTTGGCTCACGATTCTAGCGGACGGCTGCGCGGCGAAAAAATGTTCCACGTCGCTGATCTCGCGCGTGAGGGGCATCGGCGGCAGGCTGGCGCGAATGATGCGGCCGTAGCCGCGGGTGAAAAGGCGTGGGTCGCAGATCATCAAGACGCCGCGGTCGGTGAAGTCGCGGATCAGGCGGCCCGCGCCCTGCTTCAGCTGCAGGACCGCCATCGGCAGCTGCAGTCGCGAGAATGCATTCTCATCCCTGGCGCGCAGCGCATCGATACGCGCAGCCAGCACCGGGTCGTCCGGCGGCGCAAACGGCAGCTTGTCGATGACCACGAGCGAGAGGGCTTCACCGCGCACGTCGACGCCTTCCCAGAACGATTGACTGCCGAGCAGTACCGCGTTGCCGAGCTCGCGGAATCGGCGCAACAACTCGCTGCGCGATCCGGTGCCCTGCACGAGCAACGGGTGCCCAAGGTCCGCACCCTGCAACCGCTCGTGTGCCCTGCGCAACGCCCGCAGCGACGTGAACAGCAGGAACGCGCGCCCTCCGCTCGCCCGCAGTGCGGGTAGCGCGGCATCGACCACGGCGTCAGTGTAGCCCGGGTCGTTCGGATTCTCCGGCAGGCCGCGCGGGACGTAGAGACGCGCCTGACGCGTGTAGTCGAACGGGCTCGGCCAGCGTGCGCTGACCACGTCCTCGAGCCCGAGCTCGCGCGCAAAGTGGCCGAAGTCGTCGCCCACCGCGAGCGTCGCGGAGGTGAAGATCCAGGCACGCGGATGGCCCTCGAGCTGACGCTGGAACGGCGCCGCCGCCGACAGCGGCGTCAGATGCAGTTGCACCGTGTGGCTGAACACCT
>LJTQ01000172.1 GCA_001303445.1 Betaproteobacteria bacterium SG8_39 | reverse complement strand
CGTGTCGGGACCGACCTGCGCGTGCGCCGCCTCGACCCGCGCACCGGGTTGCGCCGCACGCAGCGCATCGAGCGGCGTCGCGCGCGCGCCGACCGCGGCGAGCGCGGGGGCGAACTTCTCCGGATCCGCGGTCCAGACCAGAGCAGGCCGTACCAGCTCGAAGATGTATTTCAGCTTGGCGAAGTCTTTCGACATCAGCGAATAGGCGGGCGAGATCGGCACGATCGGCACCCCGACATGCTGCGCAGCGAGCGCGAGCAGCGCATGATCGACGCTGTTGTCCGAGAGGATCGCAAGCGGGCGTTCCGCCGCAAGGCCCCGCTCGAGCAGGCCCTGGCCGATCGCACGCACCGACTCCAGCGTCTCGCGGTAGGTCAGGCTGCGCCAGCCGGTCGACGCGCGCTCGGCGACGAAAACCCGCTCCGGTACCCGGCCCGCCCATTCGACGAGCCACTCGGTTACGCAACGTGCGCAGGCGCCGAGCGCCATCGGTGAGCGCAGCAGCACGCTGCCGTCGGCGCGTTTCTCTATGTTCACCTTGGCAGGTGCAAAGCGCAGGTCTGACCGCAGGCGCTGGCTCATTACAGGTCCTCCGAATCCGTTGTGCCGGCTCTCAGCTCAGCTTGAGCAGCTTGACCGCGTTTTCCTTCAGGATCAACGGCCGCACCTCGGGCTTCACCGGCAGCTTCTCGAAGTCGGCGAGCCAGCGGTCGGGCTGGATCACCGGGTTGTCGCTGCCGAACAGCACCTTGTTCTTGAGCAGCGTGTTGGCGTAGTGCACCAGCTTGGCCTCGAAGTATTTCGGCGACCAGCCCGAGAGGTCGATGTAGGCGTTGGGCTTGTGCGTGGCCACCGAAAGCTGCTCGTCCTGCCACGGCACCGAGGGATGCGCCATGATGATCGGCATATCCGGAAAGTCGGCCGCGACGTCGTCGAGGTACATCGGGTTGGCGTACTTCAGCTTGAGGCCACCGCCGCCGCGCATCCCCGCCCCGATTCCGGTCTGCCCGGTGTGGAACAGCGCCGGCAGGCCCGCCTCCGCAATCACCTCGTAGAGCGGGTAGACGTCGGGGTCGTTCGGGAAAAACCCCTGGATGATCGGGTGGAACTTGAAGCCCTTGACGCCGAAATCCTTGATCAGGCGGCGCGCCTCGCGCACCCCCATCTTGCCACGCGCCGGGTCGATGCTGGCGAACGGAATGCAGATATCGGCATGCTCGGCGGCCGACTCCGCGACCTCTTCGTTCGAGATGCGCTTGATGCCCATGCCCCGCTCGTGATCGACCGTGAATACGACGAACGCGATCTTGCGAGCGCGGTACGTCTCGGCCATCTGGGCGATGGTGGGATGCTTCACCTCGTAGCGGAAATAGCGCCCGCGCGCCTCCAGCGCTTCAGCCTCGGCTTCGTCGGGCAGCATGCGCGTTGAAACTTCGGCGTGCGTGTGGATGTCGATGGCGACGAGCGCGTCGACGTTCATCTTCGGCATGGCCATGTCCTTGCTCGGCATTGGAATCAGTCGGTGGCGCGGATCACGTCCGCCGCGGGTGGCTCGGCGTACAGCGCCTCGACCAGCGCCGCGCGGCGCGCGAGCACCGCGCGCTGGTTGATCGAGCCCTTGTCGGTCATTTCGCCCGCGTCGAGCGAGGGTGCCTGCGTCAGTACCAGCGCGCGCTCGATGCGCATGGAGCTGCCGGTGCTCGAGGCCGCCAGCGCACGCAGCCGGGCGGCGAATTCAGCGCGCAGCGGCACCTCGCCCAGCCCGGCGCAGGCCTGGGGATCGGGCACGATCAGGGCGCCGACGTAATCGCGATCGTGGCCCGCGATCACGACGTCGCGCGCCAGCGGCGCGAGCTGCGCCACGCAACGCGCGCGCAGCGCGCCGACATGGACCCAGGTCCCGGTCGCGAGCTTGAAGTCTTCTGCCACGCGGCCCTCGAAGCGCAGGCCCTTGGCCGGATCCTGCGGATCCGCCAGGCTAAAGGCATCCCCCAGCCGGTACCAGCCCTCGGCGTCGAACGCCTGCGCGGTCAGCGCCGGCTGGCGCCAGTAGCCGGGCGTGATGTGCGGCCCTTTGACGCGCATCTCGTACTTGCCCTCGAAGGGCACCAGCTTGAGCTCGGCACCGGGTGGCGGCAGCCCCATGTTGGCGGCATCGTCGGTATCCCACACCCGCGCCAGCGTCAGCGGCGCGGTTTCCGTCGAGCCCAGACCGGTGAGGAACAGAATCGTCTCGCCGCAGCTGCGGTAGGCGAGTTCCTTCATCTCGTCGAACACGTGCTGCGCGAGGCCCGCGCCGGCGAACCACAGCACCTTCAGCCGACTGAAGAAGCTGCGGCGCAGCGCATCGTCCGTGCGCAGATACGGCAGCAGGGCCTCGAAGCCCTTCGGCACGTTGAAATAGAAGGTCGGTGCGATCTCGCGCAGATTTCGCACCGTGGCCTCGATCGCGCCCGGCATCGGCTTGCCCTCGTCGATGTAGTACGAGCCGCCGTTGAACAGCACCAGACCGAAGTCATGGTTGCCCGCGGCGGTGTGATGCCAGGGTGCCCAGTCGACGATCACCGGCGGCTCGTCACGGAAGTAGGCCAGCACGCTGCGGATCATCTCCTGATTCGCGCACCACATGCGCTGCGTGTTGATCACCGCTTTCGGCACGTCGGTCGAGCCCGAGGTGAACAGGAACTTGGCGATGGTGTCGGGACCGACCCGGGCCTGCGCCGCGTCGACCGCCGCCGCGTCCTCCCGCTCGAGCAGCGCAGCGAAGGGCGTCGCCGCCCGCCCGGCAAGCGCACCGTGATTGCGCGTCACCACCCGCTCGACATCCGCGGGAACCGCCGCCGCGATCGCGCGGCCGAAGGCCGTGCCGTCGGCGGCGAACACCAGCCCCGGTGTCAGCAGCGCGAGCGCCTGGCGCAGACGGGCGAAGTCCTCGGACAGCAGCGAATAGGCCGGCGAGATCGGCGCATAGGGCACGCCGACCAGCAGCGCCCCCAGCTCGATCAGCGCGTGCTCCAGGTCGTTGCCCGACAGCACGACGATCGGCCGCTCGGCCGACAGGCCGCGCGCCAGGATCGCCGCGCCGACGCGCCGCGCCTGGGCGAGCGCCTCGCCGTACCGCAGGCTGCGCCAGTCGCCGCCAGCCTCACGTTGCGCCAGAAACACGCGCTCGGGCGCCCGCGCCGCCCAGAATTCGAGCCGCTCGGTGAGCCTGTCGGGATAGCGGCCAAGCGCCTGCGGCGAGCGCAGCAGCAGCGCGCCGTCGGCGCGCCGCTCGACCTCGACCGCGGTCTGGCCCAGGCGCACGCCGCGCACCGGCCGCGCCATGTTCGCAGCGGCGTTCATTGCGGCCGTTTACCGAGCGGCGTGCGCGCGGAGGTCGCGGCCGGTGGCGCTGTTCGCAGCAATCGCATGGAAGGGCGGATTGTAATTCGCCCTCGCCGGGGCACCGCGCCGCCCAACAACGCCGGCGCGACCGGTAGAATCAGGGCACCGCCACCCAGGAGGAGAGGAACCATGTCGTTCGACCGCCGCAAGTTCAACCAGGCGCTGGCCGCCGCCGGCACCCTCGGCGCACTGTCACCCTTCGGCATCGTCAACGCCCAGCCGAAGAAGCTGAAGGTCGGCGTACTGCTGCCGCTCTCGGGCGTGCAGGGGTTCATTGGACAATCCTGCAAGAAAGGCGCTGATCTCGCGCCCGAAGTCATCCGCTCGATGCTCGGCGTCGACCTCGAGATCATGATGGCCGATACCGAAACCAACGTGGACGTCGCGCGCACGCGCGCCGAGCGCCTCATCCAGGAAGGCGCCAATGTGCTGGTCGGCGCGTTCGACTCGGGACAGACCGCAGCCATCGCGCAGGTTGCAGAGCAGCGCGGCATCCCGCACGTCATCAACATCGCCGCTGCGCCGCAGATCACGAACCAGGGTTACAAGTTCGTATTCCGCAACTTCCAGACTGCGATCGACATCGTGCGCAACGGCCTGTCGCTGATGGGCGATCTGTTCCAGGCGACCAACACCGTGCCGCGTACCGCGGTCTACATGCACGTCAACGACACCTTCGGCCGCGCGGTGACCAAGGGCATTGGCGCTCTGTTCCCGCGTCAGACGCAGCTGCCGTTCAAGATTGTCGATACCATCCCCTACGACCCGGCGGCGAAGGACCTGACCGTCGAAATCTCGAAGGCCAAGGCCACCGGCGCCGATTTCCTCATGCTGGTCTGCCGCCTGAACGACGCCATCCTGCTGCGCCGCGAGATGATCAAGCAGCGCTGGAACCCGATGGGCGTCATCAGCCCGGGATCGCCCGGCATGTACGAGGAGCAGTTCACCAAGGTGCTCGGCCGCTATGCCGAGTACTGCGTGTCCAACGTGCCCTGGTACAACCCGACGGCGCCGCTGACCAAGGTGGTGGAGAAGGCCTTCCTCAAGCGCAACCCGAAAGACAGGCTGGTGTTCCACGGCCTCAACGTGGGCTTCACCTTCGAGGCCCTGCTCGTCGCCGCGGATGCGTTCAAGCGTGCGAGCAGCAGCGACCCGAAGACCCTCGCCGATGCCATCCGGCAGACCAACATCGCGAGCAAGATGACGCTCGGCGGGCCGATCAAGTTCAACGCCAAGGGCCAGGTCGAGGGCATCGGTTCGGCCTGCGTGCAGAACCTGAAGGGCACCCCCACCGTGGTGCTGCCGAAGAACGCGGCGACCGCGAAGCCGGTGTTCCCGCAGCCCAGCTACAAGGCCTGAGCGCTGCAAGCACGTGACCCGAGGGCCGGCGCCGCCGGCCTTTTTTTCTGATGCCCGTCGAACTGGTCGTCAACGTCGCGCTGGCCGGCACCCTCACCGGCCTGGTCTACGGGCTGATGGCGCTCGGCCTGTCGGTCATCTTCGGCGTGGTGCGCGTGGTCAACTTCGCGCACGGCGAGATGATGACGATCGCGATGTACGCCGCGGTACTGCTGTTCGCGCACTGGAACATCGATCCGTTCGTCGCCGCGCTGCCGATCGCCGCGGTATTTTTCGTGCTTGGTTACGCGCTGCAGACCGGCCTCATCAACCCGTTCATCACGCGCCCGGAGCACTCGCAGTTCATGCTGCTGGTCGCGGTCGCGATCATCATGGTGAACGGCCTGCTGGTGGGCTTCGGCCCCGACGCCCGCAGCGTGCAGGTCGAATACCAGCTCGAGTCCTGGGCCCTGGGACCGATCCTGTTCGACAAGGCGCGGCTGTACGCCGCGGCAATGGCGCTGCTCGCGAGCGCGGCGCTGTTCGCCTTCTTCCGCTTCACGCTTGCGGGCAAGGCGATCCGCGCCTGCGCCGACAACTATTTGGGTGCGCGCGTCGTCGGGCTGAACGTGCACCGCTACTACGCGCTGACCTTCGGTCTCGGTTCGGCCTGCGTCGCGATCGCCGGCTGCATGATGGTGGTGCTGGTTGACGTGACGCCGGTGCTGGGCCCGGGCTTCACCCTGCTCGCCTTCGTCATCGTCATCGTCGGCGGCCTCGGCTCGATGCCCGGGGCGCTGCTCGGCGGCGTGCTGATCGGCCTGTCCGAAGCCATGGCCGGCCTGTTCATCCAGCCCTCGGCAAAGAGCATGGTCAGCTTCGCGCTGCTGATCCTGGTGTTGCTGTTCCGACCGCAGGGCCTGCTGGGGCGCAGGGCGTGAACCGTCGCAGCCTGGTCCTCGCCGCACTGCTGGCCGCGGGCCTGCTCCTGCTGCCGGCGTTCGCCGGCCCCTACCTGTTGTCGGTGGTCACGCTGATCCTGTTCTTCGCCTACGCGGGGCAGGCCTGGAACGTGATGATGGGCTTCGCCGGACAGCTCTCGCTCGGTCACTCGCTCTACGTCGGGATCGGCGCCTATGTCTCGGCGGGGCTGTTCTTTCACTACGGCATCGGCCCCTGGGCGGGCATCTGGGCCTCGATGCTCGCCTGCGTCGCCGCCGGGGCCGTGATCGGCTTCCTCGCGTTCCGCTTCGGCATTTCGGGGGTGTACTTTGCGCTGCTCACGATCGCCTTCGCCGAGTTCACCCGCATCGGCTTCGACCACATTAACGCCCTCGGCGGACCGGGCGGCCTGTTCATCAAGGTCTCGCAACGCGAGACCTGGGACCTGCTCAACCTGCGCGGTCCGCCGGCGATGTTTTACTACGTGATGCTGGCGCTCGCCGTCGGGGCGTTCGCGCTGTGCACCTGGCTGCTGCGCTCGCGTGCCGGCTACTACTGGCAGGCGATCCGCGAAAACGAGGAAGCCGCGCAGGCGCTCGGCATCAACACCTTTCGCTGGAAGATGCTCGCGGTGATGCTCTCGGCCGCGATGACCTCGCTCGCCGGCGTGTTTTTCGCCTTCTATTACAACAACCTGTTCCCCGAGCAGATCTTCAACATCAGCCGCTCGATCGAGATCATTCTCGGCCCGGTGATCGGCGGCGTCGGCACGCTGTTCGGGCCGATCCTCGGCGCGGCGGTGCTGACGGTGCTCGCCGACAGCATCACCGAACTGCTCGCCGCGCTGGGCTGGGAGTTTCCGGGCGTCAAGCAGGTGTTCTACGGCTGCGTGCTGCTCGTCGTGGTGATGTTCCTGGCGCACGGAATCT
>LJTQ01000171.1 GCA_001303445.1 Betaproteobacteria bacterium SG8_39 | reverse complement strand
CGATGCGCTGAAGCGGGGCTGGCTCGGGCGCTATCCCGAATCGGCAATCAACTTCGAGCTGGCCGACTTTTCCTTCTGGGCGATCCGCCCCGAGTCGGCGCGCTTCGTCGCCGGCTTCGGCCGCGTCCACAATCTGTCGACGCAAGCGCTCGCGGAGGCCGCGGCATGAGCACCGCCGAGCGCGCGCGCATGCGCATCCCGCTGCAGTTGATCGTGGTCGACATCGTCGGCACCGCGATTACCGGGCTCGGCATCTACGCCCTCAGCTCCGATGTGCCACCGTCCTTCGCACCCGCGCTCGGTGACCCGGCGAAGGCCGGGTTGCTGGTCGCGCTCGGCGTCGCCCTGATGGGCTATGCGGTGTTCGAGATCGTGCGCCTGGCGGCCAAGGCCGCGTGCGGACGTTGAACCGATGATCCGCACGCTGATGCTGCTGAGCGCACTCGCCGCGGCGCCGGTCGTCGAGTCGAACGTGAAGACGGCCGACTGCACGGTTCGTATCGAGGCCCTCGTCGAGGCGGGGCGCCGACCGTACTACCGCCTGCGGCCCGAGTGCGAGCTCTCGCGCGCCTCGACGCTGACAGCGCTCGACGCGCTGCGCGTCTCGGCGCCCGCGGGGCGCGAGATCAGCGTCGGTTTCGGCCGCATCGTGCTGTACCCCTGGCTGTCGAGCCTGCTCGCAAGGGAAGCCTCGAGCGCGCCGGGCTGGGACGCGGCGCGCGGGCTGCCGCGGCAGGGGCACGAGAACGCCTTCGTCGCCCGTCTGCTCGCGCGCAGCCCGGAGTTCGCAGTGCTGTTCGCCGGCCGGCGAATCGTGTCCGTGCTGGTGGAAAAGGTTCTCGTGCGGCCGGCGGGCGAGCTCGACCTTCCGGCGGGCGCGCCGTTCCCGGCCTCCGCGCTGTTTCCGTTCGATGCCCAGTTGTGGGTGGTGCTCGCGCCGCGGTGAAGATCGTCGGTGTGGATTTCACCTCGACGCCGCGCAAGGCGAAGCCGATCGTCGTCGCCCACGGCCGCAGACAGGGACGGCGTTTTCGCCTCGATGCGCTCGAAGCCCTCACCGACTTCGATGCCTTCGAACGATTCCTGCGGCGGCCGGGGCCCTGGATCGGCGGCTTCGATTTTCCGTTCGGGCTGCCGCGCGAACTGCTCGCCGACCTGCTCTGGCCGCGTGACTGGGCACGGCTGATCGCGTTCTGCGCTGCGCTGTCGCGCCGCGAGCTCCGCGGCATCCTCGACGGCTACCGCGCCACGCGCCCCGCGGGGCGCAAGTACGCGCACCGCGCGACCGACGGGCCCGCCGGCTCGTCGAGCCCGATGAAGCTCGTCAACCCGCCGGTTGCGCTCATGTTCCACGAGGGCGCACCGCGCCTCGCCGCCGCGGGGCTGCAGCTGCCGGGTCTCGCAGCGGGTGACCGCAGGCGCGTCGCGCTCGAGGCCTATCCCGGGCTGCTCGCGCGCGCCATCACGCGGGCCTCGTACAAGAACGATGCACGCGACAAGCAGACCCCCGCGCGCCGCGCCGCGCGGCGCGCGATCGTCGCAGCCCTCGAAGCCGGTGCGCCGCGCCTCGGCCTGCGTCTGTGCTGCGCGCGACCCGCGCTGCGACGGCGGCTGATCGCCGATGCGAGTGGCGATGCCCTCGACGCCGTGCTCTGCGCGATCCAGGCGGCCTGGGCCGTGACGCAACCGGACTACGGCCTGCCGCGGCGCCTGCCGCGCGGCGAGGGCTGGATCGTCTCGGCTACACTCGGCACGCGACACCCAGACCACGACTAGCCGTTGCACTGAAGCGGGAGCCCCCATGCCGACTGCAGAGCCACTCGACGCACGCACGCCGCCGATCCGCGAAGGGCTGGCGCGCGAGCTGAACCGCGCCTGGGCGCGTCTCGCCGCGCCGGGCACTTGGTGGGATGGCGCCGAGCGCCTCGCCATCGCCGCCGAGGTGCGCGCCGCACCCGCCTGCGCGCTGTGCGGGCATCGCAGGCAGGCACTCTCGCCGTACACGGTGGGCGGGTCACACGCGCACGCCGGCGCCCTGCCCGAGGCGGTGGTCGAAGTCGTGCACCGGCTCGCGACCGATGCCGGGCGCCTCAAGCGCAGCTGGGTCGAAGCGATGTGCGCGGCGGGCGTCACCGAGGAACAGTATGTCGAGATCGTCGGCGTCGTCGCCCTGGTCACCGCGCTCGACAGCTTCGAGCGCGCGCTCGGCTTGGACCTGCGTCCGCTGCCCGCGCCGCAGCCGGGCGAGCCCTCGCGCCGGCGACCGGCCGGTGCGACGCGCGACCTGGCCTGGGTGTCCACCGTGGCCCCGCAGGCATTGACGTCCGGCGACCCGAATCCCTACGCGGTGCACGGCGACAAGAACATTCACCGCGCACTCAGCCTGGTGCCGCAGGAAGTGTTCAACTTCTTCGACCTGGATGTCGAGCTTTACCTGAAGGACAGCGAGATCCGCGACTTCGATACCGAGTACCGTGCGCTGACGCACGCGCAAATCGAGCTGCTCGCGGGCCGCGTTTCGGCGCTCAACGGCTGCTACTACTGAACCGTCAGCCATACGGCGCTGCTCCGTGCGAGCGGCCAACATGCAGGCGAGGACTTCGACGTGGGCGCCGCGCTGCCGGGCAGCGGCGCCGATGCACGTGTGCCGCAGGCCGCGCTGCTCGTCGAGTTTGCCGAATCCCTGCTGCGCGGCGAGGCAGTGCGGCAACGCGCTGCGCGCGAGACGCTTGCCCGGGCGCTCGGCGCGGCGGCGCTGGTCGACGCCGCGGCGATTGTCGCCTCGTTCAACGCGGTGGTGAAGATTGCCGACGGCACCGGCATCCCGCTGGAAGCGGCGAAAGCGGCCGCGACCGAGGACCTGCGCGCCGCGCTCGGGCTCGAGCAGTTCAACAAGAACGTCGCCGCCGACTGACGCGGGCCGCGACGCCCCGGCATCAGGTCAACCGATACAGCACCCAGGGTTCGGCAACGCCTTTCAGGGTGCGTGGCCCGAGGGCCTCGAAGCGCAGCCCTGAGCCGACGACCAGGTCCTTCACCGTCGAGGTGACGAGCACCTGGCCCGGCTCCGCGGCGCTGGCCACGCGCGCGCCGAGGTGCACCGCAATGCCGCTGTACTTCTCGCCGAGCACCTCGCACTCGCCGGTGTGCACACCGACGCGCAGCTGCACGCCGAGCGCCTGCACCACCTCCGCGAGCGCGGCGCCGCAGCGCACCGCGCGTGCGGGACCGTCGAAGGCCGCGAACAGGCCGTCGCCCGCGCTGTCGAGCAGCCGGCCCCGGAAGTACTTCAGCTTTTCGCTCGCCAGCGCATAAAAGCGCTCGAGCAGGTTCTTCCACGCGCCGTCGCCCAGCTGCGCGGCGCGCGTCGTCGAATCGACGATGTCGCAGAACAGGATGGTCGTGAGTACCCGGTCGACTTCAGGGGCCGCACGCTCGCCGGTGAGGAATTCGCGCGCCTCCCCGAGCAGGGCGTCGACGTCGCCCATGAAGGGCATGTGATCCACGCCAGGCAGCTCGACATACTTCGCCCCCGCGATATGCTCCGCCAGATAGCGTGCGTTCCTGACGCTCACCGGCTGGTCGCCGACGCGGTGCAGGACCAGCGTCGGCACGCGGATTGCCGGAAGCACGTGGCGCACGTCGATCTGGGTGGTCAGCGTGAACAGCTTGAGCGCCGTCCCGGGGCTCATCGCGAGGCGCTCCAGCCGCGCGAGGATTCGCAGTTCGGCCGGGTCGAAATTCTGACTCGGCGCGAAGTGTCGCGAAAGCTGGCCTGTTCCCCAGGTCGATTCGACCATGCCGAGCCATTTCTCGTTTGCCTTCGGAGGATAGCCCTGCGGGTAGTCTTCCGCGCGAGTGAATCGTGCGTAGGTGCCATACAGGATCAGCGCGGACACGCGCTCGGGGTAGGTCGCCGCAAACATCATTGCCATCGGCCCGCCCTCCGAGATGCCCCAGATCACCGCACGCCCCCAGCCTGCGCCATCGAGCACCGCGCGCACGTCGTCCATGCGCTCCTCGAGCGTCGGCGGCTCGACGACCGGATCGGACAGTCCCGTCCCGCGCCGATCGAGAAGAATGACGCGCGCGAACTGCGCGAGCTTTTCGGCGAACCGAGCGAATTCCGGGAGGGTCCAGATATTTTCGACGTTCGACGCCCAGCCCGGAATGAGCACCAGATCGATGTCGCCGTCGCCGAAGACCTGATACGCGATATTCAGCGCACCGCTTTTCGCGTAGCAGGTATCGATGCGGCTCGGATCCAGCATGCGCCGCATTAGATCACAGAGACTGCGGTAAGCTCGCCGCCTCGCCGAACCCGTCCGAACGGAACACACGCCGTCATGAGCCCGCACACCGCCGCCCTCGCCGCCCTGCTCGCCGAGCGCTACAGCTGCCGCGGCTTTCTGCCGCAGCCGGTGCCGCGCGAGACCATCGAGAAAATCCTCGAGATCGCGCAGCGCACCCCGTCCTGGTGCAACTCGCAGCCCTGGCGGCTCGTCATCACCTCGGGCGCGGCGACCGAGCGCTTCCGCGAGGCGCTTTACGATCACGCCCAGAGGCACGAAGCGACGCCCGACTATGCCTTTCCGCGCGAGTACCGCGGCGTGTATCTCGAGCGCCGGCGCGAATGCGGTTTCCAGCTCTACGCCGCGGTCGGCGTCCAGCGCGGCGACCGCGAAGCCGGCAACCGCCAGACGATGGAGAACTTCCGCCTGTTCGGCGCGCCGCACGCCGCGATCATCACCACCGAGGAGGCGCTCGGCATCTACGGCGCAATCGACTGCGGCGCCTACGTCAACAACTTCATGCTCGCCGCGAAAAGCCTTGGCGTCGCATCGATCGCCCAGGCCGCGCTCGCGCGCCACCCGCAGTTCACGCGCGAATTCTTCGGCCTGCCGGAGGCGCGCCGCATCGTCTGCGGCATCTCCTTCGGGTTCGAGGATGCGAAGCACCCGGCCAACCGGTTCCGCACTTCGCGCGCCGCGCTCGACGCCGTCGCCGACTGGCGCGACGCCTGATCGCGCCTGGCGCAGCGCCCTATAATCGGCGCCCCATGCCCGCCGACGAGAACGGCCTCTCCGATCCGAAGGATGCGCAGCTGCGCGCCGATCGCCGGCTCCTCGGCCGGCTGCTCGGCGAGGTGATTCGCGAGCAGGTCAGCGAGGCGATGCTCGAGCGGATCGAGTCGATCCGCCAGACCGCAGTCCAATTCCGGCGCGGCGAAGACGATCCGGATGCGGACACCGGCCGCGTCAAGGCGCAGCTCGAGGCCCAGCTCGACGCCCTCGACATCGAGCAGACCCTGCATGTCGTGCGCGCTTTCAGTTACTTCTCTCACCTGCTGAACATCGCCGAGGATGCGCAGCAGCATCGCCGTCGCCGCGCGCATGCCGAAGCGGGTGCGTCCCCGCGTCCGGGAAGTTTTGCTCAGGCACTGGCGCGTGTGCGGGAGGCGGGTCTGACGTCGGACGCGCTGCGCGCGTGGTTTGCCCGGGCCCAGGTCAGCGCGGTGCTCACGGCGCACCCGACCGAAGTTCAGCGTCAGAGCATCCTGGACTGCGAGCGGGAGATCGCCCGTCTCATTGAGGCCCCGCAGGACAGCGCGCGTGACACGGCATTGCAGCGCGAGGTCTTGCGGCTCTGGCTCACCTCGATGCTGCGGCTCGCGAAGCTCGACGTGAAGGACGAGATCGCGAATGGCTTGGCCTACTTCGACATGACCTTCTTCAGCGTGCTGCCCGAAGTCTATGCCGACCTCGAAGCCGCGCTCGCGGCGTGCTTCGGCATCGGGGGCGGATACGCGCTTCCCGCCTTCCTCTCGGTCGGCACCTGGATCGGCGGTGACCGCGACGGCAACCCCTTCGTCACGGCGGACGTGCTCGAGCACGCCCTCAACGAGCAGGCACGGCGCGTCTTCGCGCTCTACCTCGAGCGGGTCGACGCGCTCGGCAACGCGCTCTCGGTATCGACCCGCATCAAGGCCGCGCCGCCGGCGATTGACGCGCTCGCCGAGGCATCGGGCGACGATTCGCCGTACCGCAGCGACGAACCCTACCGTCGCGCGTTCAGCGCCATCTATGCGCGCCTTGCCGCGAGCGCCCGGGCCTTGACCGGCCTGCAGGCGCGCCCGGCGCCGACGGTCGAGCAGCCCGCCTATTCCGGGCCCGAGGCGTTCGCCGCCGACCTGGACGCCATCGCAGGCGGCCTGGAGGCGCAGGGCGCCGGTCTTCTCGCGCAAGGCGCGCTGCGCGACCTGCGACGGCAGGTCAGCGTGTTCGGCTTTCATCTTGCGCCCATCGACTTGCGCCAGGACGCAGGCAGCCATGAGGCGGTGGTCACCGAGCTGCTCGCGCGCGCGGGGGTCGAGACCGATTACGGCCGCCTCGATGAAGCCGCGCGCGTTGCCCTCCTCGCGCATGAACTCGGCGGTCCGCGCCCGCTGCGCTCGCCGCATCTCGACTATTCGCCGCTCCTGCGCAGCGAGCTTGCGATCCTCGGCACGGCGGCGGAAGGTCTCAAACGCTTCGGACCGCGCGCTGTCCCGCACAGCGTGATCTCGCATTGCACTTCGGTATCGGACCTGCTTGAGGTCGGCGTGCTGCTGCGCGAAGTCGGCCTGCTGCGCCCCGGCGATCCGGCGC
>LJTQ01000170.1 GCA_001303445.1 Betaproteobacteria bacterium SG8_39 | reverse complement strand
GCTCGATGCCTGCATCCAGTGCACGCGCTGCCTGCGCGCCTGCCGCGAGGAGCAGGTCAACGACGTCATCGGCTACGCCTTCCGCGGCGAGCATTCGAAGATCGTGTTCGACTTCGACGACCCGATGGGCGCCTCGACCTGCGTGGCCTGCGGCGAGTGCGTGCAGGCCTGTCCGACCGGCGCGCTGATGCCGGCGCGCGACGTGGGCCTCGCGGCGATCGACAAGACGGTGGACTCGGTGTGCCCGTTCTGCGGCGTCGGCTGCCTGCTGACCTACCACGTCAAGCAAAACGTCATCCAGTTCGTCAGCGGCAAGGACGGGCCGTCGAACCACGGGCGGCTGTGCGTCAAGGGACGCTACGGCTTCGACTACGTGCGGCACCCGCACCGCCTGACCAAGCCGCTGATCCGCAAACCGGGCGTGAAGAAGTCGGCGGACTTCAAGGTCGACCCCGGCAACTGGGGCGAGGTGTTTCGCGAGGCGAGCTGGGACGAGGCGCTCGAGCTCGCCGCCGGAGGGCTCGCGCGCATTCGCGACGCGGATCGCGCGGCGCTGGCCGGTTTCGGCTCCGCCAAGGGCTCGAACGAGGAGGCCTACCTGTTCCAGAAGCTGGTGCGCACCGGCTTCGGCACCAACAACGTCGATCACTGCACGCGGCTGTGCCACGCCTCCTCGGTCGCGGCGCTGCTCGAGGGCATCGGCTCGGGGGCGGTGTCCAACCAGGTCAACGACGTCGCGCACTCGGAGGTGATCTTCCTCATCGGCGCCAACCCGACCTCGAACCATCCGGTCGCCGCCACCTGGCTGAAGAACGCCGCGAAGCGCGGCGCGACGCTGATCGTCGCCGACCCGCGGCGCAACGACCTGGCGCGCCACGCCACGCATTTCCTGCAGTTCAACGCCGACACCGACGTGGCGCTGCTCAACGCGATGATCCACAGCATCATCGACGAGGGACGGGTGAACGAGGCCTTCGTGCGCGACCGCACCAGCGGCTTCGAGGCGCTGAAGGAGAACGCGAAGGACTTTTCGCCGGAGAAGATGGCGCCGATCTGCGGCATCCCGGCGCAGAAAATCCGCGAGGTGGCGCGCCTCTACGCGAGCTCGAAAGCCTCGATCATCCTGTGGGGCATGGGCATCAGCCAGCACGTGCACGGCACCGACAACGCGCGCTGCCTCATCGCGCTGACGCTGATGACCGGCCAGGTCGGGCGCCCGGGCACCGGGCTGCACCCGCTGCGCGGCCAGAACAACGTGCAGGGTGCCTCCGACTCGGGGCTCATCCCGATGATGTATCCGGACTACCAGCGCGTCGCGACGCCGGAAGCCAGGGCGCGCTTCGAGAAATACTGGGGCGCCGCGCTCGATGCGAAGCCGGGCCTCACCGTGGTCGAGATCATGAACGCCGCCTACGAGGGCGCGATCCGCGGCATGTACATCATGGGCGAGAACCCGGCGATGTCGGACCCGGACCTCGCGCACGCGCGCGCCGCGATGGCGAAGCTCGAGCACCTCGTGGTGCAGGACATCTTCCTCACCGAGACGGCGTATCTGGCCGACGTCGTGCTGCCGGCCACCGCCTGGCCGGAGAAGGACGGCACGGTGACCAATACCGACCGCATGGTGCAGCTCGGCCGCAAGGCGCTCGACGCGCCGGGCGAGGCGCGCCCGGACCTGTGGATCATCCAGGAACTGGCGCGGCGGCTCGGCCTCGACTGGCGCTACGCCGGCCCGCGCGAGGTGTGGGAGGAGATGCGCGGCTGCATGGACTCGATCCGCGGCATCAGCTGGGCGCGGCTCGAGCGCGACGCCTCGGTGACCTACCCCTGCGCGAACGAGGGCGATCCCGGCCAGCCGGTCGTGTTCCAGACCCATTTCCCGACCGCGACGGGGCGCGGCAGCTTCGTGCCGGCAGACCTGATCCGCGCCGCCGAGCGCCCGGACGCCGCCTACCCGATGGTGCTGATCACCGGCCGGCAGCTCGAGCACTGGCACACCGGCGCGATGACGCGCCGCTCCGGCGTGCTCGATGCGATCGAGCCCGAGCCGATGGTGTCGATTCACCCGCTCGACCTGGCGGCGCTCAAGGCGAATCCCGGAGACGTCGTGACGGTGGAATCGCGCCGCGGCCGCATCGCGCTGTATGCGCGCGCCGACGCGGGCACGCCGCGGGGCGCGGTGTTCGTGCCGTTCGCGTACCAGGAGGCGGCGGCGAACCTGCTGACCAACCCGGTGCTCGACCCCTTCGGCAAGATCCCCGAGTTCAAGTACTGCGCCGTGCGGGTGACCAAGGGCGGCGCGCGCCCGGCCGACCCGGGCTACGGCAAGGGCCGCGCGCTCGCGGCGATCGCGGGCTAAAACGGCGCTCGCCGGCGGCGCTTGACCGCCGTCAAGTGCGGATCCGGCGCGCCGCGCCTATAGTCCCCCGGATCGCGCCCCGCGCGGCGACGAACGCAAAAAGGAAAACGGAACCCATGGCATCGGACATCGAGATCGCACAGGCCGCGAAGCTGCAGCGCATCGCCAAGGTCGCGCAGGACAAGCTCGGCATCGCCGAGAAGCACCTCGAGCCCTACGGCCACACCAAGGCCAAGATTTCCTTCGAGTACCTCGAGTCGCTGAAGGGCAACAAGGACGGCAAGCTGATCCTGGTGACGGCGATGACGCCGACGCCGGCGGGCGAGGGCAAGACCACCACCACCGTCGGGCTGGGCGACGCGCTCAACCACATCGGCAAGAAGGCGCTGATCTGCCTGCGCGAGCCCTCGCTCGGGCCGGTGTTCGGCGTCAAGGGCGGCGCCGCGGGCGGCGGCTACGCGCAGGTGGTGCCGATGGAGGACATCAACCTGCACTTCACGGGCGACTTCAACGCCATCGGGCTGGCGAACAACCTGCTCGCGGCGATGCTCGACAACCACATCCATCACGGCAACGAGCTCGGCATCGACGTGCGCCGCATCCAGTGGCGGCGCGTGGTCGACATGAACGACCGGGCCTTGCGCGACATCGTCGCCTCGCTGGGCGGGCCGGGCAACGGCTACCCGCGCGAGGACGGCTTCGACATCGTCGTCGCCTCCGAGGTGATGGCGATCTTCTGCCTCGCGACCTCGCTCGACGACCTGAAAAAGCGCCTCGGCAACATCGTCGTCGGCTACACCCGCGAGCAAAAGCCGGTGCGCGCGCGCGACCTGCGCGCCGACGGTGCGATGACGGTGCTGCTGAAGGACGCGCTCAAGCCCAACCTGGTGCAGACGCTGGAGAACAACCCGGCGTTCATCCACGGCGGGCCGTTCGCCAACATCGCGCACGGCTGCAACTCGGTGATCGCCACGCAGGCTGCGCTCAAGCTTGCCGACTACGTCGTCACCGAGGCCGGCTTCGGCGCCGATCTCGGCGCCGAGAAGTTCGTCGACATCAAGTGCCGCAAGAGCGGGCTGCGGCCGAACGCCGGGGTGATCGTCGCCACGCTGCGCGCGCTCAAGTACCACGGCGGCGTCGACGTGAAGCGGGTCAACGAGGAGAACGTCGCGGCGGTGGAGAAGGGGCTCGCCAACCTCGAGCGCCACGTCGACAACGTGAAGAACGTGTACGGCATTCCCTGCGTGGTGTCGATCAACCGCTTCACCTTCGACACCGAGGCGGAGATCGAGGCGGTGAGGGCGCGCATGAAGGCGCTCGGCGTGCCGGTGGTGCTCGCCAACCACTGGGCCGAGGGCGGCAAGGGCGCGACCGAGCTGGCCAAGACCGTGGTCGAGCTGAGCGATCGGCCGGCCAAGCCGACGCTGGTGTACGACGACGCCGATTCGCTGTGGGACAAGATCGGCAAGATCGCGCGCAGCGTCTACCGCGCCTCGGAAGTCACCGCGGACACCAAGGTGCGCAACCAGATCAAGAAGCTGCAGGACGACGGCTACGGCCACTACCCGGTGTGCGTGGCGAAGACGCAGTACTCGTTCTCCACCGACGCGCAGAAGCGCGGCGCGCCCGAGGGGCACGTGATCAACGTGCGCGAGGTGCGCCTCGCGGCGGGCGCCGAGTTCGTGGTGATGATCTGCGGCGACGTGATGACGATGCCCGGTCTGCCCAAGGAGCCGGCGGCGAACCGCATCGACCTGATCGACGGCAAGGTGGTCGGCCTGTTCTAGCGTGCACGCGCGCGGCGCGCGCCGCGCTTCTCGAGGAGACCTCCCCCTATGGACCCGCTGGCTTCGGCCGGACTCGTTTTCCTGATCAGCTCGGTCGCGGTGATCTACGCCGGCGTCGGGCTGGCGCGCTACGGCGACGAGCTCGCCGAGAAGACCGGCTGGGGCAAGCTCTGGGTCGGCACCGCGCTGGTCAGCGTGGCGACCTCGCTGCCCGAGCTCACCGTCAACATCTCCGCGGTGTGGCTCGAGGACGCCCCCGACCTCGCGCTCGGCAACGTGTTCGGCGCCAACATGATCAACGTCTTCGTGCTCGGCCTGGCCGCAATGGTGTTTGGCGTGCAGAACCTGTTCGGCGGCCAGGGCAGCGACACCCGCGCGCTGGTGCTGCTCGGCATCGGCCTGGTGGCGGTGGCCGCGCTCGCCGGCGCCTCGGGCGATGCGCGGCTCGGCCCGACCAGCCTCGGCGCGCTCGCGATCCTGGGGCTGTACGCCTGGGGCATGCGCCGGGTGTACCAGCTCGGGCGGGTGCCCGCCGAGCTCGGCGACATCCCGGCGCCGACCGGCAAGGCGCTCAAGGCCTGGATCCTGTTCGGCGTCAGCGCGCTGATCGTCATCGTCGCGGCGCGCTTTCTCGCCTCCAGCGCGGACGAGATCGCGAAGCTGACCGGCATCAGCGCGAGCTTCATCGGCGTGCTGCTGGTGGCGATCGTCACCACGCTGCCGGAGGGCTCCGTGACGGTGGCTGCTGCACTGCGCAAGTCCTACGGCATCGTCATCGGCAACGTCTACGGCAGCTGCGCGTTCAACGTGTTCATCCTGTTCGTCTCGGACCTGTTCTACGTCAAGGGGCCGCTGCTCGCGACGATGCAGCCGGCGCACTTTGTCGCCGCCGCGGGGGCGTTCGTCCTGATGGGCATGGGCTATCTCATCCTGCGCGGCAGCGCGGAGGAAAAACTGGCGTGGGCCAAAAAGCTCGCGCCGGCGATCCCGCTGCTGTACTTCGGCGCGCTGTACCTCGTGTTCACGCTCGGCCAGCGCTAGGTCCCCGCGGGACGGTCGGCCAAGGACGGGTGCCGCGTTTTCTTGACCGCCGTCAAGAGCGTTCGCGCGACCCGGCGCCGAGAATCCTGCAGTCAAGCGTCGGCGACGGCGCGATTCCGTATTACGATGCCGGACTGCGGCCCAATGTCGACGATCGATCGGCAACGGCACGGGCCGGCGGATCAACGAGGAGGAGGGTGACATGAAAACGCAGAGAGTGGGTGTAGCACTCGCGGCCGCGCTGTCGGTGGCCTTCGCGATATGGTCGGCGACCGCGCAGGCCTGGGAGCCGAGCAAGACCGTCGAGTTCATCGTCCCGGCGGGGCAGGGCGGCGGCGCAGACCAGATGGCGCGTGCGGCGCAGGCGATCATCGCCAAGCACAACCTGATGAAGGAGTCGATGGTCGTCATCAACAAGCGCGGCGGCTCCGGCGCGGAAGGCTTCCTCGACGTCAAGGGCTCGCAGGGCAATCCGCACAAGATCATCATCACGCTGTCGAACCTGTTCACCACGCCGCTGGCGACCGGGATCCCGTTCAACTGGCGCGACATCACGCCGGTGAAGATGCTGGCGCTCGACAACTTCGTGCTGTGGGTGAACGCGTCGACGCCCTACAAGGCGCCGAAGGACTACATCGACGCGGTCAAGAAGGCGGGCCCGGGCAAGATGAAGATGGGGGGCACCGGCTCCAAGCAGGAAGACCAGATCATCACCGTCGCGGTGGAGAAGCTGACCGGGGCCAAGTGGACCTACATCCCGTTCAAGGGCGGCGGCACGGTCGCCGTGCAGCTCGTCGGCAAGCACATCGACTCCTCGGTCAACAACCCGATCGAGGCGGTGGCGCACTGGCGCGGCGGCAAGCTGCGCCCGCTGTGCGTGTTCAACGAAAAGCGCATGCCGTACAAGCAGGTCCTGACCGGCAACCAGTCCTGGAGCAGCGTGCCGACCTGCAAGGAAGCCGGGCTCGACGTCAGCTACATGATGCTGCGCGGCATCTTCATGCCCGGCGGGGTGAGCGCCGACCAGGTCAAGTTCTACGTCGAGCTGTTCCGCAAGGTGCTGGCGACGAAGGAGTGGAAGGACCTGATGGAGAAGGGCGCATTCGACACCACCTCGCTCGAAGGCAAGGCGTACGAGGACTGGGTCGCGGCGGCCGAGGCGACGCACGTCAGCCTGATGAAGGGCGCCGGTTTCATCTCCGGCCAGTAGCGCAACACCGAGGTCACGATCGCGGCGTGCCGGCCCGTCCGGCGCGCCGCGCGCGCGTCCGGGGCAGCTGAGCGAGGACATCGATGGCGAAGCACGCGGAAGACTCGGCCGACACCCGGCCGGCGTTTCTCACCAAGACCGCCGAGCTGGCGGTGGCGGGGCTTTTTTTCCTGGTCGGCGCGATTGTCATCTTCGATAGCGTGCGCCTCGGCGCGGGCTGGGCCGACGACGGTCCGCAACCCGGCTACTTCCCCTTCTACCTCGGCGTCATCATCT
>LJTQ01000019.1 GCA_001303445.1 Betaproteobacteria bacterium SG8_39 | reverse complement strand
CAAAATGCGCGGAGTCGCTCAGCCGGTCGAGCGGCGGCGCTCGGCGATATAGCGCTCGAGCTCGCCGCGCGCCGCGCCGAGCGCCTGGTTCAGCGAAGGCATCAGCATCGGAGCCTGCAGCCGCATCTCGCCATCGTTCAGCGCGCCGAGGCTGGTGCACAGGCGCGTCAAGCGATCCGTCCCCATGCTCGCCGACGAGCCCTTCAACGCGTGCAGCAGGCTGCGGAATTCCTTGAAGGCATGCGCCGACACCGCGGTCTCCATTTTCGTGACCAGGGTCGCGTTGTCGGCGAGGAATACGCCGACCAGCTTCTCGATGAAGCCAGGGGAGGAGCCGAGCTCCTCGAGATGTGCGAGCGTCTCGACGTTCACCACGGCCGCATCGGCATCGATCGTGGTGCGTGCGGGCTGCGCGCGCGGCAGCGGCAATGGCTCCGCGGCCTGCGCCGTCGCGGCGATGCGCTGCACCTCGCTCAGCAGCCGCGCGGCCTCCACGGGTTTACCGAGAAAGCCGTCCGCGCCGGCGTCGAGGCATTCCTCGCGCCCCTCCGCGGTGACATCGGCCGAAACGATCAGGGTAGGAACGCGCGACTCCGCCGGGAACATCGCGCGCAGCGCCTTGATGACCTCGAGGCCGCCCAAATCAGGCATGTTGCGATCGAGCAGGACGATGTCGAAGCGTGAAGCTTCGAGTTCATCGAGTGCCGCCTCGCCGCCCGCAACCAGCGTGCAGCTGTGCCCTGCGCGCTCGAGAATCCGGCCGAGCACCTCGCGGTTCGTCGCGTTGTCATCCGCAACGAGAACCTTGAGCGTGCGGCTCACCGCCCCTTGCGGCGTGTGCGTCTTCGCATAGTCCTGCAAGCGGATGACGCCGTCGCGCGCCTCCGCGCCCTCCTCCGCGCTGACCGCGTGCAGCACGTTGAACAGCAAGCGTTTATCGAAGGGCAATTCGAGCAAGGCCGAAAACCCGGCTGACAGAACGTCGAAGCGCGCCACGTCCGCCGCGCGCGGCACGGCGAGCACGAGGGGTGGGGCGGGCGGCGGCACGCCGCGCCGGAAGCGCTCGGCCAGCTCGAGGTCGCCCTGCGCGCTGTAGACCAGCACGCTGCGATACGGGCGCTCGCGGCTGATCTCGGCAACCACGCGCGCGACGCCATTTTCGACGCGCTCCGCCACCACTGCGACCGCACCCCAGCCCTCGAGTGTGCCGGCGAGGGTTCTGCGTTCCTCCTCCGGAAAACCGACCAGCAGAATGCGCGCGCCGGCCAGCTCGCCCGTCGCCGCCCCGGGGCGCTCGGGCTGCTTCTCGAGCTTGAGTTCGAAAGAGAATGTGCTGCCCAGACCGACCGCGCTCTCCAGGCTGATGCGTCCGCCCATCAGCTCGACCAGCTGCTTGGCGATCGTCGTGCCGAGTCCGGTGCCGCCGAAGCGGCGCGTGGTGGTCTGGTCGGCCTGGCTGAAGCTGTCGAAGATGCGCGCCTGCGCCTCGGGTGGGATGCCGATTCCCGTGTCGCGCACCGAGAACTTGAGCGACACGTGGCGTGCGGTTTCCTCCTGCACGAACACGTGCACCGTGACGCTACCACGCTCCGTGAACTTGACGGCGTTACCCGCCAGGTTGATGAGCACCTGGCGCAGGTGGTGCGGATCCCCGCGCACTGCCGGCGGCACCTCGGGCATGATCGAAACGACGAAATCGACCCCTTTCGCGCTCGCCTGCGCCGCAATGATGCGCGAGGTGCTGTTGACCAGCGCGTGCAGGTCGAAGTCGGTATGCTCGATGTTGAGCTTGCCCGCCTCGATCTTCGAGAAATCGAGCACGTCCTCGACGAGGCCCAGCATCACCTGAGACGAGCCGCGCAGGGTCTGCAGCATGTCGGCCTGCTCGCGGTTGAGCGCGGTGTCGCGCAGCAGATCAGACATGCCGATGATCGCGTTCAGCGGCGTGCGCATCTCGTGGCTCACCACCGAGATGAAACGACGTTTGGCTTCGTTGGCAATCTCGGCGCGCGCAATCGCGCTGAACAGCTTGGTCACCAAGGAGCGCACGTAAAGCCCCAAAGCGACCAGGCCGACCATGAGCCCGATGCCCAGCCCGCTGTGCGCCTGCCAGAAATCGCTGACCAGGAGCACGGCCGTGAACCCCGCGACGCTGATGCCGAGCGATATCAGCAGGTAGGGCGTACCGAAGCGAAAGCCGTTGGCCAGCGTGATCCACACGTAGAGCAGCACCAGCGGCGCCGCCCGCTCACCGAGGAAGGCCATGCAGAAAGAGGCGGTGGCCACGTCGCCGAGCGCGGCAAACACGCGCCGGGTCGGCGAAACGCCCGGCGCGACGAGGATGTGCGTGAACAGGCACGCCGAAATACCGAGGTAGGCGAGCATGACCCACATCGCCGGATCGGCCCCCCGCGCAAGCGCCCCGGGAACCAGGTACAGAACGAGCAGGAAAGTCACGACCACCCGGACGATCGCCTGCTCGTGCTCGCTGTCCGGGCGGCCGGCGAGGCGCCCGCGCAACCACTTGATCATGGCGACGAGCGCAGTCATGGGCCCACCGCCCGGTCCGATGGCTCGGCCGGCAGGCGGCTCTTCGCGGCGGGGCCTGCGCTGGTTTTTGAAGTCACGCGACCCCTCCAAGGGCCCGATCGTTGATGCGCATCAAGCCTACGCCCGCCAACTCGCGATGTCCAGAAAGTTGCGTCTAAATTCAAAGACTTTGCAAACAGATGGCAACGCGCGCGAGTCGCCCAGGGCAGACGTCGTGCCTACCCGGCGCCTCCGGGCATCAGATTCACGCGCCGCCGCCCCATCCAGCACAGCATGACGCCCACGAAGGACACCGCCAGTGCGGCGGAATTGATCTGCAGGTGCGTGAAGCCGAGAATCTTCGGGTTGGCGGGCAGCGCAAGGATCAGGCCGCCCATGACCAGCAGTACACGCCCGGGCCATGCCGCCGAACCGCCGTCGAGCGGTCCGACGCCGTACAGATAGCCCTGCAGGCCGCTCGCGATCAGCACGATGCCGACGATCGCCGTGGAAAGCACCAGCGCGATTTCCCCCATCGGCCCCTGTCCGATCAGCGCCGGGTTGAGCACGAAAAAGAAGGGCACAAAATAAATGATGCTGCCGAGCCGCATCGCCTCGAAGCCGGTCTTCATCGGATCGGACTGCGCGATCGACGCCGCGGCGTAGGCACCCAGCGCGACCGGCGGCGTGATGAACGAAATCATGCCCCAGTACATGAGGAACAGGTGCACCGCGAGCTTGTCGAGGCCGCCCGCCACAAGCGCCGGCGCGAGCGTGACGGCAAGGAACAGGTACGCCGCGGTGACCGTCATGCCGATGCCGAGTATGAAGCTCGTCAATGCACCCATGAACAGGAGCATGAGGACCGAGTCACCTGCGACGCGCACCAGCTCGTAGGTCAGGCTGCCCACCTTGCCGGTGAGCGTCAGCGCGCCGATGATCAGGCCGACGCCGGCGAGCACCGCGAGCAGCTCTGCGAAGAGCGTGCCGACGCCTTCGAGGAATTCGACAAAGCGCTTGAGGCTCCAGCGGTGCTTTTTGGCGAGCTGATTGATCACCAGCAACACAACCGTCGCGTAGTACGGCGCCTGCGCCTCGCGCTGCATGTAAAGCAGCATCACGATCAGCATGACGAACACGAAAACGAAGTACCAGCCGTCGCGCAGCACCTGCGAGACTGGCGGCAGCTCGTCCGCCGGCAGCCCCTTCAACCCGTTGCGCGCTGCATACGCGTCGATCTGCATGAACAGACCGAGGTAATAGAGCAGCGAAGGAAATGCCGCTGCGATGACGATCTCGGCATAGCCAATCTCGAGGAAGGTCGCCATGACGAAGGCCGTGGCACCCATCACCGGGGGCATCAGCACGCCACCGGTCGAAGCGCAGGCCTCGACGCCGCCGGCATAGGCCGCGCGGAAGCCGACGCGCTTCATGGCGGGAATCGACATCACGCCCGTTGTGAGTACGTTGGTGATCACGCTGCCGGACATCGAGCCCATCAGCCCGGAGGCAAAAATGGCCACCTTCGCCGGGCCACCGCGCCGCCTGCCGAGCAGCGCAAAGGCGAGGTTGAGGAAGAACGCACCACCGCCCGTGTACTGCAGCGCCACGCCGAACACGAGAAAGCCGACGACCAGGTTGGCGAACGCCGTCATCGGGATGCCGAGCATGCTTTCGGTGCCGAACATGTGGAAGCCGGCAGTCACTTGCGCCTGCACCGCCTGCCCCTTGAGAAACCCTGGCGCGAGATGCGCGACGATCGGGTAGACCGAGACCACCAGGCAGATGGCGAAAATCGCATTGCCGCCGGCGCGGCGCAGCGCCTCGAGCACGATCACCCAGAGCACGAAGGCGAGCGCCTTGGCGTGCATCGGCGCGGTGTACTCCCAGCCTTCGTTCAGGATTGCGTTGCCCTTGTAGGCGAAGTAGGCCGGGATCAGGCAGGCGGCGAGCGCCAGCACGGCGTCGTACCAGGGCAGGTACGCGCGCGCACCGCGCGTCAGTGGATAGAGCACGAACGACAGCGGCAGCAGCAGCGCCAGCATGACGTAGAAGTATTCGGTCTCGAGCGGCACGTAGGTCTTGAGCACGTTACCGAGGCCGAAGATCACGTAGGCCGAGAGGAACACCGAGCCCACTGCGCCGGCGAACAGGCAGGCGCGCAGCAACGGCGACAGGGTGCGGTAGCGCGCGATCTCGACGGCCGTTGCCGCTTTCTCGCCCGCGGACAGGTCCAGGCTCATGGCGCGATCACCCGTTGAGTGCGGATTGTGGATCAGTAGATAGCAAGAGGGCTGGCGCGCGGCCAGCCCTCTCGTGCAGTGCCGAAATCAGCCTGCGTTACTCGAAAATCACGGGCATGTCCGCCTTTTTCAGCGCCGCCGCACGGACTTTCAGCCACTCCGCGGCGAACTGCTCGTCGGCCACGCTCTTGCCCTGCATCTCCTTCCAGGCCGCGGCGAGTACGCCCTGACGCTTGATCACCGCCGCGTTGTGCTTGTCGTGCTCGGCAGTCCAGACGCCCTTCTCCTTGTAGTACTTCACCGCAGCCGGGTGGTAGGGGAAGATGTAGGCGAAGTTCTGGTTGGACAACTGGTAGCCGTCCATGCCGGGACCGCTCTCCTTGAACGACTCGTAGTTATCCATCACCGCCTTGGTCAGACCGTAGGCGAGCGCATCCGGCGCGTCTTTCATCGCCACGAAGATCGGGTACGGATAGTTGCTGCCCTCGTGCGGCAGCTCGTTCTTCGCGCCCTTGATCATTGCCGTGACTTTGGACGGCGCCCACCATGGCGCCACCGCCGTGGCGCGCTCCCAGCCGGCCTTGTCACCGTGGGAAAGCGGCGGGAAGTAAATCCCGCGCGGCGAAGCCGCAAGCTGCGCGTACGCGCTCGAGATCGTGCTGCCCCATGCGCTGTCGGCCTGGCCGTTGATCACCGCCTCGATCGACTGCTTCCAGCCCGGCACTTCGACTTTCTGCACGTCATTCCAGGTCAGTCCGCCGAACGCCAGCATCGCGGTCATGTTCTGGTTGAGTGCATCCGCACCCTTGACGAACGTGACGCGCTTGCCCTTCATGTCGGCTACGGTCTTGATGCCTGCATCCGCCGCAGTCATCGCCTGCTGGCCGTTGCGGCCGATGTTGTTGAACAGGTTGTAAATCTGCATCGGCCCCCAGGGCTTGGCGGCGAACATCAGCACGCCTTCCTGTGCAAAGTACGCGGCGATGCCGCAGGCGCAGAGCGGCGACTGCCCGGCCTTGAGCGGCGCCATGCGCGACACGTCGTTCTTGCCCGGAATGATGCGCAGGTCAGCGTTGTACTTCTCCTTCAGCATTTTGCCGAGACCGACCGACTGCGCGTAGCCCGACGAGGTCGTGCCGTACGCGGTCCAGGAGATGTTGCTGGGCAGCTTCGCGTCGGCAGCCACAGCCGAGCCGATCGAGAAAGCCATGACGGCGATGGACGCCGACGTACGCAAAAGCGTCTTGGTCATGCGGTGCTCCTCCTCCGAAAATTCGCTGTCGCCCAACCCGCCACACGGGGCCCGGCGATGGTTGCGCAATGAATAACGCGACCCGAACGATACTCGTAACACGGGCCCGCGCCAAATGCCAATCGAGATTTGCAGGCCGATGTATTGCACTGCGGCAAGCGCGCCGCGTGGCCCCGCGCCGCGACCACGCGCGGCTGGTGCCGGAAGAGAGACTCGAACTCTCACGGTGTTGCCACCGGCGGATTTTGAGTCCGCTGCGTCTACCAGTTCCGCCATTCCGGCACGATTTGCGACCGACACAGGCAGCGCGGATTTCCAGCGCTGCCCGAGTCGCTCGGAGCGCGAATTCTATAATGAGCGGCTATGCGCCTGAGTGCGTTCGACTATGACCTGCCCGAGGCGCTTGTCGCGCAGCACCCCGCGGCCGAGCGCGCGCAGAGCCGCCTGCTGCACCTCGACGCCTCCGGCGCGCTGCACGACCGTCGCTTCCTCGAGCTGCCGACCCTGATCGCGCCGCAGGACGTCGTCGTGCTGAACGATACGCGCGTCATCAAGGCGCGCCTGCTCGGACACAAGCCGACCGGCGGCAAGGTCGAGGTGTTCGTCGAACGCATCGTCGCCGAGCGCGAGGCCCTGGCGCTCGCACGCGCCGGCCATCCGCTCAAGGCCGGCCATCGCCTGGTCCTCGGTGACGGCGTCGAGGCCGAAGTGCTCGGTCGTGAGGACGATCTGTTCCGCGTGCGCTTCGCCGAGCCGGTGGCTGCGGTGCTGGAACGCTGCGGCCACGTGCCGCTGCCGCCCTACATCCGCCATCCGGACGACGCGCAAGACGCCGAGCGCTACCAGACGGTATTCGCCGAGAAGCCGGGCGCGGTCGCCGCACCGACCGCCGGCCTGCATTTCGATCACGCCATGCTCGATGCAATCTCCGCGCGCGGTACGGCCGTTGCACGGGTCACGCTGCACGTTGGCGCGGGGACCTTCCAGCCCATCCGCGGTGACACGGTCGAAGCGCATCGCATGCACGCCGAGCGCTACGAAGTTTCCGCGGCCAGCGTCGCCGCCATCGAAGCGGCACGGGCGCGCGGCGGGCGGGTACTCGCGGTCGGCACCACGGTGCTGCGCGCACTGGAATCGGCCGCCCGCGGCGGGGCGCTGCGCGCGACGGCAGGCGAAACCGATCTGTTCGTCTCGCCCGGCTTCGAGTTTCGCGTCGTCGACCGGCTGCTCACCAACTTCCATCTGCCGCGCTCGAGCCTGCTGGTGCTGGTCGCCGCGATCGCCGGGCTCGAACCCATCCGCCGCGCCTACGCGCACGCGATCGCCGAACGCTACCGTTTCTACTCCTACGGCGACGCCATGCTGATCGAGCGACCCGCATGAAGTTCGCGCTCACGCATCGCGATGGCGAGGCGCGCTGCGGCGTGCTCGAGCTGGCGCATGGTCGCATCGACACGCCGGCCTTCATGCCAGTCGGCACCTACGGCTCGGTCAAGGCGATGGCGCCCGACGAACTCGAGGCCATGGGCGCGCAGATCGTGCTCGGCAATACCTTTCATCTGTGGCTGCGCCCGGGGCTCGAGGTGATTCGTGCGCACGGCGGCCTGCATCGCTTCATGGGCTGGCGCCGACCGATCCTGACCGATTCGGGCGGTTTCCAGGTTTTCAGCCTCGGTGCCCTGCGCAAGGTGAGCGAAGACGGCGTGCGCTTTGCCTCGCCGGTGAACGGCGACCGCCTGTTGCTGACGCCGGAAGTGTCGATGGAAATTCAGGCCGTGCTGGCGTCCGACATCGCCATGGTGTTCGACGAATGCACGCCCTACCCCGTCACGCCGAAGGCCGCGGAACGCTCGATGCAGCTGTCGCTGCGCTGGGCCGCACGTTCCAAGGCGGCGTGGTCGCAGCTCGGTACGCGCAATGCGTTATTCGGCATCGTGCAGGGCGGCATGCACGAGGATCTGCGCGACGCCTCGCTCGAGGGCCTGCAGGCGATCGGCTTCGACGGCTACGCGGTCGGCGGCCTGTCGGTCGGCGAGCCGAAAAGCGACCGGCGGCGCATCTTGGCGCATACCGCACCGCGCCTGCCCGCCGACCGTCCGCGCTACTTGATGGGCATGGGCACGCCAGAGGACATCATCGAGGCGGTGCGCGCCGGCATCGACATGTTCGACTGCGTGCTACCGACGCGCAATGCGCGCAACGGCTGGCTGTTCACGCGCCACGGCGACATCAAGATCCGCAACGCGCGGCATCGCGACGACACCGGTCCGCTCGATCCGGACTGCGCCTGCGCCACCTGCCGCAACTTCAGCCGCGCCTATCTGCACCACCTGCAGCGCGCGAATGAGATCCTCGGCGCGCGGCTGAACACGCTACACAACCTGCACTATTACCAGGAGTTGATGCGCACGCTGCGCGCGGCGATTGAGGACGGGCAGCTTGACGCGGTCGCCACGCAGCTGCTGGCCGCGCGTCGCACCACGTCGAGCTCGGTCGCGAGCGGTCCTGAGCGCGAATGAGCGCGCGGGCCTCGACGCGGATACCGCGGCAGGCCTCGGGCGGCGAGGCATGCGCGGCGGCGCGCTGCTCGACGGGACGCAACGCCTGCCGCCGACCGGAGGCGTCCTCGCCGCGCGCAATGCTATAATTTTGCGCTTTTCCTGACATTCCAAGGAGTTATCGGTGCTGATCTCCCCCGCATTCGCGCAAGCATCGGGAGGCGGCGCAGGCGATGGCGGCCTCGTGACCTTGCTGCCCATCGTCCTGATGTTCGTCCTGCTGTACTTCATCATGATCCGCCCGCAGATCAAGCGGCAGAAGGAACACCGCACGATGGTCGAGGGGCTGCAGAAAGGCGACGAGGTCGTCACCTCAGGCGGTGTCGTCGGCAAGATCTCCGAAATGGGCGAGGCCTACGTCTCGCTCGAGGTGGCGCCCAACACCGAGATCAGCGTGCAGAGAGCGGCGGTGCAGACCCTGCTGCCGAAAGGCACGATCAAGAGCATCAAATAGGCAACGCGCCAGAACGTGCGCCGCGCCACTGCGCGCGGTGCACGTGCACTCCGCGCCGGAACCGCACCTCATGAACCGCTTTCCCGTCTGGAAATACGCGCTGATCGCGCTCTGCGTCGTCGTCGCATTCGTTTACACGGTGCCGAATTTCTTCGGCGAGTCGCCTGCCGTGCAGGTCTCGAGCGGCAAGGCGACGATCAAGGTCGATGCCGCGCTGCTGGAGAAGATCGAGGCGGCGCTCAAGTCGGCGGGCGTGGCCTACACCGGCGCGCTGCTCGACCCCAACAGCGTGCGGGTGCGCTTCGCCGACCCGGACACGCAGCTCAAGGCGAAGGACCTCATCGACAAGACGGTGAATCCGGACCCGGCCAGCCCGGCCTACATCGTGGCGCTGAACCTGCTGTCGTCCTCGCCCGGCTGGCTGACGGCGATCGGCGCGCTGCCGATGTACCTCGGCCTGGACCTGCGCGGCGGCGTCCATTTCCTGCTCCAGGTCGACATGGAAGGCGCTGTCACCAAGCGCCTCGAAAGCCTGGCAGGCGACCTGCGCACGCAGCTGCGCGAGAAGCGCATTCGTCACGGCGGCATCGGGCGTGAAGGTCAGACCCTGCGCATGCGCTTCCGCGACGCGGAAGAACGCGACCGCGCACGCGCGCACATCCTTGCCAGCTTCCCGGATCTCGCGCTTGTCGAGCGCGACGATGGCCAGGCCGTCCAGCTCGTCGCCTCGCTCAAGCCGCAGGCACTCAAGCGCACGCAGGAATACGCCCTCAAGCAGAACATCACCACCCTGCACAACCGGATCAATGAACTCGGCGTCGCCGAGCCGGTGATCCAGCAGCAGGGCGCCGACCGCGTGGTGGTCCAGCTGCCCGGCGTGCAGGACACCGCCAAGGCGAAGGACATTCTCGGGCGCACCGCGAGCCTCGAGGTGCGCATGGTCGACGAGGAGAAGATGACCGCCGAAAACCTGGCGACAGCCAAAGCAGGCAACCCGCCGTTCGGCACCGAGTACTACGTCGAGCGCAGCGGCGCGCCACTGCTGGTCAGGAAGCAGGTGGTGCTCACCGGCGACCGGTTGACCGACGCGCAGCCCGGCTTCGACTCGCAGACCAACGAGCCCGCCGTGCACCTCACGCTCGACGGCGTGGGTGCGCGCATTTTCCGCGACGTCACGCGCGAGAACGTCGGCAAGCGCATGGCCATACTGCTCATCGAGAAGGGCAGCGCCGAGGTGATCACGGCGCCGGTGATCCGCAGCGAGATCGGCGGCGGCCGCGTGCAGATCTCCGGCCGCATGACCACCACCGAGGCGAACGACGTTGCGCTGCTGCTGCGTGCCGGCTCGCTCGCCGCACCGATGGAGATCGTCGAAGAGCGCACCGTCGGGCCGAGCCTCGGTCGCGAGAACATCGAGAAGGGCTTCAACGCGACGCGCTGGGGATTCGTCGCGATCGTCATCTTCATGTCCCTGTACTACCTGCTGTTCGGCGTGATCTCCTCCGCCTCGCTCGCGGTCAACCTGCTGCTGCTGATCGCACTGCTCTCGCTGCTGCAGGCAACGCTGACGCTGCCGGGCATCGCCGCGATCGCGCTCACGCTCGGCATGGCGATCGACGCCAACGTCCTGATCAACGAGCGCATCCGCGAGGAGTTGCGCAGCGGAGCGACGCCGCAGGCCGCGATCGCAACGGGCTACGAACGCGCCTGGGGCACGATCTTCGACTCCAACATCACCACGCTGATCGCAGGGATCGCATTGCTCGCCTTCGGCCAGGGGCCGGTGCGCGGCTTCGCGGTGGTGCACTGCCTCGGCATTCTCACTTCGATGTTCTCGGCCGTCACCGTGTCGCGTGGCATCGTCAACGTCGTCTATGGACACCGGCGCCGCGTGGCCAAGCTTTCGATCGGCAACACGGCGTGGAAATGACGCGGAGCTGAGCCATGGAGTTTTTTAAGATCCGCCGCGTCATTCCGTTCATGCGCTTTGCGCTGGCGTTCAATATCATCTCGATCGCCACCTTCATCGCCGCAGTCGCCTTCATTGTCTTCCGCGGCCTGAACTTTTCCATCGAGTTCACCGGCGGGACGCTGATGGAGGTCTCCTACGCGCAGTCGGCGAACGTCGAGGAAGTCCGCCGCACGCTCGACAAGGCCGGCCTCAAGGCCGAAGTGCAGAACTTCGGCTCCTCGCGCGACGTGCTGATTCGCATGCCGATCGCGAAGGACCAGTCCTCGGCAGCGCTGTCGCAGCACGTCGAGAAGATCCTGCGCGCGGCCAACGCGTCGGCCGAGGTACGACGCGTCGAATTCGTGGGCCCGCAGGTCGGCGAGGAGCTGGCGGAGTACGGCGCGCTCGCGCTGCTGGTCACGGCGCTCGGCATCGTCGCCTACCTGGCACTGCGCTTCGAGTGGAAGTTCGGGCTGTCCGCGATCATCGCCAACCTGCACGACGTGGTGATCATCGTCGGGTTTTTCGCCGCCTTCCAGTGGGAATTCTCGCTTCCGGTGCTCGCCGCGGTGCTCGCGATTCTCGGTTACTCGGTGAACGAGTCGGTGGTCGTCTTCGACCGGGTGCGCGAAAACTTCCGCAAGATGCGCCGCGCCTCGGTACCCGAGATCCTCGACAGCGCGATTACCGCGAACATCTCGCGCACGATCATCACCCACGGGTCGACGCAGATCATGGCGCTGACCATGCTGATGTTCGGCGGCCCGGCGCTGTACTACTTCGCCCTCGCGCTGACAATCGGCATCCTGTTCGGGATCTACTCCTCGGTGTTCGTCGCCAGCCCGCTGCTCATGTGGCTGCGCGTCTCGCGCGCCCAGTTCGTGCGGGAGCGGAAGTCTAAGCGGGACGAGAACGAAGGCGCGGTGGTCTGAGGGGTCTGACCCCGAAGCCGTGCTTAAATCCTCCGCGCCAGTTCGGCGGCCTTCCCCGTATATCCGGCCGGCGTGAGCGCGAGCAGGCGCTTCTTCGCCGCTTGGGGAATCTTCAGTCGCCGGACGAATGCGGCGAACTGGCGCCGATCGAGGCGCCGGCCGCGGGTGAGCGCCTTGAGCTGCTCGTAGGCGTCCGGCACGCCGTGTCGGCGCATCACCTGCTGCACCGCCTCGGCGAGCACCTCCCAGTTCGCCTCGAGGTCCTCGGCGAGCCGCTTGGGGTCCGCCTCGAGCTTGCCGAGGCCGCGCTGGCAGGCCACGACGGCCAGCAGCGTGTGACCGAGCGCGGCACCGACGTTGCGCAGTGCGGTCGAATCCGACAGGTCGCGCTGCCAGCGCGACACCGGCAACTTCTCGGCGAGATGGCGCAGCAGGGCATTGGCAACACCGACGTTGCCCTCTGAATTCTCGAAGTCGATCGGGTTGACCTTGTGCGGCATGGTCGACGAGCCGACCTCGCCCGCCTTCAGCCGCTGGCGAAAGTAGCCGAGCGCGATGTAGCCCCACAGGTCGCGGTCGAGATCGAGCAGCACGGTGTTGGCGTGGGCATAGGCATCGAACAACTCGGCAAACGAGTCGTGCGGCTCGATCTGGATGGTATAGGCATTGAACTCGAGCCCGAGTCGGCCGACGAAGCGCCGGCACAGCCGCTCCCAGTCGATCCCGGGGTAGGCGACGAGGTGCGCGTTGTAGTTGCCCACCGCACCATTCATCTTGCCGAGCAGGCTGACCGCCGCGATACGCGCACGGGCGCGGCGCAGGCGGCTCACCACGTTCGCCAGCTCCTTGCCGAGCGTGGTCGGCGACGCGGGCTGGCCGTGGGTGCGCGAGAGCATCGGCAGCCGCGCGTGGCGCCGCGCCAGCGTGGCGAGCACCTCCGTCAGCGCATCGAGCCGCGGCAGCATCACCTGCTCGCGCGACTCGGCGAGCATCAGCGCGTAGGACAGGTTGTTGATGTCCTCCGACGTGCAGGCGAAGTGGATGAATTCGAGCGCGCGCTCGATTTCAGCGTTGGCGGCGAGCTTGCCGCGCAGCCAGTATTCGATCGCCTTGACGTCGTGATTCGTCTCGGCCTCGATGTTCTTGATGTGCTCGGCATCGCGCTCGGAAAAAGCCGCGACCAGCCGTCGCAGCGTCGCGCGCGTCCCACGCGCGAAGGGCCTGAGCTCACGTATGCGCGGCTCGGCAGCAAGCATCTGCAGCCAGGCGAGCTCGATACGCACGCGGTAGCGGATCAGCGCGTGCTCGCTGAAATACGCCCGCAAGGGATCGAGTGTCTTTGCGTACCGCCCATCGAGCGGAGAGAGCGCGCTGAGCGGCGAAGGCATGAGTGGCATTATAAGCCGTGGCCCCTGTTCAACGCGTCAGCCTCGAGCATGTCGTGCGCGAAGCACGCGCCTGCCGCCTGTGCGCGGCCTCGCTGCCGCAGGCACCCAAGCCGGTGTTCCGGGTCGGCCGTGGCGCGCACCTGATGATCGTCGGCCAGGCGCCCGGGCGACGGGTGCACGAAACCGGCGTGCCCTGGAACGACCCCTCGGGCGACACGCTGCGCAGCTGGCTCGCGCTGGATCGCGCGGCGTTCTACGACGCGTCGCGCATCGCGATTCTGCCGACCGGACTCTGCTATCCGGGCACCGTCGATGGCGGCGACCTGCCGCCGCGACCGGAGTGCGCACCGCTGTGGCATCCGCGCTTTCGCGCCGCGCTGCCCGAGGTACGCCTCACGCTGCTCGTCGGACAGTACGCACAGGCGCATTACCTCGGTGCGGCGCGCAAAGCGACGCTCGCTGCAACCGTGCAGGCGTACCGCGAATACGGGCCGGCCTATTTTCCGCTGCCGCATCCGAGCTGGCGCAACAGGGCCTGGGTGCGGCGCAACGCGTGGTTCGAGATCGATGTGATCCCCGCGCTGCGCCGCCTGGTTCACACGGTTTTGCGCTGAGCATCGAGCCGCGACGGTATAATCCGCGGCCCAGTCGACGCGCGCACCATGCTCCCGCAATGAAGCTTTTCGCCTCGCTCACCAGCCCCTACGCACGCAAGGTGCGTATCGTGCTCAGTGAGAAACGGATGGACTGCGAGCTCGAGCTGATCGACGTGATGCAGGCCGAACACGCCGCGATGGCCCACAATCCGCTGGGCAAGATTCCGGTGCTGCTGCTCGACGACAACACGCCGCTCTACGATTCGCGCGTCATCGTCGAATTTCTCGACAACATTTCGCCGATCCGGCGCCTCATCCCGAAGGGCAACCGCGAGCGCATCGCCGTGCGCCGCTGGGAGGCACTCGCTGACGGCGTGCTCGACGCCGCCGTGCTCGCGCGCCTCGAGAGTATGCGTCCGACGCATGAGCGCAGTGCCAGCTGGATCGCGCGTCAGGTCGGCAAAGCCGAGCGCGGTCTTTTACAGATGGCCGAGGAGCTCGACGAACGCAACTGGTGCCACTACGACAGGTACACGCTCGCCGACATCGCGGTCGGTTGCTGCCTCGGCTGGCTCGACTTCCGCAAGCCGGGAGACATCGACTGGCTGGGGAAATACCCCAAACTGGCGCGGCATTTCGCCAAGCTGTCCAAACGCGCGGCCTTCATCGCCACGGCACCGACGGCCTGAGCGCCCGGCTGGGCGTACGCCGGGCGCGCTCAGCCGACCGCGTCGAGTGAAGGCTCGGTCGACGCGAGCCCCGCGCCGTGGGTACCGCTGATGATCGCGCCACCGAGGCAGACCTCGTCGTCGTACAGCACCACCGACTGCCCCGGCGTCACCGCCCATTGCGGCGCGTCGAAGCGGACCGACACGGCAGCGCCCCCGGAGCGCAGCAGCGTGCAGGCCGCAGCCGCCTGGCGGTAGCGCGTCATCGCCGTGTGCCGCGATGGCGCCGTCGGCGCCACCCCCGCGACCCAGCTCGCCTCCAGCCCCTCGAGCGCACGGCTCATCAGCAGCGGGTGGTCGTGCCCCTGCACGATGGTCAGCGTGTTCGTCTCCAACGCCTTGCGCGCGACGTACCAGGCCTCGCCGGAGGCGCCGCGCCGGCCGCCGACGCCGATGCCCTTGCGCTGACCAAGCGTGTAGAACGCGAGCCCGACGTGCTCGCCGACCCTGCGTCCGTCGTCAGTGACGATCGGCCCCGGCGCGTGCGGCAGGTAGCGGTTGAGAAATTCGCGGAACGGCCGCTCGCCGATGAAGCAGATGCCGGTCGAGTCCTTTTTTGCGTGGTTCGGCAGCCCTGCCTCCTGCGCCATGCGACGGACCTCCGTCTTCTTCAACGCGCCCACCGGAAACAGCACGCGCGCCAGCTGGGCCTGGGTCAGACGATGCAGGAAGTAGCTCTGGTCCTTCGCCCGGTCTGCGCCGCGCAGCAGTTCGGTCAGTCCGCCCCGCGCGCGCAGCTGCGCGTAGTGCCCGGTCGCGATCCGCTCGGCGCCCAGCCGCAGCGCGTGGTCGAGAAAGGCCTTGAACTTGATCTCCGCGTTGCACAGCACGTCCGGGTTCGGCGTGCGCCCGGCAGCGTACTCGGCGAGGAAGGTCGCGAAGACCCGTTCCTTGTACTCGGCGGCGAAGTTCACCGCCTCGAGCGGGATGCCGATCACGTCGGCCGCCGCCGCGGCATCGACCAGGTCCTGGCGCGTCGAGCAATACGCGTCGTCGTCGTCGTCCTCCCAGTTCTTCATGAACAAGCCGACGACGTCGTAGCCCGCGCGCTTGAGCAGCCACGCCGCGACGGAGGAATCGACCCCGCCCGACATGCCTACGACAATACGCTGCGCGTTCCCGCTCATCCGATGCGTCCTGAAAATCTCAGGAAAACTCTTTCGACAGCACGGCGAGCGGAAAGTGCCGCCCCGCGAGATGGTCCTCGATGCACTGCATCACCAGCGGCGTGCGATGCTCGGCGCTGCGCGCCGCGATCTCCTCGCGCGTCAGCCAGTGCGTGCGAACGATCTCCTGGTCGAGCGCCCGGTCGGGCTCGGCACCCTCCGAGCGGCCGCTGAAGGTGAAGCGCAGAAAGGTGATGTCCTGCGGCGCATAGACATAGCGGTACACGCCCACCAGCGCCTCGGGCATGAAGCGGTGCGCAGTCTCTTCCATGACCTCGCGCACACAGGCTTCGACCAGGCTCTCGCCCGGATCGAGATGGCCCGCCGGCTGGTTGAGCACGTGCCGGCCGTCGTGGATCTCCTCGACAAGCAGAAATCGGCCGTCCGCCTCGATGACGGCGGCCACCGTCACCGACGCCTTCCAATCGCTCATGCAGCCCTGCGCGAATTCGCGCGGATGAAATCGGCCATTCGGGTGACGCCCTTCTCGATCGCGGCCTGCGACGCGGCATAGGAAAAGCGCACGTGCTGACCCTCGTCGGGCACCCGCGCGCCAAAGTGAATGTCGGCCAGCAAGGCCACCCCGGCTTCGTTCAGCAGCCGCTTCCTGAACTCCTCGGAGTCCGCCGCGCCGATCCGGCGACAGGCCTCGGTCACGTTCGGCCAGACGTAAAACGCGCCGCCCGGCACCTGGCAGCTCACCCCGGGTACCTCGTTCAGCAGCCGCACGATGAGGTCGCGCCGTGCGAGGAACTCGGCGCGCATGCGCTCGGCCGCGTCCTGCGGCCCGGTGATCGCCTCGACCGCGGCCCACTGCGAAATCTGCGAAGCGCAGGATTCGGTGTTGGTGATCCAGCGCGTGAACACCGGCGCCAGCACTGGATTCGAGGTGAAGCCGATACGCCAGCCGGTCATCGCCCAGGTCTTCGAGGCGCCGTCGGAGATGATCGTGCGCTCGTACATCCCGGGCAGCTGTGCGATGGAGAAGAACTCGCCGGCGTAGGCCAGCCGCGAGTAGATCTCGTCGGCGTAGACCCAGACCTGGGGATGCTTGCGCAGAATCGCGGCGATCGCCTCGAGGTCCGCGCGCGAAAGCAATCCGCCGGTCGGGTTGTGCGGCGTGTTGAGGATCAGCAACTTGGTGCGCGGCGTGATCAGCCGCTCGAGCTCGGCCGGGTCGAAGCCGAAGCTGCGCGCTTCGCGCAGATGGATCGGCACCGGAACCGCACCGTTGGCCGCGATCTGCGACTCGTAGATCGGGAATCCCGGATTCGGGTAGATCACCTCGTCGCCGGCGCCATAGTCGGTGGTCGACAGGATCGCGTAGGCGATGAACGGCTTCGCACCCGCCCCGACGACGACATCGGCCGCCCGGATCGGCAGGCCACCGCGCAGTCCGGCCATGTACTTCGCCGCCGCCTCGCGCAGCTCGTCGATGCCGGCCGAGGGCGTGTAGCCATGCTTGCCGGACTGGATGGCGCGGATCGCAGCCGCCTGCACGTTCTCCGGCGCGGGGAAATCGGGCTGGCCAATACAGAAGCTGATGATGTCTTTGCCCGTGCGCGCGAGCGCATTGACTTCAGCGAGTACGACGAAGGCGTTCTCGGTGCCGAGGTGGCTCGCGCGGTTGCTGATCTGGGGCATGCGGGGACTCCCTGATAAGACGCGGCGCCGTCAAACCCGACAGGCGCTCAAACCGCGATTTTAGCGAATCGCACTACGGGGCCGGGCTAAGATAGCCCCTCGCCCAAGGGAGGAATGCCATGAACGAACCGCTACCAACCCCCTCGCCCGATGCCGCGTTCATTCGCGAAGGCAACGCCAGGCCAGCGGGCGCAGGACTCGACTGGTGGACCCGGGCCTGGCCGCTGTTCACGCGCCAGGTCGGAATGTGGATCGGGCTGATCGTGGTCACCTTCATCATCATCGTCGTGGCATCACTGATTCCGGTGCTGGGACAGCTCGCCATTTTCCTGTTCGGGCCGGTGATCGCCGGCGGATTGATGCTCGGCGCGCGCGAGGTCGACCGGGGGGGCGCGCTGACCTTCGGCCACCTCTTTGCGGGCTTCTCAAACCAGATGGGACAGCTGGTGCTCGTCGGTGTGATCTACCTGGCGGGGATGGTCATCGCCGCGGTGGTCATCGGGCTGGTCGCGGGCGTCGGCGTCGGCACGATGCTGATGGGCTCCCCGGGCGGCCCCGATCCGGCTGCGGTCGGCGCTGCCGGCGCCACCGGCGTTCTGCTCGCGGTGCTGATCGGGCTTGCGCTCATGCTGCCGCTTTACATGGCGATGTGGTTCGCGCCCGCGCTGGTGGTGTTCCACCAGCTCGGCGCCATGGACGCGATGAAGGCGAGCTTCTTCGGCTGCCTGAAGAACATCGTGCCGTTCCTGATCTACGGCATCGTCGGCATGCTGCTCGGCATCGTCGCGTCGATCCCGTTCGGCCTCGGCTGGCTGGCGCTCGGCCCGGTGATGACCGCCTCGGTCTATGTCGGCTACCGCGACATCTACCTGTCGAGTTAGCCCGGCTTCACCCAGGTCTCCGACCAGGCCAGGCAGGCGCTCGAAGACTCGCGCTCCCCGCGCCGCTCCGGCCAGGGCGTGCCCGGCGCGGCGCGGCCATTGCGCTCGACGCGCGCCGTGCGCGCCGGGAAGAAGGTGCTGAACACGCCGATTGGCCGGTCGTTGAATCCGGGCGGCACGTGCAGCACGAACGGCGCCAGAAAATCCTGCCACCCCAGCACGATCTTGGCGCCGGATGCGGTGACCTCTTCGCGCGCGCCGCTGGCAATGTCGCCGTGGCGCGCAAACGCCGCCTGCGCCACCGGCAGCCGGGTATCGGCGAACGCCGGATAAAGCAGCGATTCGATCGTCGACTGCAGCCAGCGCGCGACGGCCTCGTTGTCGGCATACACCTGCACCGCGCCGTCGGTGAGCGTGCTTTGTACGAACAGCGCATGCCCCGCGCCCGCGGGGCACCACAGCACGCGCCAGTGGCTGATGCGGTCCGACTGCGTCTTGCCACCATCCGCGCTCAGGCGGATGAACGAGTTCTCGCCGGTCATCAAGACGTTGTTGGGATCGACGGGTGACACCATGGGTTGCCTCCTTGGGTGCGATGATGGGGTCAGACCCCTTGCGAGCTGATCGTAGGCCCCTGATTGATCCAAAAGGGGGTCTGCCCCCGTGTCGCGCCTAACGATTCGCCCGTTGCGCGACAGCGTTCGCCAGCACGTTCACCCCCGGCAGCGTGCGCTCGAGCGTCGCGTGCTCGTGATTGTTGTGCGTGATGCCGTCCGTGCAGGGCGTGAAGATCATCGCGGTCGGCGCGACGCGGGCGACGAAGTAGGCATCGTGCCCCGCCTGGGAGGCGATGTCCATCGACGGCAGGCCGAGCGCCGCGGCCGTATCGCGCACCAGCGCAATGCATGACCTGTCGAACAGGTCGGCGTTCCAGGTCCAGGCGTCGAGCAGCTTCATGTCGACGTTGGCGCGCCGCGCGCATTCGGTCATCGCGGCATGGAATTCGTCGAGCATGGCCTGCGCCGTCTGCGGCTCCTCGTGGCGCACGTCACCGGTGAACTGCGCCCAGTCCGACAGGATGCCGGGCTTGTTCGGCCAGGCGACGATGCGCGCCGCGGTGCCCTTGCCGCCGCTCGGGTGGTATTTCCAGCCGATGTCGTTTACCGCCACCGCGAGCATCGAGGCGCCAACCAGCGCATTCTTCCGCTTGTCCATCGGCCAGGGTCCGGTATGCGCAGTCTCGCCGGCGACCTCGACGATGAAGCCGTGCGCGGTGTAGCCGTGCGTGACCACGCCGACGTCGACCCCCGCCCGGTCGAGCAGCGGCCCCTGCTCGATGTGCAGCTCGAAATAGGCATCGAGCGCGCGTCCGCCGACCGGCGCCGTTCCCGCGTAGCCGATGCGCGCCAGCTCGTCGCCGAAGCGCTTGCCATCGTCGTCGTGCCGGTCAAGCACCCAGTCGAGCGCGTGCGCGCCGGCGAAGGCGCCGGAGGCGATCATCGGCGGCGAGAAGCGCGCGCCCTCCTCGTTCGTCCAGTTGACCACCTCGATCGGCCGCTGCGTCTCGATGCCGCGGTCGTTCAGCGTGCGCACGATCTCGAGCCCGGCAAGCACGCCGACGATGCCGTCGTAGCGCCCGCCGTTCACCTGGGTGTCGAGATGGCTGCCCACGACCACCGGCGCAGCCGAGGCGTCGCGCCCCGCGCGCCGCGCGAACATATTGCCGACCTGGTCGACCGTGACCGCGCAGCCCGCTTCGCGGCACCAGGCGGCGAACAGGTCGCGCATCTCGCGGTCTGCGTCGGATAGCGCGACGCGCGCCAGGCCGCCGGGGCGGCCGAGGCCGATCTCGGCCGAGCGCTCGACGCTCTGCCAGTAGCGCGCGGCGTTGATGCTCAGAGCAGTCTGCAGAGGCGCATTCATGGCGTGCATTGTATCGGCACCGCGTCGAGGTCCGATGCAGTGTATCGTTTCAGCGGTTCGCGCGGAGCCATGGCCGCTGCGCCTGCGTCGCCTCACTGGACAGCAACCCGATGCACTGCACTGCCTGTCAATTCGAGAACCCGCCCAAGGCCCGCTTTTGCGGCCAGTGCGGCGCTTCGCTCGCCGTCCGCTGTCCGGCGTGCAACGAGCCCGTGACGCCCGAGCTGCGCTTCTGCACCGCCTGCGGGCATGCGCTGACCACCGCCGCCACAACTCCGACCAAGGAACCTGCGCTGCCGGCCGAAGAAGACGGCGAGCGGCGCCACGCCACCGTCGCATTTTCCGACCTCTCGGGCTACACCGCCCTCAACGAGCGCCTCGACCCGGAGGAAGTCGAGGCGATCATGGCGCGCATCAAGCGCGAGGCGCTCGCCATCGTCGAGCGCCACGGCGGCACGGTGAACCAGTTCGTCGGCGACGAGATCATGGCGCTGTACGGCGTGCCGGTGGCGCGACGCGACGACCCGGGGCGCGCGGTGCACGCCGCCTTCGAGCTGCACGCGGCGGTGCGCGCCATCAGCGAAGAGCTCGCGCCACGCATCGGCTGCGCGCTCGGCATGCATACCGGGGCGAGCACAGGGCTGGTCGTCGTGCGACGCAGCGACGCGCGCGCCGGCCAGTTCACGGTCACCGGCGACACGGTCAACACCGCTGCGCGGCTGCGGTCGCTCGCCGCCGACGACGAGGTGGTCGTCGGCGCCGACACTTGGCGCGAGATCTCTGCGCTGTTCGATGCCGAGCCGGGCGAGGCGGTGAGCGTGAAGGGCAAGCAGCAGCCGGTGGTGCCCTACCGCGTCCGTGGCGCGCGCAGCCGGGCCGACGCGGGGCGTCCTTTTGTCGGGCGCACCGAGGAGGTGCAGCAGTTCGATGCGCTGTTACGCACCTGCCGTGAGCTCCGCCGCGGCCGCGTCATTGTCGTGCGCGGCGACCCGGGTATCGGCAAAACACGCTTACTCGGCGAATTCCAGACGCGCGCCGCAGCGGGCGGTTTCGCCTGCCACAGCGCGCTGATCCTCGATTTCGGCGCCGAGACCGGGCGCGACGCGGTGCGCAGCCTGGCACGCGGGCTGCTCGGACTTCCGCCCGAGGCGGACGAGACCGCGCGCGCTGCGGCGGCACACGACGCCTGCGGCGACGGAATGACCGCCCCCGAGAACGAGATGTTCGTCTGCGTGCTGCTCGACATCGAGCCGCCGCCCGCGCAGCGCGCGATCTACGCCGCGCTGTCGCGCGAGGCGCGCGTACGCGGGGTGCGCGACACATTCTGCGACCTCGTGCGTGCGGCCGGCGTGCGCGGCCCCCTCCTCCTGCTGGTCGAAGACGTGCACTGGGCCGACGCCCTGACGCTCGATCGCCTTGCCGCGGTCGCGGCGCTCACCCAGTCCCAGCCGCTGCTGCTGATCGCCTCCACGCGCTTCGAGAACGACCCCACCGCGGGTCCCTGGCGTAGCGCCCTGCACGGCGTGCCGACCACCGGCATTAATCTCGTTCCGCTCGCAGGTGACGAGGCCGAACGGAATGCGTGCAGCGCGCCGCGGGCAACCCGCTGTTCCTCGAGCAGCTGCTGCTCAATGCCGACGAAGCTGGCCAGGCGAGCCTGCCGGGCTCGATCCAGTCGCTCGTCCATGCCCGCCTCGACCGGCTCGAGGCACCCCACAAGCAGGCAGTCCAGGCGGCCGCGGTGCTCGGCCAGCGCTTCTCGCTCGAGGCGCTGCGCCACCTGATCGAAGATCCGGCCTACGACTGCAGCGCGCTGGTCGCCCATTTCCTGGTGCGACCGGTGGAAGACGGGTTTCTGTTCAGCCACGCGCTGATCCGCAACGGCGTCTACGAATCGCTGCTGCGCGCGCGCCGCCGGCAGCTGCACGCGCGCGCCGCGCAGCGCTTCGAGTCGAGCGACCCCGTGCTCGCCGCCGAG
>LJTQ01000169.1 GCA_001303445.1 Betaproteobacteria bacterium SG8_39 | reverse complement strand
CTGCGGCGGCTTCATCGACATCAGCCAGAACGCCAAGAAGGTGGTGTTCATGGGGACCTTCAGTTCCGGCGGCCTGGAGGTGCAGGTCGAAGACGGCCGGCTGCGGATCATCAAGGAAGGCCGGACTTCTAAATTCGTCGAGCGCATCGGGCAGATCACGTTCAGCGCCGACACTGCGCGACACGCCGGGCAGGACGTGCTGTTCGTGACCGAGCGCTGCGTCTTCCGCCTGGAGGCGCAGGGACTGGCGGTGGTCGAGGTGGCGCCCGGAATCGACCTGCAGCGCGACATCCTGGCGCGCCTGCCGTTTCGTCCGCTGATCGACGGGCCGCGCGAGATGGACCCGGCGGTATTTCGCAACGCGCCGATGCGGCTGCGCGAACGGATGCTCGATCTGCGCATGGAGGATCGCCTCAGCTACGACGAGAAGACCAACACCGTCTATATGAACTACGCCGGCCTGCGGATTCGCGATCCGCAGGACCTCAAGGCGATTGGCGACGCGGTCGACACGCTGCTCGGCCCGCTGGGCAAGCGCGTGCATTCCATCGTCAACTACGAGCGCTTCGTCTGCGACGATGACGTGTTCGACGAGTACATCGAGCTCGTCAAACGCGTCGAGCAGACCTATTACCTGAGCGTGAAGCGCTACACCAGCGGCGCGTTCCTGCGCCACAAGCTCGGCAGCGAGCTCGCCAAGCGGGAAATCTCGTCCGAAGTGCTCGATCCGAAAGCGAAGGGTCGAGGGTAGCCGGCGTTCCCGCCCTCAGCCGTCGAGGGTCTGCACCACGTCGACGATGTCCCGGCTGCGCGTGACCTTGTCGCCCCACATGCGGTCGAACTCGGCCACCAGGCGCTTGAGCGCCGCCGAACCCGGGACGGCGCGCGCGACCTCGACGTCGTCGAATTCGTAGACGGCGTAGTGCACCGAGGGCTCCACCTCGCTCCAGCCGCGCCAGGCGCGCTGCGCGTGGAAGGCCTTGAGCGCGTCCGGCAGGTGCTCGTTCTGGTACCAATGGTCGAAGTCGTCCTCCACGGCCGTGTCCGCGACCTGTGCGCGCACGATGAAACGGGCAGTCATTTCATTCTCCCCCTTGCTGTCGGTCAGCGGGTTTGACGCTACACTCGAGTCGATGCCTCGATCAAGCGCGGATAGCGCCCCGCAGCTCAGCACCGACGTCCTGGTCATCGGCTCGGGCGGCGCCGGCATGTACGCGGCGATCGAGGCGGCCCGCCGCGGACGCAAGGTGATTCTCGCCGATCGCAGCCTGATCGGCCGCGGCGGCGCGACGGTGATGGCGCAGATGACGGTCGCCGTCGGGCTGGAGGAGGACGGGCTCGACGATCCCGCGCATCATTACGCCGACACGCTCGCCGCGGGGCGAGGGCTGTGCGACCCGGCGATCGCGCGCCTGCTGTGCGAGGAAGGTCCGGCGCGCATCCGCGAGATGGACGCCTGGGGTGTCGGCTGGGCGCGCGAAAACGGCGCCTTCAAGCGCGCCTTTGCGCCGGGACACGACCGCCCGCGCTGCGTGTATGTCGATTTCCTCAACACCGGCCCGGCGGTGTCGAAGACGCTGCGCACGCAGCTCAACCGCATCCCGGAGATCCGCCGTGTCGGTGACCTGCTGGTCACCGCGCTGGCGCTGCGTGACGGCGCGTGCGTCGGCGCCACTGCGCTGCACCTGTCGAGCGGCCAGCCGGTGTCGATCGCCGCGGGCGCGACGATCGCCGCCACCGGGGGCCTGACGCGCATGTACCGCCGCAACAGCGCCTCGGCCAACATGATGGGCGACGGCTATGCGCTGGCGCTGGCGGCCGGCGCCGAGCTGATCGACATGGAGTTCGTGCAGTTCTTCCCCATCGGCCACCTCGCGCCACGGCTGGTCGGCATGGACCCGATCATGTGGGACCCGTTCCGCTACAAGCTCGGCGGGCGGTTGCTCAACGGGCGGCGCGAGGAGTTCATCGACCAGTACGGCTCGAAGGACGAGGGGCGCTACATCGTCACGCGCGACGTTGCGACCTACGCCATCCTCAAGGAAGTCGAGGCCGGGCGCGGCTCGCCGCATGGCGGTGCCTACCTGTCGTTCGAGCATTGCTCGGAAGCCGAGCTGCGTGGCGCGGGCGGCCCGGTGATCGACCGTCTCGCGGAAAACGGCATCGACCTCACCCGGCAGGCGGTTGAGGTGGCACCGATCGCGCACTATCACATGGGCGGCGTGCGGGTGGACGCGGCGATGGCGACGCGTGTGCCGGGCCTTTACGCCGCAGGCGAGGCGGTGGGCGGCGCGAACGGCGCGAATCGCCTGTCGGGCAACGCGATTACCGAGGCGCTGGTGTTCGGCCGCGTCGCGGGCGAAGCGGCGGCGGCGCATGCCGCGCGCAACGCGGCGCGCGCCGACGGCGCGGCGTTTGCCGCGGAAACCGAGCGCCTGCGGCAGGGCCGCGGCGCGGTCGACTTCAACCCGGCGGCGATGGTCGAGCAGCTGCAATCGACGATGCAGGACGATGTCGGTCCGTTCCGCACCGAGGCGGGCCTGCGGCGGGCGCTCGAGGCGCTGCGCGCGCTGCGCGCCGAGCTCGTGGCGGTGAAGCCGGCGGCAGGCAGGGCCTACGACACGATGCTGGCCGACTGGCACGACCTGGAGACGATGACGCGGGTGGGCGAATGCGTCGCGGCAGCGGCTCTGGCGCGAACGGAATCCCGCGGAGCGCATCAGCGCGAGGATTTTCCGGGCATGGACGAGGCCTGGCGCGTCAACCAGGTGCTGACGCTCGAGGGCGGTGCGCTGCGCATCGCGCGCCGCGGGGTGCCGCAATGAAAGCGACGCTCGTCATCCGCAGGGGCGCCCCGGGCGAGGCGCCGCGCGAGGAAACCTGGCAGGTGCCGTGCGAGGCGGGCCAGTCGGTGCTCGATGCGCTGCGCTGGATCCGCGCGCACCGCGACGCCTCGCTCGCGATCCGCTACTCCTGCACCAACGCCAACACCTGCAAGGAATGCATGGTTCGCATCGACGGCAAGACGGTGTACGCCTGCACCGCGCGGCTGCACGAAGCCCCGATGAAAGTCGAGCCGCTGCCCAACAAGGCTCTGCTGCGCGACCTGGTCACCGAGATCGCGCCGCCGGACGAGCGGCTGGGCGGCGCCTAGCGCGACGCGATGTCCTACGTCACCAGCGGTACGGTGGCGTTCGGCTTGCCTTTCAGGTAGCGCGCCTTCAGGTCCTGCAGGGCGGACAGATAGTCCTGCATGCTCAATTGATGGTCTTCGTACTGGCCGGCGAGCTTCCGGTAAGCGGAGATATAGTCCTGGTCAGTCAGCGCAGTGTTTGCTCGATTCATGGGCCACTATACGCCCCGCCCGCTGCCGGAGGTCGCGCGGCTCACTTGCCGAACAGATCGCCGAGGTGCGGCGGCGGCGACTTGATCTCGACGATCACCGTGTCCTCGAGCGCCTCCACGGCGTGCGTCTCGCCCGCCGGGTGGCGGCAGGCATCGCCCGCGCCCAGGCTGTGTGTCTCCGTGCCGATCTGGGTCTTGATGCGCCCGTGCACGACGTAGATCACCGACTCGTGATCGTGCGCGTGCGGCTGCGCGCCGCTGCCCGCCGCGTAGTGGATCTCGAGCAGCGTCATCGCGTCGCCCGCGATCAGCGGCTTGACCTGCAACGCCTCGCCGTAAACCTCGGCGCCCTCGATCGAGCGCACGGCGATGGGTTCGCGATCGGCGTTGTGGGCGGCTTTCATGGACGGTCTCCCCGGTACCCGGTCGAAAGCGTCAGGATACCGCCCGGCCGGGCGCTGCAGGCGATTTCAGTCGACCTTGATCTGCACCTTGCGCGGCTGGGCGTGCGCCACTTTGCCGATGCGCAGCTTGAGCACCCCGTTCTTCAGCTCGGCGGAGAGCTTTTGCGCGTCGAGCTCCTTCGACAGGGTGAAGACGCGGCGGTAGCCGGGCAGGGTGACCTCGGCGTGCGTCGCCGCCATGCCCTGCGGCATGGCGAGGTCCATCTCCCCGGAGAGGGTCAGCGTGTCGGCCTCGACCTGCACCGTGAGACGCTCCTTCGACACGCCGGGCAGGTCGGCGTACAGCGTGATGCCCTCGGCGTCCTCGATCACATCGACCGGCGGCAGAAGCGCCGGCGCCTCGCGCGGCGCCTCCCGCGTCAGCTTGCTCTCGTTCATGGCCTGTCCTCCACTTACTGGATGGTGATGCGCCGCGGCTGTGCGGCGGCCTTGCGCTTGATGCTGATGTGCAGCAGCCCGTCCTTGCAGTGCGCCTCGACGGCGTCCGGGTCGAGGTCGTCGCTCAGCGTCACCACGCGGCGGAACTTGCCGGCGAAGCGCTCCTCGATATGCACGGTGTCCTTCGGTCCGAGGCCCTTCAGCCCGGACGCACGCTCGCCCGAGACGGTGAGCACGCCCCGCTCGAGGCTGACCTCGATGCTGGCGGGATCGACGCCCGGTACGTAGGCATAGATCTCCACCGACTGCGGCGTGCTGCCGACGTTAAGCGCCGGAAAGCCGCCGCGGGCGAAGCCCCGGATGCTCGGGGAAAATTCGAAAGCCTGCTGCATCTGGCGCTGCAGGCGGTCCAGTTCCGCGAACATGTCGCGCGGGAAAAGCGATACATCCATCGTGGTCCTCCGGTTCGTCAGCCGAGGCACCGGACGGGCGCCTCGAATGACGCACAGATGGGGAATCCGCGAGGCGGTTTCAATCCCTTGAATTTCCGGCGGGCGCCCCCGACATAGAATTGTTCGCTGGCCGCTGCGGCCATCGAGAGAGGACGCGCGTGGCGTAGTGGAGTACAGGGACTACTACAAGACCTTGGGCGTATCGCGCGAGGCCACGATCGACGAGATCAAGAAGGCCTACCGCAGGCTCGCCCGCAAGTACCACCCGGACGTCTCCAAGGAGCCGGATGCGGAGGCGCGCATGCGCGAGGTCAACGAGGCCTACGCCGTGCTGTCGGATGCCGAAAAGCGCGCCGCCTACGACCAGCTCGGCCGCGGCCACCGACCGGGCGAGGCGTTCCGCCCGCCGCCCGGCTGGGACGCGGGCTTCGAGTTCGCGGGTCCCGGGTTCTCCGGCGCCGAGGCTGCCGACTTCAGCGATTTCTTCGCCGAGCTGTTCGGCCGCATGGGCGGCGCGCGCGGCGGCGGATTCCGCATGCGCGGCGAGGACCATCACGCCAAGATCCTGCTCGACGTCGAGGATGCCTACGCTGGTGCGGTGCGCCAGATCGCGCTGCGCGTGCCGAAGATCGATTCGCAGGGCCGCGTCGCACTCGAGACGCGCACCCTCAACGTGAAGGTTCCCAAGGGCATCCATGCCGGGCAGATCATCCGGCTCGCCGGCCAGGGCGCGCCCGGCACGGGCCAGGCGAAGGCCGGTGACCTGCTGCTCGAAGTGCAGTTCCGGTCGCACGCGCGCTACCGCGTCGACGGCCGCGACCTGCACGCCGCGCTGCCGGTCGCCCCCTGGGAGGCGGCGCTTGGCGGCGTGGTGCCGGTCGACGTGCCCGACGGCCGGCTGCAGGTACGCATTCCGGCCGGCGCACAGAGCGGGCGCGTGCTGCGGGTGCGCGGGCGCGGCATTCCGGGCGAACCGCCCGGCGATCTGCTGCTCGAGATTCGCGTCGTGCTGCCCGAGGCGACGACGCCGCAGGCGAAGGCACTCTACGAGACCATGGCGCGCGAGCTGGCATTCGACCCGCGCCGCACATCCTGAGGGGCGCACGATGCGCGACGAAGACATCCTCACCGGCCGGGTTCTCGAGGGCCGCTGCCTGACGCTCGAAGAGCTGTGCGCGGTGTGCGCGTTCGAGCCCGACTGGCTCGTGGGACGCATCGAGGAAGGACTGTTCCCGGCGCCCGAGGGGCCGCGCGCCGAGTGGCGCTTCAGCGCCCTGAGCCTTTCCCGCGCCCGGCGCATGCACGCGCTCGAGCGCGACTTCGAGGCCGTGCCCGAGCTCGCTGCGCTGGTCGCCGACATGCTGGAGGAGATGGACGACCTGCACGCGCGGCTGCGGCGGGCGGGGCTGGAGTAGGTGGGCGTCCCTGGAGCCTGGCGCCCGACCGAATGCGCTTCGTTGGCACGTTCCGGAACGACAGCGCGTTGACCGTGTGCTTGAACCAAATAATGGACGCCGGGCACGCGGCGCCGGTGCTACGCTTTCATTGCAAGGTCGATCCTGCGCTGTGAGGAGGCAGTCACGCCATGGACACGATACGCAAGGTGGAGTACTTCTCGATCGTGGTGCCCGATCGGCCGGGGCAGACCTTCAAGGTGCTGCAGACACTGGTCAGCGCGGGCATCAACCTGATCGCCTGCAACGGCTTTCCGCGCGGGCGGCGGGCGCAGATCGACGTCGTACCCGACGACGCGCGCAGGTTCAACAGCGCGGTGAAGAAGGCGGGGCTCGCATTCGAGCCGAAAAAAAGCGGTTTTCTGATTCAGGGCGAGGACCGTCCCGGGGCGCTCGCCGGGCACCTCGACAAGCTCGCGACCGCCGACATCAACGTGACCGCGATCGAGGCGCTGACCCCGGGCGGCGGGCGCTGGGCGGCGATCCTGTGGGTCAAATCCGCCGACGTGCAGCGCGCGGGCCGCGCACTGCGCGCGAAGGCGAAGTGAGCCGGACGTCGCGTTAAATCGCCGCGCGCCGCGGCGCGCCCGAGCCCTTGATCTGCGTGCGGTGCATGACGCGGCGCGCGGCCGGGTCGAAGGCGTCGCGCCGGTGCATGGTGGTGCGGTTGTCCCACAGCACGAGGTCGCCGATCGCCCA
>LJTQ01000168.1 GCA_001303445.1 Betaproteobacteria bacterium SG8_39 | reverse complement strand
CCGTCGATATCGGCCGCGTTCGGGTTCTCCACCGCCGCGATCAGCCGCTGCACGACCGCGACGCGGCCTTCGCGCGCCGCCCACCACAATTCGGTTCGCCCGAAGCGGTCGCTGCCCGGCCAGCGGCCCGGCAGCGCGGCCGCGGCGGCCTCTGCGACGCCCGTGTCGCCGCTTTCGAAGCAGGTCGTGGCGATGCTGACCGTGTCCGGCCCGTCGTTTCGATAGCCGTAGGGCTCGCCATAGAAGGTCGACAGCGCCTTCTCGAGCGCCTCGAACTGCGCCCGCGTGCGCACGCGCCCCTGTGCGTCGCGGTACCACTCGAGCAGGTCGCCACAGCGCACGCGCAGCATGGCCTGCACGCGCTCACCGATCGGGCCGAGAAAGCCGTTCGGATTGAGTGCCTCGTTGAAGTGCGGTGTGATGAACGCGGCGAAGAAATCGGAGCCGGGTTGCACGCGGTTGCCGAGTTGCCAGTAAACCCCGTCGCGCACCAGCATCGGGGGCAGCCGGGTCTCGCCGATATGCACCGGCTCGGTGAGATTGCGAAAGAACTTCAGGCCCGCGTAGTCCGCCGCCAAATCGGCGTTGGAACGGATGCCGGTGCTCACGGTGCCGAGAAAGCCGTTCTCCGACAGGAAGGGGTTGGCGCCGGCGGACAGCTCGACGGCGCGCGCCAGCGCCGCCGCCTCGCTCAGCCCCTCGTCGCGCGCATCGAGGTACGCAGCGTGGTAGATCTTCCCGAGGTGGAAGAAATGCAGGAACTTGTCGGTGCCGAACAGCGTGCCGCCGACATTCACCGTCGAGCTGCGAAAGAAGGTCCGCACGAACTTGGTGATGTCGATCAGCAGCAGCGGGTCGTCGTAGATGAGCTGCTCGGGCCGATACACCACGACCAGGCCGGGATAGCGATCGCGCAGGGCGTCCCCGGCGAGCTCCGCATCCAGTATCTCGTTGGTTGGGATCGCGGCGAAGACCTCGCGCCAGACCTGGCCGGCGATGAAACCCGGCGACTGATAAAAGCCCGTGTCCCAGGTCGGACGGCCGTTCGACAGCGAGCGTTCGATCTCCACGTTGGTGGTTTTCACCGCCGCGGCGATCGCGTCGTGCACCATGCGCGAGAAGTGCACGCGCAGGTCGGCGAACTCCTGCCCGAGGGGCAGGGTGTACTGGTCGGTTTCGTGCGCGTCGGCGCTCGGCGACAGCACACCGAACAGGCCGAGCGCGATCACCGCCACGAGACGCTTTACCGTCGATGCCACGCGCGGCATCGATGCAGGGCTCAATCCGCACACGACCATCGCTGCGGGAAGTTTGCCAGAAACCGCGCAGCGGCGGAGCCGGTGCCAGCGCTGACGATGCCCCGGGATCGAGCCCTTTTCCTTGTTTTGCAGATGTGGAGACCGCGCGCGCCCCCCGGGCGCATTGCGTCTGCCACAATAGGGATCCACCGATTTCGCGATCGCGCGGAGACCCTGTTTTGCCGAACCTGGTCTATCACTTCAAGTTTCCCGACGGCCACGAGGAATCGCTGCAGGTCGGGGCCGCGGCAACCGGGGAATCCCAGGCAGAACTGCCGTCCTGGACCGAGTTGGGCTTCCAGCAATGCGGCAATTGCCCGCTCTCCACCGCGCAGACTTCGCATTGCCCGATGGCGGTGCGCATGGTGCCGCTCGTCGAGCTGTTCGGCAAAGTGCGCTCGTACGAGGAGGTGACGGCGCAGGTCGAGTCGGACGAGCGCACCGTCGCCAAGCGCACCACGGTGCAGCGGGTGCTGCGCTCGCTGATGGGTCTGCTGTCGGCCACGAGCGACTGCCCGCACGTGGCCTTCCTCAAGCCGATGGCGCATTTCCACCTGCCGTTTTCCAGCGCTGAAGAAACCGTCTACCGCGTGGCGTCGACCTACCTGCTCGCGCAGTACTTCCGCCGCAAGCAGGGCCAGCCGGCGGACCCCGGTCTCGACGGGCTGAAGGCGCACTATCACGCGCTGCAGCAGGTCAATGCGGCGATGGCCAAGCGGCTTGCGGAGATCAGCGCGTACGACCGCGAGATCGCCGGCGACAGCCACGTCAACGCCCTGGTCCTGCTCGACGTCTTTGCGCAATCCCTGCCGGATTCGATCGATGCGCAGCTCGAAGAGCTGCGGCCCGCGTTCCAGAACATCGCGCCGACAAGCACAGATTGATCGCTGCGCCAGCGCCCGAAACGCATCGCACCGGGCTGCATTGACCGGCGCGCCGGGCGCGGGGTTCATTGACCCCGGACAGCCGTGCCTGTATAAGGGTCTGGCAGGACCCTCAAGCAGTGAAGTGGCTGGTCCGTCCCGGCGTTCGCGCTGTGCCCATCAGGTAGTTCCCTTCCTTGAAGTTCCCGCAGGGCCGGTCAGGCTCTTTTTCAACTATCAAGGAAACGGAAATGAGTACAGGTACAGTGAAGTGGTTCAACGACGCCAAGGGATTCGGTTTCATCACTCCGGATGGCGGTGGCAAGGATCTTTTCGTGCACTTCTCGGCGATCCAGGGCAGCGGCTTCAAGACGCTGGCTGAGAACCAGAAGGTGCAGTTCGAGACTGCGGACGGTCCGAAGGGACCGCAGGCGATCAACATCCGCCCGGTGGAGTAAGTGCCCCGGCGACCGCAGACGAAGCCCGGGAAGCCGGGCTTTTTTGTTTCTAAGCCATCCGCGACGGCAAGCATGCAGAAATTCCAGCGTGGCCGGGTCGATCTCTGGACGCGCGAAAAAATCGACTCGTTGAGCACCGCCGAGGTGCGCCAGCTGCAGGCCAACGCGCTGCGCCTGAGCGAGACCGAAATCGCCGCGCTGTGCGATGAAGTGCTCGGCACGCGGCCGCGCGGCCGGGTCGCCGCCAAGGCCTAGGGCCCGCGAGACCCGCCCGTGGCCGACGCAACCCACAAGCGCGCGACCTGGCGACGCCAGGAGCAGGAACTGGTCGAGCGCTGGAGCGCGGCCATGGAGCGCTATCGGGTGGCCCACGAGCAGCTCTCGGCGCGCGAGCAGGCGCAGGGACGCTGCGCACCCGACGACGCCCTCGTGGTGAAAGCCGAGGCGGCACGCGCCGAGATCGCGACGCTGCGCAAGCAGGTCGCCCGCCTGAAGCGCGAATTCATGTCAGGCAATCGGTACTGACCGCCCGCGTCCTGCGCGAGAGAAATTCCAGATGCTTCGCGAACAGTGTGGGCCGTACGTGATTGCGGCGAGCGCCTGTCGCCTGCCGGGGCTCAAGTGGCAGCCGCGACTGACCATCACGCGGCTGGCGAGCCCCCAGACGCTGTCCAAGAGCCAGGCCTTTCCCGGTCTGTCGCCCGCCTTCGATACCTCCAAGGCCGCCACCCAGTTCGCGCTCGAGCTCGGCCGGCAGCTGACCCGCGAGCGCTCCTCCCGACTGACCGTCTGAACACAGCGGCATCGCGGGCCGTTCGCGCCCGCCGGTCGATCGGCGCCGGCTGCCGATCTATTTCCCGTAGCCTGCCGAACGCGTAGAGTCCGCGCATCGTTCATTTCCGAGAGAGGCTCATGAGTCGCGTCGGCCGCCGCAGGGCAATTACGACACTTTTCGCGCTGGGGGCCTCCGGCCCGTTTTCGGTCCGCGCGCAGCCGCCGGGGCTCCTCGCGAAGCTTTTCGGACGGGGCGGCGCTCTAGGCGATGATGCCTTCGAATGGCTGCCGACCGAGTGTGCCGACGAACGCTACCCGATGCAGCTGGTCTCGGGTCAGTTGCACTGCGGCGAGGACCGGATCATCGAGGTCCCCGCCGGCAAGATCGTCAACAACGGCTGGGGTGGGATCGGCTCGACGCGTCTCATCGGCGACCCGATCAAGCCCGTGCCCGAGCGTCTCACCGTGGCGTGGTTCTCCTACGCCGAGGACCAGTTCTTCGGCGGCAGCGTCGAGCTGCCGCGCGCAGAGCTCACGGCGCTGTTTCGCGCCGGCTACGAGGACCCCCTGACGGGCGAGCGCGCGACCTGGCACAGGATCATCGTCGGCATGGGGCTGGGCGGATGGACCAGCGTCTGGCTGGCGGGCAGCGGGCTCGTGCGCGAGGTCGCCCGCGCCCAGCTCGAGACCAAGGTGCTCGACTGGCGCTGGGTCCTCGACAACCCCGCCATCCCAAGGGCCAAGTACGTTCGCTCGAAGCTGCAGTCTCGCCTGGGCGAGGTCGCTGCCGCTCGTCTCGCCAAGCACGGCCCGCCGGTGTCGACCTGGCCGCGCTATGCGCAGCGCTACCGCTGGCGCATGGTCGTCGAGGGCCTGCACCCGCCCCTCGACATGTCCCTGCGCAGCTTCAACGGCGAGCGCAGCTACTACGATTTCGCCAAGCAGCCGCCCGGGGCGCTGGAGATCGCCCCCAAGCACTTGCAGATCACCTGGCGCAGCCGCAGCGGCGGCAGGCTGCTGACGGAGATTCAACTCGACGAGGAGGAGGTATTCGGCGCCTTCGACAAGGCGGCGGCCGGCACGGCGGCAACGACGCTGCGGGTCGGATTCGCCACGCGTAAAGAGGTCGCGCTGTCGGTCGAGAGCGGCGCCGCGCGGCTTCCGCTGACACGCTCGCGCATCAGGCTGAGCAGTTTGTAGTGATGGCGCCCGTCGTCGCGCTGCGGCGCCGGGCCCCGCCGGGTGTAGGATGAATCGCAGCACGCCGGCCCCGACCCGGCGGCTGACGGCCGTTCCGCCATGGCATACAGGACGATCTTTCTCGGGCTCGGCATCGCAGCCGCACTGCGTGCAGGCGCCGCATCGGCCGACGACCCGACAGCGCGCTTGCTGCTCGAGCGTGCGCAGCGGGCCGATGCGTTCACGCTGGGCGTTCAGCAGTCGATCGAGCACAGGCGCGCAGGCACCCTGGGTCCGCGCCAGCAGCTGGAGCTGGATGCGCGCCAGCGCGACCAGCGTCAGGAGCAGGACGCGCTCTTTTATCGGCAAGCAATCGGGACGTATGCGCCCGCCGGCGACACCGCGCGTCGCCTCGAGACGATGCGCGGCGAGCAGGAACGCCAGGAGCAGCTGTCGCGCTTCCGCTTCGAGGCGGAGTCGCTCCCCGGCGGCAAATCACCCACGCCCGCGCTGCGGCCGCCTCTCGCACCGACCCTCGTGACCGTACCGATCCCGCGCGCGCCCGCGGACCCGGCGCGCGTGGCGGCGATGCCGAGCGCGCGGCCGGTCGGCGCCGGGCCGCTGGCGGAGATCCGGCGCGTGGAACACGACGCCGATGCGCTCTGGCGAGCGGCGCTGGCGCGCGACTGGAACGCCGCGCAGGACGCCCTCGGCGACGTCCGCCGCAGCGTCGAGGCACTTCGCAGCGATCGCTTCACGGCCGCATACGCCCAAAACGGCGGTCGCGCCGACGCGCTCTCCGTCGTTCTCGATCGCCTGGACACTGCGATCGCGGGCGCCGAGATCCCGCTCGGCGCGCGCGATGCGCCCTCGGCGATGGATCTCGCGAATCATCTGATGCTGACCGCCGCGGAGCTGGTTCCCGACATCGTCGCCGCGCGCGAGCGCCGGTCGATCCGCCGCAAATGAATAAGGCCCCAGCGCATGCCGGGGCCTTTGTATTGTGGCGCGCCCGGCAGGATTTGAACCCACGACCCCCAGGTTCGCAGCTGTTTCAGATTAAGTGGTGGGGATCCGGAATCAGCGACGCGCAGCGCTTGCCGTCTCGCCATCCAGTCACATCAAGGCGCAAACGCGGCGCAGCCAGTCTCACTTGGCCACGATTGCATATCCAATTCTTGTGGGTCATCGCCGCGCACCGCGCCCCTCAACGCCCCGTGTGCTTCCACAGGTTGATAGCGAAGCAAACGAAGCCGACGCCGATCACCACCGAAGCCAGTGCCAGCACCGGCTCCACCGCCGTGTTGCCACTGTAGAACATGGCCAAGGTGATCATCTGAATGGGCAGCGCGATGTTGTGCATCCAGAAATGCGCCTTGGCCAGCCGGGTCTCGCCCGCGGCCGGGGCACTGCGGTACCAAAGCCCAAACAATGCCATGCTCGCCCAACCCAGCAGATTCAGGTGAGCATGAACCGGCCTGAAGGTGAAGTCGTGGCTTCCCGCCATGACGATACCCAACGTCACACCAAGGACGGCATAGACGACGGCCAGCCGCAGAAATCGATTGCCCACAAACGCCTCCTCATTATTGAGAGATTGAAGCTGACCCGCACAGGCATAACCCTGCCGCGCATCACCTTGAACGGCGTCTGGCGGAGCGGCATCGTAGCGTGTATTGATCCCGGTCGTGGGCCGCTTTGGTGGACCCTTCTTCCGGAAAACGAAAGGCCCCAGCTTTCGCTGAGGCCTTGGTGGAATCTGGCGCGCCCGGCAGGATTTGAACCCACGACCCCCTGGTTCGTAGGCGATTCGCGCCAAATTGTCGGCTTTAGAAATTAGCCGCTTGCAGCGCTTGCTTTTCCCTAGACCAGCCTGGTCCGGTCACAACCATGGCACACCCAACTTGACCGCGTCACAATCCGTTCCCGCGGCGCCTACATTCCCTCTGCCGCGGGAACAGATTCGGTGCTTGTCGATTGCATCGTCCATTGCGCATGCAGTCTGCCAAGCGGCGTCTCGCCATGAAGCTGTTACTCGAAACGCCCCTTCAGGCGGTCGATGACCGCCCCCGCGTCCACCGCGTCCTCCGGGTACACGCCCCGCAAGGGCAACAGGCGGATCAGCACGGTGACGGTGGGCTCGCGTCGGGTGTTCTCTCCTACAGGGATATAGGCAAGGTAGCGCGGGATGCCGGCCTGAACCACCGGCAAGGGAACCGTTTGCGCTTGATGAACAGTGTATGTCCCTGCATTTCGGTTGAG
>LJTQ01000018.1 GCA_001303445.1 Betaproteobacteria bacterium SG8_39 | reverse complement strand
GCGATCGTCTATGCGCTGAGCTACAACCCGCCGACCGTCGACCCGCGCGAGCAGGCGGCGGCAATCCAGCGCGCGCGCGAGGCCGCGCTTGCCGACCCCGAGGCCAAAGCGCTGTCAAAGGAACTCGGCAAGCCGGTGGTCTGGCTGAAGCCCGTCGTCTAGGCGGCGGCCCGCCCCGCTGCGAAACGGCCTTCCGCGCGCCGCGCCGTGCGGGCGATGATGCCGCTTTTGCGTCGCCCGATGTCCTCGCACTCCGACCCCAACGCGACCCCCGGCTGGCGCGCGCGCGTCACCGACCCGATGTTCGCGGCGGTGTGCGCCCTCGGCATCACGCAGATCACCGGCTGGGGCACCAGCTATTACTGCCTCGGCGTGCTCGCCGGTCCGATCGCCGAGGACACCGGCTGGAGCCGCAGCCTGATCTACTTCGGCTTCACCGCAGCGCTGCTCGCGATGGGGCTGGTCTCGACCTGGGTGGGCCGCGCGATCGACCGTTATGGCGCGCGCAGCGTGATGTCGCTCGGCACGCTGCTCGTCTCCGTGGGGCTCGCCCTGCTGGCGCGCGTGCGCGGCGAGGAGGCCTATCTCGCTGCCTGGGTGTTCCTCGGTCTCGGCATGCGCCTGTGCCTGTACGACGCCGCGATGGCTGCGCTGGTGCAGGTCGTGCCGTCGCGCGGCCGGCGCGCGATCTCCTACCTGACGCTGTTCGGCGCCTTCGCCTCCTCGGTGTTCTGGGTCATCGGCCACTACCTGAACCAGACCGTCGGCTGGCGCGCCACGCTCGAACTGTTCGCGCTCATCAACCTCGTCGTCTGCCTGCCACTGCACTGGCTTGGCCTCGCGCGGCCCCGCAGGCCGAGGACAGGCGCGCGAGCGAGGGACAGACCGCGCGCGACGGCCCGCCGCTTGAAGGCCGCACGCGCGCGATCGCGATCGCGCTCTTCGCGCTCATCATGTCGCTAAACGGCTTCGTCTTCGGCGTCGTCACGGTACAACTGGTGCCGCTGCTCGAAGCTGCCGGGCTGGCGACCGCGGCGGCGGTCTGGGTCGCCTCGATGAAAGGCTTCGCCCAGTTCGGCGGGCGGCTGGTCGAGATCGTCTTCGGCCGCAACCTGCGCGCGATCACCGTGGCGCGCATCGCGATCGGCGTGCTCCCCGTGTCCTTCGTCACGCTCCTGCTGTCCGGCGGCAATCTGATGGCGATCGTGCTGTTCACCGTGCTGATGGGCGCCTCGCAAGGCGTCATCACCATCGTGCGCGGCGCGGTGCCGCTCGCGCTGTTCGGCGCCACCGGCTACGGCACCGTGCTCGGCATCCTCGCGACACCGATCCTCATCGTCAACGCTGCCTCGCCGACGCTGTTCGCGCTGATCGTCGATCATGCGGGCTGGGAGGTCGCCGAGTGGGCGCTGATCGCCTGCGCCGCGGCGTCCTGGATCGCGATGGAGCTGATGTCGCGCTGGTACGAGCGCCGGCGCGCGCCGCGATAAACGTTGTAATGATGTGGCATCGGCGCACGACCGACGGTGTCAGTGTCGCCCAATCCCACCAAAGGAGATCCCGCCATGTCGCTCATCCGCACGCTCATCGCGCTTGCCGCGCTCGCCTTCGCCTCAAGCCTGCTCGCCGCCGACGGTCTCATTGTCGTCAAGAGCCCCTACGGCGCCGAAGAGACCATGGACCGACTCGAAGAGATCGTCAAAAAGCGCGGCCTGAACGTCTTCGCACGAATCGATCACGCTGCCGGCGCGGCCAAGATCGGCAAGACCCTGCGTCCCACGCAACTGCTGATTTTCGGCAACCCGAAAGGCGGCACGCCCTTCATGGAATGCGCGCAGTCGGTCGGCATCGACCTGCCGCTCAAGGCGCTGGTCTGGCAGGATGCGTCCTCGCAGGTCTGGCTCGGCTACAACGATCCGGCGTTCATCGCACAGCGGCACGGCGTCGCCCAGTGCCCGGTCGCGGCGAACCTGCGCCAGGCGCTGGACGGCATGGCGCAAGCGGCGATCGCGCGCTGAGAAACGTGCCGGCCGCACAGGTCGGTCGGCTTGCCGGGCCGTATTACGTATTACGATAGCGCCCGATGCTTACCGCACTGGATGCGCTGACGCGCCTGCGCGAGGGCAACCAGCGCTTCGTCGCGGGCGTGCGCAGCCTCGATACGCTGACCAGCCAGACGCGGCGCAGCGAGTTCGTGGCAGGGCAAAAACCGTTCGCCGTGATTCTGGGCTGCTCGGATTCCCGCGTGCCGGTCGAGCTGGTCTTCGACCAGGGCCTCGGCGACCTGTTCGTGATCCGCGTCGCAGGGAACATCGTCGCCGCCTCGCAGATTGGCAGCGTCGAATTCGCCGCCGCACAGTTCGGCACCCCGCTGGTGGTGGTGCTCGGCCACACCCGCTGCGGCGCAGTGCAGGCCACCCTGGACGAGCTGCAACGGCCAAGCGAAAACCAGTCACGCAACCTGCGCTCGATCGTCGATCGCATCCGGCCCGCGGTGGAAGGCCTGCTGGCGACCGAGCTCAGCCATGACAGCGCGGCGCTGGCGCGCCAGGCGGTACGCGCCAACGTCCGCGTGTCCGCCAACTTTCTGCGCCACGGCTCGCCGATCCTCGAGGAGCTTATCGAGAGCGACAGGCTGCTGGTGGTCGGCGCAGAATATGCGCTGGAAACCGGACAGGTCGAATTTTTTGATGGCGTACCCGTGTCCGCGTGAAGATGGCGTAGCGTTGCGAGTCGGCTGAACGTGACCATGCGAGTTTTCCGTCATCCGTCGGAGAACGACGTCCGACGTCTGCTCGCGGACGCGCAACTGCCCGCCGCCGACCTGACCGCCGCGCATCTCGCACATTTCTTCGGCTGCGGCCCGAAGGACGGCCCGCACGGGGTCGGTGGCGTCGAGATACACGGCAGCGACGCGCTGCTGCGCTCGCTCTGCGTCGATGACAGGGTGCGCGGCCAGGGCTGCGGCAAGGCGCTGGTCGCGGCGCTCGAGGGACATGCCCGCGAGCAGGGCGCCCGTCGCATCTACCTGCTGACGACCACCGCGGCCGACTTCTTTGCAGGCCTCGGTTACCGGACCACCCCACGCGAGGCGGCGCCCGCGGGCATCCGCGGCACCCCCGAGTTTTCCGCGCTCTGCCCGGTCAGTGCCGCCTTCATGGCCAAGGACCTCGGCTGAGCGGCGCGCCGCGGGTCAGGCCCCCGCCGGCCGTACCGCCCCTGGGCCGCTGACCACCCCACGGGGGCCCGCGAACCGCCTTTGCACCGCCGCCCCGAAACGGCGAAAATCGTTGCCAATCACGCACTTCGGCGGAAACGAGAAGGCCATGGCAAGCGTAGTGCAGCCGACTGCTCAGAGCCGCGCCGAGTTCTACGGGCGCATGGACAAGGACAACCTGACACCTCTGTGGGAGGTGCTGCACAACTTGGTGCCGCCCACGCCGAACTCGCCCGCGGTGCCGGCGTACTGGAATTACCGGGCGATCCGCCCCTACATCGAGGAATCCGGCCGCGTGATCACCGCGAAGGAGGCGATCCGCCGCGTGCTGATCCTCGAGAACCCCGGCATGCGCGGCAGCTCGTCGATTACCCGCAGCCTGTACTGCGGGCTGCAACTGATCCTGCCGGGCGAAGTGGCGCCGAGCCACCGCCACACGCAGTCGGCGCTACGCTTCATTGTCGAGGGCGCGGGCGCCTACACGGCGGTCGACGGCGAGCGCGTGACGATGCACCCCGGCGATTTCATCATCACGCCGCCCTGGACCTGGCACGACCATGGCAATACGGGTGCCGAGCCGGTGGTGTGGATGGACGGGCTCGACATCCCGATGGTGTCGTTCTTCACCGCGCAGTTCGCCGAGAACTATCCCGAGGACGTGCAGCCGGTGACGCGCGGTGAGGGCGATGCGCAGGCACGCTACGGCGCGAACATGGTGCCGCTCGGCCCGTTGCCCACGGCAAAGACCTCGCCCGTGTTCAGCTACCCCTACGCGCGCAGCCGCGAAGTGCTCGAGAGCCTGGCACGCGAGGGCGACCCGGACGCCTGCCACGGCTGGAAAATGCAGTTCATCAACCCGCTGTCCGGCGGTTTCGCGATGCCGACCATCGGCAGCTTCATTCAGCTCGTGCCGAAGGGCTTTCGCACCCGCCCCTACCGCTCGACCGACGGCACCGTGTACTCCGTGGTGGAAGGTCGCGGCAGCGCCCTCATCGGCGAGTCGACCTTCGCCTTCGAACCACGCGACACCTTCGTGGTGCCGTCCTGGTATCCCATCGAAATCGCGGCGGCGGAAACGTGCGTGCTGTTTTCCTATTCCGATCGGCCGGCGCAGGCCGCGCTCGGCCTGTGGCGCGAACGACGCAGTTGACCAAGGCACGCAGGGTACGATGACCGAAGACGACGCCTTTTTTTCGCGCGAGTACAACAACCGCGCGCTCGTCCCCGACCACGCGCAGTATTTCGCGCGCTGGGAGGAGCGCTCGGCGAGCGCGCGCAACACCATGATCTGCTATCTCGATCGGCGCTACGGCGACGCGCCGGGCGAGACCGTCGACATCTTCCCGGCACGCAAGGGCGACGGCAGCTGCATGATGTTCATTCACGGCGGGTACTGGCGCTCGCTCGACAAACGCGACTTCTCCTACCTGGCTCCGGCCTGGGTGGACGCCGGGGTCTCGCTGGCGGTCGTCAACTACGACCTGTGCCCGCAGGTGACGATCGAGGAAATCGTGCGCCAGATGCTGCGCGCGAGCCGCTGGCTGTGGCTGCACTGCGAGGACTACGGCATGGACCAGGATCGCCTCTATGTTTCCGGCCACTCGGCCGGCGGCCATCTGGCGGCGATGCTGATGTGCGCGCTGTGGCCGGTGTTCGACCCGGGCCTGCCGAAGGACCTGTTCAAGGGCGGCCTCGCGATCAGCGGCGTCTACGACCTGCGCCCACTCCAGCACTGCGACTTTCTGCAGCCCGACCTGCGCCTCGATGAAGAATCGGCGCTGATGGTTTCGCCTGCCTACCTGCCGCCCGCGACGCGGGCGCCGGTGGCGACCTGCGTGGGGGGGCGCGAGAGCAGCGAGTTCCGGCGCCAGAATACGCTGCTCGCCAAGCGCTGGCGCAGCATCGTCAATTTCGACATCCCGATGCCGCAGGCGAACCATTTTTCGGTCATGGACGGTCTCGCCGACCAGTCGAGCGCACTGTTCTCCGGTGCGCGGCGGCTGATGAAGCTGGATCGCTGACGGTCGGTGGACGCCTACCTGCGGCCGGGCCGCTTCGTCGACAGCGACCATCCGGCGGTCATGGCCTTCGCGGCCGAGCACGCGCAGGGCGCCAGCCCGCGCGAGCGCGCGGTCGCGCTGTACTACGCGGTACGCGACCGGGTGCGCTACAACCCGTTCCAGAACTTTCTGCGCGACGAGGCCTATCGCGGCTCGGCCTGTCTCGCCCAGGGCGAGGGCTGGTGCGTGCCGAAAGCGGCGCTGCTCGCCGCCTGTGCGCGCGCGGTGGGCATCCCCGCGCGGGTCGGCTACGCCGACGTCAAGAACCATCTCACCTCGCCGGCGCTCACCGAGCGCATGGGGACCGACCTGTTCATTTTCCACGGCTACGCCGACCTCTGGCTCGAGCAGAAATGGGTCAAGGCCACGCCGGCATTCAACCTCAGCCTGTGCACCAAGTTCCGCGTCAAACCGCTCGAGTTCGACGGGCGCGAAGATTCGATCTTCCATCCGTTCGACGAGGATGACCGCCGCCACATGGAGTACGTGCGCATGCGCGGCACCTACGCGGACGTGCCGGCCGACGAGATCCGGCAGGCCTTCGCCGAGCTTTACCCCAAGTTCTACAACCTGGGCCCCGACGCGGCGAAAGAATCCTTCGGCTGAACGCCAGGCAGCCAGGCAAGCAGACGATGCGCGCTTTGCTCGAAGAGGGCTTTCGCGCCGCGGTCGCGGCGGCGGATCCCGCGCGCATTCTCGCCCCGGCACTGCCCGCGCCGCCGAAGGGACGAACCTTCGTCGCCGCGGTCGGCAAGGCGGCCGCCTCGATGGCCGCCGCGCTCGAGGCCGCGTGGCCGGCCGAGGCCGCGCTCGAGGGCATTGCCCTTACCCGCTACCGGCACGCGGTGCCGACGCGGCGCATCCGCGTCATCGAAGCGGGACACCCGGTACCCGATGCCGCCGGTGAGTCGGCGGCACGCGAGATCCTCGCCGCGGCACAGGCGCTGCAACCCGACGACCTGCTCATCGCGCTGATCTCGGGGGGCGGGTCGAGCCTGCTGGCACTGCCGGTGGAGGGCGTGTCGATGGCCGACCTCAAGGCGCTGACGACGCAGCTGCTGCACAGCGGGGCGCCGATCCAGGACATCAACACGGTGCGCAAGCACCTGTCGTCGATCCAGGGCGGGCGGCTGGCCGCCGCCTGCCGCGCCCCGGTGCGCGCCCTGATCATCTCGGACGTGACGGGCGATGCGCCGACGCATATCGCTTCGGGTCCCTGTGCGCCCGATCCGACCACCTATGCCGACGCCCGCGCGGTACTCGCCAAACACGGCGTGACACCACCGCCGGCGATCGCTGAATTCCTTGCGCGCGGCGCCGCCGGGCGCGTGGCCGAGACACCGAAGCCCGGCAGCGCCGCGCTGGCGCACGCCGAGAACCGCGTCATCGCGACCGCGCATCGCGCGCTCGAGGCGGCGGCCAGCGTTTTCCACCGCGCGGGCATCGCGCCCGCGATCCTGGGGGATACGGTCACCGGCGAGGCCGCCGAGGTGGCCAAGGTCATGGCGGCGCTGGTGCGCGAGATCCGGAACTATCGCGCACCCTTTTCACCGCCGGTCGCACTCATCTCGGGCGGCGAATGCACCGTGAGCGTGGGCGCCGCGGGCGGTCGCGGCGGGCGCTGCGCCGAGTTTCTGCTCGCACTCGCCGCCGAGCTCGACGGGACCGGCGCAGTGCACGCCATTGCAGCGGATACCGACGGCATCGACGGCTCTGAGGACAACGCAGGCGCCGTCCTCACGCCCACCTCCCTTACGCGGGCGCGCGCGCTGGGCCTGGACGCAGCGCGCAGCCTTGCGGCACACGACAGCTATGGCTTCTTTGCGGCGATCGACGACCTGGTCGTGACCGGACCGACGTACACCAACGTCAACGACTTCCGCGCGATTCTCGTCACCTAGGGCGCCTAGAAGAGGGTCCCCTGCGCGCCGCCCCCCGCGTAGTGCAGAACATCGCCCTCCCGGCGCACGGCCGGATGCAGCACATGCGCGCGCTGCAGGCCGCCGTCGAGCAGATGGACGACGCAGTGTCCATGCACCAGCAGCCAGTCGGCAATCAATGACCGGTGGCACTGTACCGGCTCACGCTCGGCGCACATCATGCAGACCCGCGTCGCGTCCGCAGCCTGCACCAGCGCCCCGGCCGCGGCTCTGAAGTCCGCGCCCTCCATGTGCTCGGCATAGGCGCGGAAGGCCGGCTCAGCAAGGCCGCCGTGGCGGTTCGCATCGCCCGCGCGCCGCAGCCCGCCGAGCGCGCGTCCGCACCACGCGTAGGCCAGGCCTTCGGCTTCGAGCCGTGCGCCGAGCGGACCGTAGCCGAAATGCGGATGCCGGCGCGAGCGCGGCACCGCGCGCACGTCGATCAGGCGCTCGATGCTCGCACCCTTGAGCAGCGCGACGAAAGCGTCCAGGTCGCGCGCGCCGTGGCCGATGCTGTAGACGGTTGCCACCTCAGGCCACCCAGGCGACGCGCCGGCCGACGCGCAGGCCGAGGCGCTTTGCCGCGCTCGCCCGCTTGGCGGCGATCTCGACCAGGCCGAGGCTGTTGATGGTCCAGAACGCACCCCTGGGCGGTGCGGCTTCGAATACGCGTGCGAAGCCAAGGCGCCGCCGCCCGACGCGCAGTCGTGGGGCGGGCGCGCCCGGCCGCGGGAGCGCCACGCGCAGCCCGGTCATGGCGTTGCCGTAGTGGTCGATATAAATGACCGCGGCGCGCTCGCCGGCCGGAAGCAGAACGCCCGGCCGGCGACGCGCGACCGTCCAGCCACGTGGCAGGCGGCCTGCGGCGATCGCGGCGGCAACCGGCGCAAACAGGTCACGGCCGTGAAACGAGGCCGACAGCTCAACCGGCTGCCAGACGATGCGCCGACAGCTGCGCCGACGGCCACGCGCCCAGAGCACCGAGAACAGGCCGTTGTCCGGGCCCACGAAAGTCCGGCCGTCGACGCGCACGACGATCGCCTCGCGCGCGCCGCCGACACCCGGGTCGACGACCGCGCAAAACACGCAGCCGCGCGGGTAGTGCGGTGCGAGCGCCGCGAGCAGCTGCGCCGCCGACTCGATGTCGAACGCAGGCGCGTCGTGCAGTGCGTCGATCACGGGAACGCGCGGCGCACGTACGCCGAGCACCGCCTTGAGCTGCCCGACGTAGAGGTCCTGCGATCCGAAGTCCGTGAAAAGGACGATGGCCACGCGGCCATTCTATCGATCGACGCAGGGCACGAAAAAGGCCGGGGGTCACCCGGCCTTTCCTTAACGCCGTTGGGCGGCGTCGCTACTGCTTCTCCGGCTTCTCCCCGGATACGGCCTCTTCGCTCGCAGCGGCTTCGACGAGCTCGGTCAGCACGACCAGCGCCATCGGCGCGTTGTCGCCCTTGCGAAAGCCGCTCTTCAGGATGCGCAGGTAACCGCCGTTGCGCTTGGAAAAGCGCGGGCCGAGCTCATCGAACAGCTTGCTCACCATCTCGCGGTCGCGCAGGCGATCGAACGCCAGGCGCCGATTGGCGAGCGACGGCTTTTTGCCGAGCGTGATCATCGGCTCGACCACGCGGCGCAGCTCCTTCGCTTTCGGCAGCGTGGTCGAGATGCGCTCGTGGCGCAGCAGGGAATTGGTCATGTTGCGCAGCATCGCGAGCCGGTGGCTCGAGGTGCGGTTCAGCTTGCGCAGTCCGTGGCCGTGACGCATGGCGAATCCTCAGGGTTAGGCGCGGTGGTGCTCAAGCCCCGCCGGGGGCCAGTTTTCGAGCTTCATGCCGAGCGTGAGACCGCGCGACGCGAGCACTTCCTTGATCTCGTTGAGCGACTTGCGCCCGAGGTTCGGCGTCTTCAGGAGCTCCGTCTCGGTACGCTGGATCAGATCGCCGATGTAATAGATGTTCTCGGCCTTCAGGCAGTTCGCCGAGCGCACGGTCAGCTCGAGGTCATCCACCGGACGCAGCAGGATCGGATCGACCTGCGGCGACTTCTGCGGCTCCGGCGGCAGCGCCGTGCCCTCGAGCTGGGCGAACACCGACAGCTGATCGACCAGGATGCGCGCCGCGTAGCGGATCGCCTCTTCCGGCTCGATGGCGCCGTTGGTCTCGATGTCGACCACCAGCTTGTCCAGGTCGGTGCGTTGCTCGACACGCGCCGACTCGACCGCGTACGACACGCGGCGCACCGGGCTGAACGAGGCGTCCAGAATGACGCGGCCGATGCCCTTGGTTTCCTCGGGCAGGTAGCGCATGTTGCCCGGCACGTAGCCGCGGCCGGCCTCGATCTTGATCTGCACCTCGAGCTTTCCGCCTGCGGCGAGGTTGGCGATCACGTGGTCGGGATTGATCACTTCGACGTCATGCGCGGCCTCGATATCGCCCGCGGTCACGATGCCCTCGCCTTCCTTTTTCAGCGAGAGGATGGCTTCCTGCCGGTTGTGCAGACGGAACACGACGCCCTTGAGGTTGAGCAGGATATCGACAACATCCTCGCGCACGCCATCGAGCGTCGAGTACTCGTGCACGACGCCGGCGATCTGCACCTCGGTCGGCGCGTAACCAGGCATCGAGGACAGCAGCACGCGACGCAGGGCGTTGCCGAGCGTATGGCCATAGCCGCGCTCGAACGGCTCCATCGTCACCTTGGCGTGATAGGGGGAGATGTTCTGCACATCGACGATGCGCGGCTTGAGAAATCCGGTCTGCAGCATGTTCGGTGTCCTGGGTCCTTTCGGGCGCGGTGCCCGGATGGTGACGGCTTGACTGCGTTGCGTGCTTGCTGTGCTTACTTCGAGTAAAGCTCGATCACGAGGCTTTCGTTGATCGTCGCGGGCAGGTCGGTACGCGCAGGCAATGACTTGAACGTACCCTTCATCGCCTTGGCATCGAGCTCGAGCCATTCGGGCACGCCACGCGACTCGACGGCATCGACCGATGCCTTGATGCGCAGCTGCGCCTTGGCCGGCTCGGCGACTTCGATCACGTCACCGGGTCGCACCTGGTACGACGGGATATTCACGCGGCGACCGTTCACCAGGATCGCGTTGTGGCGCACGACCTGGCGCGCCTCGGAGCGCGAGGCGCCGAAGCCCATGCGATACGCGACGTTATCGAGGCGCGCTTCGAGCAGCTGCAGCAGCCGCTCGCCAGTGATGCCCTTGGTACGCGATGCGTCTGCATAGGTCTTGCGGAACTGGCGCTCGAGCACGCCGTAGAGGCGGCGCATCTTTTGCTTTTCGCGCAGCTGCTTACCGTAGTCCGACAGGCGCATGCCGCTACGCTGCCCGTGCTGACCGGGCGCGTAGCTGCGGCGCTCGATCGCGCACTTGTCGGTAAAGCACTTCTCGCCCTTCAGAAAGAGCTTTTCGCCTTCGCGCCGGCACTGGCGGCACTTGGCATCAAGATTCCTCGCCATGCGTTCTCCTTGACCGTTACACGCGGCGCCGCTTCGGCGGGCGGCAACCGTTGTGCGGGACGGGCGTCACGTCCGCAATGCTCGAGATCTTGAGGCCGATCGCGTTCAGCGCACGCACCGCTGAATCGCGCCCCGGACCGGGACCCTTGACGCGCACTTCGATGTTCTTCACGCCGTATTCCTGCGCGACGCGCCCCGCGCGCTCGGCGGCAACCTGCGCGGCAAACGGCGTCGACTTGCGCGAGCCCTTGAAGCCGGCGTTGCCCGAGGTCGCCCAGGCGAGCGCATTGCCCTGCCGGTCGGTGATCGTCACGATCGTGTTGTTGAACGACGCCTGCACGTGGGCAATGCCCTCGGAGACGTTCTTCTTGACCTTCTTGCGAACGCGCGCGGCCGCCGAGGCCTGCTGCGCCTTTTGCTGCTGACTTGGATTTCGGGTGGCCATTTCGGTCCTCGATGATTAGCCTTTGGACGGCATCGCCTTGTTGGCGATCGCCGCCTTGCGCGGCCCCTTGCGGGTGCGCGCGTTGGTGCGCGTACGCTGACCCCGCGCCGGGAGGCCCTTGCGATGACGCGAGCCGCGGTAGCAGCCCAGGTCCATCAGGCGCTTGATCGACATCGACACCTCTCGCCGCAGGTCGCCCTCCACCGAGACGCGCCCCACCGACTCGCGCAGGCGGTCGAGCTCGGCGTCGGTCAGGTCCTTGATCTTGCGCGTGCCGTCGACTCCGGCCGAGGCACAGATCAGATGCGCACGCGTGCGGCCGATGCCGTAAATCGAGGTCAGCGCGATGCTCGCCTGCTGGTGATTCGGGATGTTGATGCCTGCAATTCGTGCCATGTCTCCTGCCCCTTCCGCGCGAACGCGGAAAACCTGAAAGTTTACTTCGAAATCACTTTTCGATCAATGCGTTATTCAGCCACTGGGCGTCGGTTCAGCCCTGGCGCTGCTTGTGCCGCGGGTTCTTGCACAGCACCCGCACCACGCGCTTGCGGCGCACGATCTTGCAATTCCGACAGACCTTCTTCACCGATGCCATCACTTTCATGAGTACCGCCCTCTTCTCAGTTCGTCGCGCGCTATCGCACCGGCAGTCCGCCGCCGCGGAAGTTCGCCTTCTTCAACAAGCTCTCGTACTGGTGTGACATGACGTAGGCCTGGACCTGCGCCATGAAATCCATCGTCACCACCACGATGATCAGCAGCGAGGTGCCGCCAAAATAGAACGGCACATTCCAGCGCAGGATGAGGAACTCCGGGATCAGGCAGACCATCGCGACGTAGATCGCGCCCGCCAGCGTGAGCCGCGTCAGGATCCGCTCCAGATACTTTGCCGTCTGCTCCCCGGGCCGGATCCCCGGCACGAAGGCACCCGACTTCTTCAGGTTGTCTGCAGTTTCCTTGGGGTTGTACTGCAGCGCCGTATAGAAAAAACAGAAGAAGACGATCATCCCGGCGTAGAGCAGCACGTAGATCGGCTGGCCCGGAACCAGCGTCGCCTGGATGTCGCGCAGCCAGAGCAGGCCTTCGGCCGCACCGAACCATCCCAGCAGCGTCGCGGGAAACAGGATCAGCGAGCTGGCGAAGATCGGCGGGATCACGCCGGCCATATTGAGCTTGAAGGGCAGGTGCGAGCTCTGCCCGCCATACACCCGGTTGCCGACCTGGCGCTTCGCGTAATTGACCAGGATCTTGCGCTGGCCGCGCTCGACGAAGCAGACGAAGGCCGTGACCAGCAGCACCGCCACCGCAATCAGCAGCGCCGTCAGCGGATGCATCGCCCCGGTGCGCACCAGCTCGAGCGTGCCGGCAATCGCGTTCGGCAGCCCGGCCGCGATGCCCGCAAAGATGATGATCGAGATGCCGTTGCCCAGCCCGCGCTCGGTAATCTGCTCGCCGAGCCACATGATGAACATGGTCCCGGTCACCAGCGTGGTCACCGTCGTGACCCGGAACATCAGGCCGGGATCGAGCACCAGGCCGGGCTGCGATTCGAGCGCGACCGAGATGCCGGTGGCCTGGAACAGCGCGAGAAACACCGTGCCGTAGCGCGTGTACTGCGTGATTTTGCGCCGCCCGGCCTCGCCTTCCTTTTTCAGCGCCTCGAGCCTCGGCGACACCGCCGACATCAGCTGCATGATGATCGAGGCCGAGATGTACGGCATGATGCCGAGCGCAAAGATGGTGAATCGACTCAGCGCACCCCCGGAGAACATGTTGAACATCCCCAGCAGCCCGCCCTGCTCGCCCTTGAACAGATCAGCCAGCACGGCCGGATCGATGCCGGGCACCGGGATGTGCGCGCCGATGCGATAGACGACGAGCGCGGCGAGCAAAAACAGCAGGCGACGCTTGAGATCGCCGTAGCGTGCCGCGCCTGCGCTGGGAAGTCGGGTGGCCAAGGGAGTCCCTCTGTGTGGCCTCAGTCGCCGGCCGCAGCCGGTGCGGGCGCGGGGAGCTCGACGCTGCCGCCCGCGGCCTCGATTGCCGTGCGCGCGCCTTTCGAGACCTGCACGCCTTTCAGCGCGACCTTGCGCGAGAGCTTGCCCGAAAGAATGACCTTGGCGCTGAGCGCGCTGCGCGCCACCACACGCTCCGCCTTCAGCGCCGCAAGGTCGATATCACTCGCCTTCATGTGCTCGAGCTCGCTGGTGCGCACTTCGGCCACCTGTGACCGCGTCGGCGAGGTGAAGCCGCGCTTCGGCAGCCGCCGGTGCAGCGGCATCTGTCCACCCTCGAAGCCGACCTTGTGATAGCCGCCCGAGCGCGCGCGCTGTCCCTTGTGGCCGCGGCCGGCGGTCTTGCCCAGCCCGGAGCCGATGCCGCGCGCAACGCGGCGGCGCGCCGTGCGCGAACCGCGCGCCGGCTTGATGGTGTTGAGGCGCATCGTGGCCATCTTCCTTCCTTCGTTCAGCCTTCCACTTTCACCAGGTAGTACACGCGGTTGATCATCCCGCGCACGGCCGGCGTGTCGCTGAGCTCGACCGTGTGATTCAAGCGGCGCAGGCCCAGGCCGCGCACGGTCGCGCGATGCGTCGCCCGCGTTCCGGCCAGCCCCTTGACCAGGGTGACCCTCAGCTTTGCGTTCGATTTCGTCTCCGCCATGGTGCGCCTCAGGCCAGAATGTCTTCGATGCTCTTGCCGCGCTTGGCCGCGATCTCGGCCGGCGTATTCATCGACTGCAGGCCGTTCAGCGTCGCGCGCACCATGTTGTACGGATTGGTCGAACCAAAGCACTTTGCCAGGATATTGGTCACGCCCATCACCTCGAACACCGCGCGCATCGGTCCGCCCGCGATGATGCCGGTGCCTTCCGAGGCGGGCTGCATCAGAACGTGCGCGGCGCCATGGCGCCCGACCACTGCATGGTGCAGCGAGCCGTTCTTCAGCTTGACCTTGAACATCTTGCGCCGCGCCTCTTCCATAGCCTTCTGCACGGCGACCGGAACCTCGCGCGCCTTGCCCTTGCCCATGCCGATGCGTCCGTCGCCGTCGCCCACCACGGTCAGGGCAGCGAAGCCGAGCACCCGGCCGCCCTTGACCACCTTGGTGACCCGGTTGATCGCGACCATCTTCTCGCGCAGGCCGTCACCACGGTCGTCGGTCTGCATCCTCGGTTGAATTTTCGCCATCGTCGATTCCTTTGGCCTAGAACTTCAGTCCGCCCGCGCGCGCCGCATCCGCAAGCGCCTTCACGCGGCCGTGGTAGCGGTAGCCCGAGCGATCGAATGCGACCGACTCGAGACCCGCCTGCTTCGCCTTCTCCGCGATGCGCTGGCCGACAAGCTCCGCCGCCTTCATGTTGCCGCCGTTCGCGAGCTTGCCGCGCACTTCCTTCTCCACCGTGGAGGCGCTGGCGAGGACCTGGTTGCCGCCTGGCGCGATGATCTGCGCGTAGATGTGGCTGTTCGTGCGATGCACGGTCAGCCGGACAGCCTCGATCTGCCGCTGCTTGAGGCGGGTTTTGCGTGCGCGGCGCAGCCGCGACTGGTTTTTGTCGATCATCGCATGGCTCCGTTACTTCTTCTTGGTCTCCTTGAGCGCCACCTGCTCGTCGGCATAGCGCACGCCCTTGCCCTTGTAGGGCTCGGGAGACCGGTAGGCGCGCACCTCGGCGGCCACCTGGCCGACCTGCTGTCGGTCGATGCCGCTGATCACGATCTCGGTCTGCGTCGGCGTCGCCACCTTGACGCCCTTCGGCATCGCGTGCACGACGGGGTGCGAGAAGCCCAGCGTCAGGTTGAGCTTGTCGCCCTGCGCCTGCGCGCGATAGCCGACACCCACCAGCGCCAGCTTCTTCTCGAATCCCTTGCTCACGCCGTTGACCATGTTGGCCACCAGCGCGCGCATCGTCCCCGACATGGCTTCCGCGTGGCGGGAGTTCCCGACCGGCTTGCAGACCAGCTGCTCGCCCTCGCGCTTGACGGACACGTTCGCATCCAGCGGCCGCGCGATGGTGCCTAGCGGGCCCTTGATCGAAATCGAGGTGCTGCTCAGGTTGACTTCGACGCCTTTCGGAATCGAAACGGGATAGTTCGCTATGCGTGACATGACTCGCCCCCCGTTCTTTCTAGGCCACGACGCAGAGCACTTCGCCGCCGACGCCGGTCGCTCGCGCCTTGCGGTCAGTCATCACGCCGCGCGAGGTCGACAGGATGGCGACGCCGAGACCGTTCATGACGCGCGGGATGTCGTTCTGCCCCTTGTAGACGCGCAGCCCGGGCTTCGAGACCCGCTCAAGGCGCTCGATGACCGGCCGCCCCGCGTAGTACTTGAGCCCGATCGACAGCTCCGATTTGCCCTCGCGCTGCTGAACGGCGAAGTCTTCGATGTAGCCCTCGTCCTTCAGGACCTGCGCGATCGAAGCCTTCAGCTTCGAGCCCGGCATCACTACCTCGGCATGTCCGATCATCTGCCCGTTGCGAATCCGGGTCAGCATGTCGGCGACGGGATCGCTCATGCTCATACGCGCGTCCTCACCAGCTGGCCTTGATGATGCCCGGCACTTCGCCGCGCAACGCAAGCTCGCGGAGCTTGTTGCGGCCAAGGCCGAACTTCCGGTACACGCCGCGCGGACGCCCGGTCAGCGCGCAGCGGTTGCGCAGACGCGAAGGCGACGCGTCGCGCGGCAGCCTCTGCAGCTTCTCGCGCGCCTCCTCCCGCTCCTCGTCGCTGCGGTTCATGTCCTGCGTTACCGCGAGAAGCTCGGCCCGTTTCGCCTTGAACTTCGCAACGGTCTTGCGGCGTTTCAGTTCGCGATTCTTGAGTGCGAGTTTCGCCATGTGCACCTCAGGTTCTAAACGGGAAGCGGAACGCGGCGAGCAGCGCGCGCGCCTCGTCGTCCGACTTCGCCGTGGTGGTGATGCTGATATCGAGACCCCGGATCGCATCGATCTTGTCGTATTCGATCTCGGGAAAGATGATCTGCTCCTTGACGCCGAGGCTGTAGTTGCCGCGACCGTCGAAGGCCCGGCTCGAGACCCCGCGGAAGTCGCGGATCCGCGGGATTGCAATGTTGACCAGGCGGTCAAGGAACTCGTACATGCGCGCACCGCGCAGGGTCACCATGCAGCCGATCGGAAACCCGGCGCGCACCTTGAACGCCGCGATCGACTTGCGCGCCTTGGTCACCACCGGCTTCTGGCCGGCGATCCGGGTCATGTCGCCGACCGCGTTGTCGAGGATCTTCTTGTCGCCGATCGACTCGCCGACGCCCATGTTGATCGTGATCTTGTGCAGCCGTGGCACCTGCATGACGGACGTGTAGCCGAATTTCTGCATCAGATCGGGCACGACCTTCTCACGGTAGTGCTTCTGCAGGCGCGCCGGGGGCGCCGGCAGCGTGGCCTTGGTGGCCTTGGTGGCCTTGTCCGGCTTTGCCGGCTTGCCCGCGCCGCTCTTTGGGGATGGAGTCTCTTTCGCCATCGTCGAGTCCTTATGCGTCTACCTGTTCACCGTTCGACTTGAACACCCTGACCTTGCGGCCGTCGGCGAGCGCCTTGAACGCCACGCGATCGCCTTTCTGGGTGCCCGGGTTGAACAGCGCGACGTTGGATACGTGAAGCGGCATGTCCTTCTCGACGATGCCGCCCTGGACACCTTTCATCGGGTTCGGTCGCGTGTGCCGCTTGACCCGGTTCACGCCCTCGACGACAAGGTGCTTGTCATCGACGCGACGCAGTACCGTGCCGCGCTTGCCCTTGTCGCGCCCGGCGGTCACGATCACCTCGTCACCCTTGCGAATACGCTGCATGTCGATTTCCTCGAGTCCTCGGAGCTAAAGCACTTCGGGGGCGAGCGAGACGATCTTCATGAAACGCTCGGTGCGCAGCTCGCGCGTCACCGGCCCGAAAATCCGTGTCCCGATCGGCTCGAACTTCGCCGACAGCAGCACCGCGGCGTTCGAATCGAAGCGCACCAGCGAGCCATCGGCGCGCCGCACACCCTTGGCGGTGCGGACCACGACGGCGTGGTAGATCTCGCCCTTCTTGACGCGCCCGCGCGGTGCCGCGTCCTTGACGCTCACCTTGATGATGTCGCCGATGCCGGCATAGCGCCGCTTGGAGCCGCCCAGCACCTTGATGCACATGACGGCGCGTGCGCCGGTATTGTCAGCAACGTCCAATATGGACTGCATCTGAATCATGGTTCGTTCTCCATCCAACTTCTTCCGCGTCCCGGTACGGCCCGGCGATCAATGTTCGCTCGCCTGTCCGAACCGTCCCGACGCGGCCAGTATTGGATCCCGTCCGGGAATCGCGCGCCGGGCAATGGCCTAGTGCGCGGAAAGCCTTGAATTGTAACTGACGACCCAGTCTCCGGGCAAGCGGTCCACGCCCGGAGACCGCCTCTTAAACGGTCTTTGCCTTTCTCAGCAGCTTCGTGACCCGCCAGGACTTGGTCTTGGACAGCGGCCGCGTCTCGATGATCTCGACCCAATCCCCCTCCGCGACCTCCGGTGCCTCGCTGTGCGCGTGGTACTTCTTCGAGCGTTTCATGAATTTGCCGATGGTCGCGTGCTTGACACGGCGCTCGACCAAGACGGTGACCGTCTTCTGCATCTTGTCGCTGACGACCCGGCCGATGAGGGTCCTCGGCTTCTTCACCGGGGCCGTGGCCTGCTGCGTGGTGCTCATTTGGGCGACCTCTCCTTCATGATCGTGCGCACGCGGGCGATGTCGCGGCGCACCTTCTTCATCTGGCTGGTGTTGCTCAGCTGCTGCGTCGCGACCTGCATGCGCAGGCCGAACTGCGCCTTCAGCAGGTCGTTCAGCTCGCTCTTCAGCTCGTCGTCGTTCTTGGCGCGTAGTTCACTGGCTTTCATGGTTCACCCCAACATGCGATGCACGAAGGCGGTGCGGAACGGCAGCTTGGCCGAGGCCAGCGCAAACGCTTCCCGTGCAAGCGCCTCGGTCACACCGTCCATCTCATAGAGCACTTTGCCCGGCTGAATCTCGGACACGAAATACTCCACGTTGCCCTTGCCCTTGCCCATGCGCACCTCCGCAGGCTTCTGCGAGACCGGCTTGTCGGGAAAGACGCGGATCCAGATGCGTCCGCCGCGCTTGATGTGACGCGTCATCGCGCGCCGCGCGGCCTCGATCTGGCGCGCGGTGACGCGCCCGCGGGACAGCGCTTTGAGGCCGTATTCGCCGAAGGACACTTTGTTGCCGCGGGTGGCCACGCCCGTATTGCGGCCCTTTTGCTGCTTGCGGTACTTCATGCGTGCAGGTTGCAGCATGACTTACTCCTTCTTCTCGCCGCCGTCGCCGCTCGCGTCCTTGACGACCTTGCGAGTGCGCTTGACCGTGGTCTTCGGCTTGGCTGCGGTCTTGGGCTTGTCGCTCACGGCCCCGGTGGCGGCCGTCTTGCGGGTGCCGCGACGCGCCGCGGGTTTCTTGGCGGGTTCGCCCGCCGGCGATTCCTTGGCAGACGCGCGCTTCGCCCCCGCCTTGGGCGCGGGCTTCTTCGCGCGCCGCGCCGGTGTCGCCTCCTCGGCTTGCGGTGCCGGCATGGCGGCTGCGGCGGTCGCCGTCGGCAGCTCGCTGCGGTGGACCACTTCGCCCCTGTAAACCCAGACCTTGATGCCGATCACCCCGTAGGTGGTCTTGGCTTCGCTGAAGCCGTAATCGATGTCCGCCCGCAGGGTATGCAGCGGCACGCGCCCTTCGCGATACCATTCGCGGCGCGCGATCTCCTGGCCGTTCAGACGGCCCGAGCTCATGATCTTCACGCCCTGTGCGCCGAGCCGCACCGCGTTTTGCAGCGCACGCTTCATCGCGCGGCGGAACATGATGCGCTTCTCGAGCTGCTGCGCGATCGAGTCAGCGATCAGCTGCGCGTCCGTCTCCGGCTTACGCACTTCCTCGATGTTGACATGCACCTGTTGAACGCCCATGAGATGCCGCAGCTGCGCCTTGAGCGACTCGATTTCCTCGCCCTTCTTGCCGATCACGACGCCGGGACGCGCCGAGAAAATCGTGATGCGCGCGTCCTTCGCAGGCCGCTCGATGAGCACGCGGCTGACCGAGGCGTGCGACAGCTTCTTCTTGAGAAACGACCGCACCTTGATGTCCTCCGCCAGCATCGGCGCGAACGCACGGCTGTTGGCGTACCAGCGCGAGGTCCAGGCGCGGTTGACCGCAAGTCGAAAACCGATCGGGTTGATCTTCTGTCCCATACGCGCCTCTTAGTCGCCCACCGTGAGGTAGATGTGGCAAGTGTGTTTTAGGATCCGGGTGCCGCGTCCCTTAGCGCGCGCTTGAAAGCGCTTTAGGAACTGGCCGCGCTCGACGTGAATCCGCTTCACGCTCAGCGTGTCGATGTCGGCACCGTCGTTGTGCTCCGCGTTCGCGATCGCCGACTCGAGCACCTTCTTGATGATCGTGGCGCCCTTCTTCGGCGAGAACGAAAGGATATTGAGGGCCTTGTCGACCGGCTTGCCGCGAATCAGATCGGCAACCAGCCGCCCCTTCTGTGCCGAAAGACGCACGCCCCGCAGAACTGCCTGAGTCTCCATGTCCATTCCCTTACTTTCTCGCCGGTCCCGCGGCCGCCGCGGCGGCGGTCTTCTTGCCCGCCGAGTGGCCCTTGAACGCACGCGTCAGCGCGAACTCGCCCAGCTTGTGGCCGACCATGTTCTCGGTCACATACACCGGAATGTGCTGCTTGCCATTGTGCACGGCGAGCGTCAATCCAATGAACTCCGGAATGATCGTCGAACGACGCGACCAGGTCTTGATCGGCCGCTTGTCGTTCGTGTCGCGCGCCTTGCTCACTTTGTCGAGCAGGTGATGGTCCACGAAGGGACCCTTCTTGATTGATCGAGCCATGCTTGCGCTCCGTCCGTTACGAGCCCGTGCGCTTGCGCTGGCGCGCGCGCACGATCATGTTTTGGGTCCGCTTGTTGCGGCGCGTCTTTAAGCCCTTGGTCTGCACGCCCCAGGGCGAGACCGGTGGGCCGCCCGAAGCCGTGCGCCCTTCGCCGCCGCCGTGCGGGTGGTCGATCGGATTCATCGCCACGCCGCGCACGGTCGGCCGCACGCCGCGCCAGCGCTTGCGCCCGGCCTTGCCGATCGACTCGAGGTTGTGCTCCTCGTTGCCCACCTCACCGATCGTCGCGCGGCACTCGACATGCACCTTGCGGATCTCGCCCGAACGCATGCGCAGCTGGGCATAGGTGCCTTCGCGCGCGAGCAACTGGGCGCTCGCCCCGGCCGAGCGCGCGAGCTGGGCGCCCTTGCCGGGCCGCATCTCGATGCAATGGATGGTCGTACCCACCGGGATATTGCGCAGCGGCATCGCATTGCCGGCCTTGATCGGCGCGTCGACCCCCGACAGGAGCTCGCTGCCCGCGCTCACGCCGCGCGGCGCGATCACGTACCGGCGCTCACCGTCGGCGTAGAGCAGCAGCGCGAGGTGGGCGCTGCGGTTCGGGTCATACTCGAGCCGCTCGACGCGCGCAGGCACGCCATCCTTGTTGCGCCTGAAATCCACCACCCGGTAATGCTGCTTTTGCTGGCCGCCCTTGTGCCGCATGGTGATGCGGCCGGCATTGTTGCGCCCGTCGGTCTTCTTCTGCGGCACGACGAGCGGCGCATAGGGCTGCCCCTTGTGCAGTTCGGGATTGACGACCTTCACCAGGGCGCGGCGCCCGGGCGAGGTCGGCTTAACTTTGATCAGCGGCATGCGCGTTACTCCAGCGACGCGAAGTTGATCTCCTGCCCCGGTGCGAGGCAGACGTAGGCTTTGCGCCAGTTGCGCCGACGACCCATCATGCGTCCAAAGCGCTTCTGCTTTCCCTTGACGTTCGCGACCTTGACCGCGGAGACCTTGACCTTGAACAGCAGTTCGATGGCCGCCTTGATCTCCGGCTTGGTCGCCGCGTCCGACACGCGGAACACGACCTGATTGGCCTTGTCACCGATCATCGTGCTCTTCTCGGAGACGACCGGCGCAAGCAGCACATTCATGAGCTGCTCCGAGGCGTATTTCTTGGTTGCCGTCATACCAGCATCTCCTCGAGCTTCGCGACCGCAGCGCGCGTCAGCAGCACGTTCGGGAAGTGCACCAGCGCAACCGGGTTCGCCTGCCGCGCCGCGATCACCGCGACGTTGGGCAGATTGCGCGCCGAGAGCATCAGGTTCTCGTCCACCTCGTCGGTGATCACCAGCACCTGGTCGAAGCCCATCGATTTGACCTTCTGCGCGAGCAGCTTGGTCTTCGGCGCATCCACCCGGAACTCGTCGACGACCCGGATGCGGTCGTCCCTCGCCAGCTGCGAGAGGATCGACGCCATGCCGGCGCGGTACATCTTGCGGTTGACCTTCTGCGAGAAGTTCTCGTCCGGGCTGGAGGCGAAGATCTTGCCGCCACCGCGCCACAGCGGGCTCGAAGCCCGACCGGCGCGCGCGCGCCCCGTGCCCTTCTGGCGCCAGGGTTTGCGGGTCGACTTGGCGACATCGCCGCGCTCCTTTTGCTGGCGCGTGCCGAGTCGCGCGTTCGCCTGGTAGGCGACCACCACCTGGTGCACCAGCGAGGCGTTCACGTCGCGCCCGAAAAGCGTGTCCGGCGCACTGAACGTGCCCGCCGCTCCGCCGTCGTTGATCAGTTTCAGATCCATGGCGCGCTCCTAGGCCTTCGCCGCCGGGCGAACGATCACGTCGCCGTTGCTGGCGCCCGGGACGGCGCCCCGCACGAGCAGCAGCTGCCGCGCCGCATCGACGCGCACCACCACCAGGTTCTGCACCGAGCGGCGCACGTCGCCGAGATGGCCCGCCATGCGCTTGCCCGGAAACACGCGCCCGGGATCCTGGTTCTGTCCGGTCGAACCCGGTGCGCGGTGCGAAATCGAGTTGCCGTGGGTCGCGCGCTGGGAGGAGAAATGGTGGCGCTTGATCACGCCGGCATAGCCCTTGCCCTTGGTCACGCCCGCGATGTCGACCTTCTGGCCGACCTTGAACAGCTCGACGCCGATCTTGCCGCCGACCTTGAGCTCGGCGAGCTCCTCCGGCTTGGCGCGGAACTCGCGCAGCGTGTGGCCCGCTTCCACCCCGGCCTTCGCCAGGTGCCCCGCCAGCGGCTTGCGCACGCGGCTCGCGCGGCGCTTGCCGAAGGCCACCTGCACGGCGGCGTAGCCGTCGCGCTCGGGCGTCTTGATCTGCGTGATCCGGTTGTCGGACACGTCGAGCACCGTCACCGGCAAAGCGTCGCCGTCATCGGTGAAGATGCGCGTCATGCCGACCTTGCGGCCGACAAGCCCTATCGTCATTTTGTTCACCTCTTGCTGAGGCGCCGGCTGCAATTGGCCGGCCTTGTTTCGTCACATCCCCCGCCATCCGGGGGTCCTGCGCGCCGACAAAAAAGGCGCCGGCGCAGAAAAGTGCTTCAGTACTTCTTTCTTACTTAACCTTGATCTCGACGTCGACGCCGGCCGGGAGATCGAGCTTCATCAGCGCATCGACGGTCTTGTCCGTCGGATCGATGATGTCCATCAACCGCAGATGGGTGCGGATCTCCAACTGGTCGCGCGATGCCTTGTCGACGTGCGGCGAGCGCAGCAGGTCGAAGCGCTGCTTGCGCGTCGGCAGCGGCACGGGTCCACGCACCACTGCGCCGGTGCGTTTCGCCGTGTCGACGATCTCGAGCGCCGACTGATCAATCAGGCGGTAATCGAATGCCTTCAGTCGGATGCGGATTCTCTGGCTTTCCATGTCCGTTCTCGATCTCGTCTTTTGTACGAGGTCCTTGTGTCTAGGTTGCGGCCTGCGCCGTTACTCGATGACCTTGGCGACAACGCCGGCACCGACCGTGCGCCCGCCTTCGCGGATCGCAAAGCGCAGGCCCTGCTCCATCGCGATCGGCGCA
>LJTQ01000167.1:6963-7440 GCA_001303445.1 Betaproteobacteria bacterium SG8_39 | reverse complement strand
CGCGGTGTGCAACCTCCCCGGCACCAACAGCCCGGCCGTCGCCGAAATGACGCTGCTCTTGATGCTGGCCTGCCTGCGCCGGCTGCGCGAGCTCGACGCCGCCGTGCGCCGTCCCGGCGGCTGGCCGCAGGCCACCGCGCTGCAGGACGGCTTCGGCGAGCTCGCCGGGCGAACCGTCGGCCTCGTCGGCTTCGGCGCGGTGCCGCGCCTGCTCGCGCCGATGCTCGAAGCGCTCGGCGCAAACCTGCTCTACTGGTCGCGCGGCGCGCGCAACGTCGAACTCGATGCGCTGCTCGCGCGCGCCGATGTCGTCTCGCTGCATCTTCCGCTTACCCCGGAGACCGAACGCCTGATCGACACGGCGCGGCTCGCAGGCATGAAGCCCGGGGCGATCCTGATCAACACCGCGCGCGGCGCGCTGGTCGACGAACGCGCGCTCCTCGAGGCGCTGCGCGCGGGTCGGCTCGCCGCGGCGGG
>LJTQ01000167.1:0-6955 GCA_001303445.1 Betaproteobacteria bacterium SG8_39 | reverse complement strand
CGCCGCGGCGGGGCTCGACGTGTTCGCCGAAGAGCCGGTGCGCCCCGACCATCCACTGCTCGCACTGCCGAACGTGGTCGCCGCGCCGCACCTCGCCTGGCTGACACGGGAGACGCTCGAGCGCAGCCTGGCCGCGGCGCTCGACAACGTGCGTCGCCTGCGCGACGGCGCCGCGCTCCTCAACCGAGTGGCGTGAGGCCTTCCGGGCTCAGGCGATAGCGCCGGTCGCAGCCTGCGGCCGCAGCCTCCGAATGCGTGACGAGAATCGCTGATGCGCCGCGCTCCTTGACCTGGGCACGCAGCAGGTCGAGCACATGGCGCGCGTTTTCCGGGTCGAGGTTGCCGGTCGGCTCGTCAGCCAGCACCAGCTTCGGATCACCCACCAGCGCGCGCGCGATCGCGACACGCTGCAGCTCGCCGCCGGAAAGCTCGCGCGGCGCGCTCGCCTCGCGTCCCGCGAGCCCGACCGCGGCGACCAGTGCGCGTGCGCGTCGCTCGATCTCCGTCTGGACAAAACCACGCAGCAGCAGCGGCAGCCCTACGTTCTGCAGCACCGTGAGGTGCGGCAGAACGTGAAAGGCCTGAAATACGAAGCCGAAACGCTCGCGCCGCAGGCGCGTCGCAGCGTCGTCATCGAGCGCACTCATCTCAACGCCGTCGACCTGCACACGCCCTGCATCGGCCGGCTCGAGGCCGGCAATGATGTTGAGCAGCGTCGACTTGCCGATGCCCGACTCGCCGACGATAGCGACATACTCGCCGGCCTCGATTCGCAGCGAGACCGCGCGCAGGACCGTACGGTTGCCGAAGCGTTTGGTGACGTCGGTCAATTCCAGCATGAGGCAGGCACTATAGTGCGCTGCGACCCGCCGTGCCCGAGCGCCGGCGGGCCAATTCGCATTCTGGACACCCACAGACCCTCTTGTTAGACTGCCTGCGCCCCAAAATTCACCCTAAGAATGCCTGGCGGCGGCGCCGCGATACGACGGCGTCTGCCGCAGCCCTAACGGAGGAGGAGATCATGGTGCGCAACCCGGTACGTCTGTTTTCCGCAGCGCTGCTTGCGACTTCGCTGGTCGCCGCGCCTGCATTCGGCGCCGACACGGTGAAGATCGGCTTCATCACGACATTGTCCGGCCCGGCCGGCATCATCGGCAAGGACATGCGGCAGTCGGTCGAGCTCGCGCTCGAGCACCTCGGCGGCAAGATGGGCGGCATTCCGGTCGAGGTCATTTTCGGCGACGACCAGTTCAAGCCCGACGTCGGCAAGCAGGTTGCTGACGAGATGCTCAAGAAGCACAAGGTCGATTTCGTCTCCGGCATCATCTGGTCGAACGTGATGCTCGCGGTGGCACCGACGGTGACCGCCGCCGGCACCATGATGATCGGCACCAACGCCGGCCCGCACCAGCTCGCCGGCGAGATGTGCAGCGAGCGCTTCTTCACCACCTCGTGGCAGAACGACTCGACGCCCGAAGCGATGGGCCAGCACCTGCAGGATCTCGGCCTCAACGACGTTTATCTCATTGCGCCGAACTACGCGGCGGGCAAGGACATGCTCACCGGCTTCAAGCGCAAATTCAAAGGGCGCATCGCGGCCGAGGTTTACACCAAGCTCGGCCAGCAGGACTACCAGGCCGAGCTGAGCCAGCTGCGTGCGAAGAACCCGAAGGCGGTGTTCGTCTTCCTGCCCGGCGGCATGGGCATCCAGTTCCTCAAGCAGTACTCGCAGGCCGGGCTGCGCGGCCAGTACCCGCTGTACTCGGTCTACACGGTGGATGAGCTCTCGCTGCCGGCGGTGCGGCATGCCGCGCTCGGCCAGTTCGAGACGCGCTACTGGAGCCCCGACTTGGACAACGCCGCCAACAAGAAGTATGTCGGCGACTATAAGAAGAAGTACGGCAAGCTGCCTTCGTTCTACGGCGCGCAGAGCTACGACGGCATGATGCTGATCGACTCCGCGGTACGTGCGGTAAAGGGCAACCTAAAGGACCAGAAGGGCATGATCGCCGCGATGCGCAAGGCGAACTACGCCTCGACGCGCGGCAAGTACAGCTACAACGTCAACCACTTCCCGATTCAGAACTACTACCTGCTGAAGGCCGTCGCGGGTCCCGGCGGTGCGGGCGATGTTCCCGTGATGCAGATCCAGAAGGCCGTGTTCAAGGCCCACAAGGACTCGTACTACACGAAGTGCAAAATGAAGTGGTAGGCGCGACGGCGCACGGAAAAGGGCGCGGTTCGACCGCGCCCTTTTTTTGTAGCTAGATGAACGCGATCCTTTTTGTCGAACAGACGCTGAACGGCCTGCAGTTCGGGGTCACGCTGTTCCTCATGGCAGCGGGGCTGACGCTCGTGTTCGGCATCATGAATATGGTGAACCTGGCGCATGGCGCCATGTACATGGTCGGCGCTTACCTCGCCGTCGCCGCCACGCAATGGACCGGCTCCTACCTCGCCGGCGTGCTGCTCGCGCTGGTTGGCACGCTGCTGGTCGGCGTGGTCACCGAGGTCGTCGCCCTGCGCACGCTGTACGAGCGCGACCATCTCGACCAGGTGCTCGCGACCTTCGGTCTGATCCTCTTTTTCAACGAGCTGGTCGCGATCATCTGGGGGCGCGCCGCCCTGTTCAGCGACCTGCCACAGGCCCTCTCGGGTCACATCGAGCTTGTCACCAACCTGCGCTATCCGGTGTACCGGCTGATGATCATCATTGTCGGCCTGCTGGTCGCGCTGCTGCTCTGGTACGTGGTCACGCGCACCCGACTCGGCATGCTGATCCGCGCCGGCGCCTCGAACCGCACCATGGTCTCGGCGCTCGGCATCAACATCCGCCTGCTGTATACGATCGTTTTCGGCTTCGGCGCCGCCCTCGCGGGTCTCGCCGGCGTGATGGCCGGTCCGATCTACGCCGTGCAGCCCGGTATGGGCGAGCTGATCCTCATCCAGGTCTTCGTCGTCATCGTCATCGGCGGCATTGGCTCGATCCGCGGCGCACTGGCCGGCGCGATCATCGTCGGCATGGTCGACACCATGGGACGCGCCTTCCTCAAACCGGCGCTCGGCGCGCTGATCTCGCCGACCGCCGCCGAGGCCGCGGGACCGGCGCTGGCGTCGATGCTGATCTACCTGCTGATGGCCGTGGTTCTCGCGCTGCGGCCCGAGGGCCTGTTCCCGGCAAGAGGCCACTGAGATGCGCGCCCGACTCGTGCTGCTGATCGTGGGCATCGCCTTTCTGGCGCTCGCCCCGCTGGTCGCCACCGCATTCGATCAACTTTTTTACATTGATCTCCTGCGCCGCGTGATGATCTTCGCCATCGCGGCGCTCAGCCTGAACCTCATCCTCGGCTACGGCGGCATGGTGTCGTTCGGCCACGCGGCCTATCTCGGCATCGGCGGCTACGCCGTCGCCATCCTCGCGCACCATGGCATTCACAACGGCTTCCTGCAGCTCGGTGTCGCCGTCGGGGCTTCCGCGCTCGTCGCGCTGGTGATCGGCGCCATTTCGATCCGCACCAGCGGGATCTACTTCATCATGATCACGCTGGCGTTCACGCAGATGCTCTACTTCCTCGGCATCTCGCTCGATGCCTACGGCGGTGACGACGGTCTGCGGCTTGCGGCACGCAGCGATTTGGGTGGCCTGGTCGACTTGGGCAATTCAACGGCGTTCTACTACCTTGTGTTCGCGGTGATGATTGCGTTCCTCTATCTGATTCACCGCATCGTCAATTCGCGCTTCGGCATGGTGATTCGGGCGTCCAACTCCAACGAGGCCCGCACGCGCGCCATCGGCTTTTCGCCCTACCCTTACCGGCTGGCGGCGTTCGTCATCGCCGGCGCCATGTGCGGCGTTGCCGGATATCTGTTCGTCAACCACACGGCCTACCTCACCCCGGACTTCATGCACTGGACGCGTTCCGGTGAAATCATGTTCATGGTGATCCTGGGCGGCATCGGCACCAGCGTCGGCCCCATCCTCGGCGCCTTCGTCCTGCTGCTGCTGGAAGACCTCCTGTCGGGCATGACGGGCTTCGTCGGCCAGCACTGGCAGCTGTTCATCGGGCTGTTCCTGGTCCTCGTGGTGCTGTTCGCCAAGCGCGGTCTGGCGGGCTTGCTGCCGGGGGCGCAACGCAATGACTGAGCCGCTGCTCGACATTCAGGGCCTGGTCAAGGCCTTCGGCGCGCTGCGCGCTACTGACGGCGTGGCGCTCGACGTCCTGCCGGGCGAGACGCACGCCATCATCGGACCGAACGGCGCGGGCAAGACCACCCTGATCGCGCAGCTCGCGGGCGACCTGCGGCCCGACGCGGGGCGCATCCGCTTCGCCGGCGAGGACATCACGCCGCTCGGCGCTGCGGCACGCTCGCACAAGGGGCTGGCACGCTCGTTCCAGATCACCAGCGTCTACCGCGAGTTCAGTGCGCTCGACAACGTCGCGCTCGCGGTACAGGCGCACGCCGGACACAGCTTCCGCTTCTGGCGCGCGGCCCAGTCCGAGGAGGTCTTGCACGGCCCGGCGCGCGCGATTCTCGACGAGGTCGGGCTCGGCAGCCGGGCCCAGGTCCTCGCCGCCAACCTCGCCCACGGCGAACAGCGCCAGCTCGAGATCGCCATGGTGCTGGCGACGCGACCGCGCCTGCTGCTGCTCGACGAGCCGGTGGCCGGCATGGGTGCCGACGAGTCGCAACGCATGGTGCAGTTCCTCGGCACGCTCAAGGGACGGCAGACCATCGTTCTCGTCGAGCACGACATGGACGCGGTGTTCACCCTGGCCGACCGCATCTCGGTGCTGGTCTACGGGCGCGTCATCGCCACCGGAACGCCCGAGGAGATCCGCACCAATCGCGAAGTGCGAGCGGCCTATCTGGGCGAGGAGCTCGAGGACTGAACGCACCACGATGGCGAGCCCTAAAGCCCTGCTGCACGTGCACGACCTCGAGACCGCCTACGGCCAGAGCCAGGTGCTGTTCGGCGTTTCCTTCGACGTCGGTGCCGGCGAAGTCGCGACGCTGCTCGGCCGCAACGGCATGGGCAAGACCACCACGGTGCGCTCGATCATGGGCATCGTGCGCACGCTGTCCGGCACCATCCACTTCGACGGCCGGCCGATCCGCAGCCTGCCCTCTTACCGTGTCGCTCAGGCCGGGCTCGGCCTGGTGCCTGAAGGACGCCAGATCTTTCCCAATCTCACGGTGCGCGAGAACCTCGTCGCCACCGCGGCCAACCGCAACGCCAGCGCCGAGCCCTGGACGCTGGAGCGCGCCTTCAGGCTGTTTCCGCGCCTCGCCGAGCGCCAGCGCCACCTCGGCAATCAGCTCTCCGGCGGCGAGCAGCAGATGCTCGCCATTGCGCGGGCGTTGATGACCAACCCGCGCCTGCTGATCCTGGACGAGGCCACCGAGGGCCTCGCGCCGCTGGTGCGCGCCGAGATCTACCAGGCGGTGGAGAACCTCAAGGCGGCCGGCCAATCGATCCTGATCATCGACAAGGACGTCAAGGCGCTCACCCGCATCGCGGACCGTCACACCATCCTCGAGAAGGGACGCGTGGTGTGGAGCGGCGACTCAGCGGCGCTTGCCGCGAGCGAGGACGTGCAGCACCGCTACCTCGGCGTTTAGGCGCGACCCTCGAGGTCAGACCTCGGTGGACAAGTCGCGAAGCGGTCGCAACGCCTACCTGATCGCCGACTTATCCACCGGGGTCTGACCCCTATCGACGAACCCCTGCGCCTTCGGTGTGAGCCTGTCGGCTTCGTCGAGCCAACCGCCGCCAACGGCCTTGTAGACGTTGACGTACTCGGTCAGCCGATCGGCGCTGGCGCGCACGGCGGTCAGCTCGCCGCTGAACAGCTCGTTCTCGGCGTACAGCACCTCGAGGTAGCCGGCGTAGCCGTTGTCGAAGCGCAGACGCGACAGGCGTGCGTATTCGCGCAGCGCCTCGACGCGCCGCTGCTGCGCCTCCGCTTCGCGCGTTCGCTTGTCCGTGCCGACGAGCGCGTCGTTGGTCTCGCGCAATGCGTTGAGGACGACCTGGCGGTAGAACTCGAGCGACTCGCGCCGCGCGGCCTCGGCGGAAAATTCCTGCCCCTCGATCGCGCCGCCGGTGAAGATCGGCCCGCTGAGGCCGGCACCGAGCGTCGCGACCGCCGCGCCGCTGCTCAACAAATCGCCGAGCGCGGCGCTCGCCAGGCCAAGCACGCCGGTGAGCGAGATCGTCGGGTAGTAGAGCGATTTCGCAACGCCGAGGTTGGCGTTCGCGGTGACCAGGTTCTGCTCGGCCTGCAGCACGTCCGGCCGGCGCTCGAGGAGCGACGACGGCAGCGCGGCAGGAATACCCGGAGCGAGGAGCGCATCGATGCTCTTGCCGCGGCGGATCGTGCCGGGACTGCCGCCGAGCAGGATCGAGAGCAGGTTTTCCTGCGCCGCGATTTGCCGCTCGAGCACGGGAACTGCGGCGCGCGCCTGTTCGTACTGCGAACGGATCTGCGACAGCTCGACCTGCGACACCACGCCGCTTTTGTAGCGCAGATCGAAGATGCGCAGCGTCTCAGCGTAGTTCTTTTCGGTGGCCTGCGAAATTTCGAGCTGGCGATCGAGCGCGCGCAGCGCGATGTAGCTCGCCGCGACGCTGGTTACGACCGAGAGCACCACGCCGCGGCGCCCCTGCTCGCTCGCCAGCACCTGCGCCTGCGCCGCCTCGGCCTCGCGCTGCACGCGCCCGAACAGGTCGATCTGCCAGACCGCGCCAAGCGATCCCTGATACAGGCTGTACCAGGGATCGGTGCCCGGTGGCAATGGCGTCGGCCCCTTCTCCGTCGCGCGGTTACGGCTCGCGTCAAGCCCGTAGCCGATCTGCGGATAGAACTGCGCGCGCGTCGCCCTCAGCGTGCCGATGAAGCGGTCGACCCGCGCCGCAGCCGCGCGCAGGTCTCGGTTCTCGCGTAGCGCGGAC
>LJTQ01000166.1 GCA_001303445.1 Betaproteobacteria bacterium SG8_39 | reverse complement strand
CCCGTGGACCAGCGGCAGGTCTGCGGCCGGCCGGCCCTGGTCCTCGTAGCGCTTCAGCGCCGCGGAGACGAGGTACATCATCGACAGCACGTCGCCGAGGCGGCCGGAGATTTTCTCTTTTCGCTTGAGCGCGCCGCCCATCACCAGCATCGAGACGTCGGCGAGGAAGGCGAACGCGGCCGAGAGATGGGTCGCGCGCTGGTAGTAGCGCGCGGTCTCGCGCGCGGCGTCGGCGGGCACGCGCGCGAAGCGCGATCCGGTCAGCCCGTGCCAGAAAGCGCGCGCGGCGTTGGACAGCGTGTGCGCGACGTGCGCCGAGAATGCGCTGTCGAATTCGACTTCGGCCTCCGTGCCGCGCAGCGTCTTGGCCGCACGCATCTCGCGCAGCACGTAGGGATGGCAGCGGATCGCGCCCTGGCCGAAGATGATCAGACTGCGGGTGAGGATGTTGGCGCCCTCGACCGTGATGCCCACCGGCATCACCTGGTAGCCGCGGCCGACCCAGTTGTTCGGTCCGAGGCAGATGCCCTTGCCGCCGACGATGTCCATTGCGTCGTTGACGCACTGTCGCGCGCGCTCGGTGAGGTGGTACTTGACGATCGCCGAGATCACCGCCGGCTTCTCGCCGGCATCGACCGCGCCCGCGGTCATGACGCGCGCCGCATCCATCATGTAGGCGTTCGCCGCGATGCGGCCGAGTGCTTCCTCGACACCCTCGAGCTTGCCGATCGGGGTGCGGAACTGGCTGCGCACGCGGGCGTAGGCGCCGACGTAGCGCGACAGCGCCTTGGTTCCGCCGACGGAGGACGACGGCAGCGAGATCGAGCGGCCCGCGGCGAGGCAGCCCATCAGCATCATCCAGCCCTTGCCGGCGTACTCGGGGCCGCCGATGATCCAGTCGATCGGCATGAACACGTCGGTGCCCGAGTTCGGCCCGTTCTGGAACACCGCGTTCAACGGCAGGTGGCGCCGGCCGATGTTCACGCCGGGCGTGTCGGTCGGCACCAGCGCGCAGGTGATGCCGAGGTCCTCGGTCTCGCCGAGCAGGTGCTCCGGATCGTAGAGCCGGAACGCGAGCCCGAGCAGCGTGGCCACCGGGCCAAGCGTGATGTAGCGCTTGTCCCAGGTCACGCGCATGCCGAGCACTTCCTTGCCCTGCCACTGGCCCTTGCAGACCACGCCGGCGTCCGGGATCGAGGCGGCGTCCGAACCCGCCTCGGGCGAGGTCAGCGCAAAGCACGGGATCTCGAGGCCCTTGGCGAGGCGCGGCAGGTAATGGTTCTTCTGCGCCTCGGTGCCGTAATGCAGCAGCAGCTCGGCCGGGCCGAGCGAGTTCGGCACCATCACGCTCACCGCCGCGGCATTTGAGCGGCTCGAGAGCTTGGTCACCACCGCCGAATGCGCGAGCGCGCTGAAGCCGAGGCCGCCGTACTGCTTCGGGATGATCATGCCGAGAAAGCCCTGCGCCTTGATGGTTTGCCAGACCTCGGGCGGCAGGTCCTGGCGCTCGTGCGTGATCTCCCAGTCGTCGCACATCGCGCACAGGGTTTCCACCGGGCCGTCGACGAATGCCTGCTCCTCTTCCGTGAGCCGCGGCTCGGGAATCGCGAGCAGCTTGTTCCAGTCCGGCGCACCGGAGAACAGGTCCGCGTCCCACCACACGGTGCCCGCGTCGATCGCCTCCTTCTCGGTGGGCGACATGTCGGGCAGGATGCGGCGATACAGGCGCAGCAATGGATTGGTCACCAGCGCGCGGCGGATCGGCGGCACGAAAGCGACTGCGGCCAGTGCGGCGATGATGAGAATCAGGGTACCAGGCATCGGACTATGCTCCGTGGGTTGAACGGGCTCAGGCCGCCTTGCGTACCGACGCGACGCTGGGCAGCGGCGCCATCAGGCCGGCGACGAGAAAGGCGGTGAGGCGTGCCTCGAGCAGGCGCGCGTCGTAGCGGTCTTCGGGCTTGCAGCCTGCGATGAGCTGCACGGTGTCGGTCGCGGCGAGCGTGTAGGACAGCGTGCCGAACATGAAATGCATGCGCCAGACGAGCTCCTCGCCGGGCAGCTCGGGCAGCGCCCGCGTGAACGCCGCCTTGTAGCGCTCCATCGCCGGCGCGTAGAGCTGCCCGATCAGCGCGCGGATCCGCTTGTCCGGGTCGGTATAGGTGCGGCCGAGCAGGCGGATGAAGTTGCGCCCGCCGCCGCGCGCATCCTCGATCATGCGCAGCGACGTACCGACGAAGGCACCGATGATGGCCTCGGGCGCGAGCGGGCGGCCCGCGGCCTGCTCCTCGAGCCGATCGAGCGCCGCGATGCGGCTCGTATTCATCGGGTCGAGGCGGCGGCGCAGGACCGCTTCGATGAGCGCGTCCTTCGAGCCGAAGTGATAGTTGATCGCGGCGAGATTCACCCCTGCACGCGCGGTCAGCATGCGCATCGAGGCCCCCTCGAAGCCGTGCAGCAGGAACAGCGCCTCGGCGGCGTCGAGGATGCGGGTCTGGGTTTCGTGCACGGGCTTGACGGAACGCAGGCTCATGGCTCTTCAGTTTCAAACGAACGTTTGAATGATAGGCATCGAAGCCTTGTGCGTCAAGCCGGTCGGCGGGAGTGGCGTGGTCCCGGGGGCTATGCGAGGCTCGCGCCATGAGCGGCGGCTATTTGCTGGGCCTGATCGGGATCTCGATGGCGAGCCTGTTCGCGCTCGCCGGGCTGCTGATGAACTTCCATGCTTGGCGGACCGCGCGGCGTGCGCGACCGGGCGCGCGCGCCGCCGCGGGTATCCCGATCCTGCCGGGGGTGGTCGGCTCGGTGACGCTGTTCTTTCTGATCCCGCAGTTGACGACGCGGTTCGGCCTTGAGGTCCCGTGGCCGTTCTTCTGGATCCTGCTGCCGTTGTTTCTCGACCTGCGGGGCCTGGGCGGTTTACTCCTCGCGCTCGTCGGGCTGCGCGGCGAGCCGCCGCAGGACGGGCCCGACTGAGCCCGTAGAATGCCGGGCTTTCCCCCCGAGGCTTTCTAGATGAGCGCGCATCGCGCCGCGCCGACACAGCCGCTTTCCGGCAACGAGTGGCGCGTGCTCCCGCTGCTGCTGCCCTACCTGTGGGAGTACCGCGGACGCGTGGCTGCGGCGCTCGCGTTTCTCGTTGCCGCCAAGCTGGCCAACGTTGCCGTGCCACTGGTCCTGAAGGAGGTCGTCGACGGGCTGGATGCGGAGCGCGCGCTGCTCGTCGTGCCGGTGGTGCTGCTCGCAATCTACGGCCTGCTGCGCTTTTCCACGGTGCTGTTCGCGGAGCTGCGCGACGTCGTTTTCGTGCGCGTGACGCAGCGCGCGATCCGGCGTGTCGCACTCAGCGTGTTCCGCCACCTGCATGCGCTCAGCCTGCGCTTTCACCTCGAGCGGCAGACCGGCGGCATGTCGCGCGACATCGAGCGCGGCACCAAGGGGATTTCCACGCTGCTGTCGTACCTGCTGTTCTCGATCCTGCCGGTGATCCTCGAGTTCGCACTCGTCGCCGCAGTGCTGCTCGGGAAGTTCGACTGGCGCTTTGCCGCGATCACCTTCGGCGCGGTCGCGATCTATATCGGTTTCACGGTGACCGTCACCGAGTGGCGCATGCATTTCCGCCGCCGGGCGAACGAGCTCGACTCGCGCGCCAACACGCGCGCGATCGACAGCCTGCTGAACTACGAGACGGTGAAGTACTTCGGCAACGAAGAGTTCGAGGCGCGGCGCTACGACGACAACCTGCGGGGCTACGAGGCGGCGGCGGTGAAGAACGAGGCCTCGCTCGGCCTGCTGAACATCGGCCAGAGCTTCATCATCGCGCTGGCGCTCACCGCGCTGATGTTCCTTGCCGCCGACGGGGTCGTCGTCGGCGCGCTGACGCTGGGCGACCTGGTGCTGATCAACGGTCTGCTGATCCAGCTCTACATCCCCCTCAACTTCCTCGGCATGGTGTATCGCGAGATCAAGCAGGCTCTGATCGACATGGACCGCATGTTCGGCCTGCTTTCGGAGCACCGCGAGATCGAGGACAGGCCCGATGCCGCGGATGTCCCGCCGGGCCCGGCGCGCATCGAGTTCCGCGCGGTCGACTTCGCGTACGAGCCGGCGCGCAGCATCCTGCACGGCGTGAGCTTTACCATCGCGCCCGGCGAGCGCGTCGCGGTGGTGGGTCCTTCCGGCGCCGGCAAGTCCACGCTCGCGCGTCTGCTGTACCGCTTCTACGACGTGAGTGCGGGCGCGCTGTGCGTCAACGGCGTCGACCTGCGCGACCTGCGCCAGGCGAGCCTGCGCGCGGCGATCGGCATCGTGCCGCAGGACACCGTGCTGTTCAACGACACGATCCGCTACAACATCCGCTACGGCCGGCCCGAGGCGAGCGACGCCGAGGTCGAGGAGGCGGCCCGTGCGGCGCACATCCATACGTTCATCGAGTCGCTGCCGGCCCGGTACGACACGACGGTGGGCGAGCGCGGCCTCAAGCTGTCCGGCGGCGAGAAGCAGCGCGTCGCCATTGCGCGCGCGCTGCTGAAAAACCCGCGCATCCTGATTTTCGACGAAGCCACCTCGGCGCTAGACTCGAAGTCCGAGAAGGCGATCCAGGCCGAGCTCGAGCGTGCTGCCGAGGGACGCACCACGCTGGTGATTGCGCACCGGCTCTCGACGGTGATGGACGCCAGCCAGATTCTGGTCCTCGCCCAGGGTCGCATCATCGAGCGCGGCACCCACGCCGAGCTGCTCGCTGCACGCGGCGAGTACGCGCGGATGTGGGCGCTGCAGCAGCAGGCGGAAGCGGCCGAGGCGGTGCTCGAGCGGGCCAAGGCGGCCTGAGCGTGGCGCCGGGCCTGAATCGCAGGATGTGGACCTTGTGCAGTATTTATCAGATCGTTTCGAGAAACTGGCTCTAGCTCTTTATTTTTGCTTGCATTTCCAGAAAGAGCTGTTTTACACTCGACGCGCCACTCAGGGGACAGAGGGAATGCAACAACAACAACGCCAGCTTCATCACCTGGAAAAAATCGTCGCCGTGTGCGCGCTGGTCGCCGTGCTGTTTCTGACGGTGGGCTTTGCGCAGGCAGACGACAAGAACGATCCGAAGGCCGTCTTCCTGCGCTCGGCGGTCGCGCTGGTCAAGGACGCGAACACCGGCGAGGTGATCCTCGACAAGAACAGCGACACCATCGCGCCGATCGCCTCGATCACCAAGCTGATGACCGCGATGATCGTGCTCGACCGGCAGCTCGACCTCTCACAGCGCATCGTGGTGAGTCGCGAGGACATCGACACGATGAAGGGTTCGCGCTCGAAACTGCGCACCGGTTCGGTCCTGACGCGCCAGGAGCTGCTGCTCATCGCGCTGATGGCTTCCGAGAATCGCGCCGCTGCCGCACTCGCCCGGACGTATCCGGGGGGCACCGAGAATTTCGTCTCCATGATGAACGCCAAGGCGCAACTGCTCGGCATGCGCGATACGCGTTTCGTCGAACCGACCGGTCTGTCCTCGGAGAACGTCTCGAGCGCGCACGATCTGGTGCGGCTGGTTGGCGCTGCGCACCGCTACCCGCTGATCCGCGAATACACCACGCGCGAAAGCGCCTCGGTCGAGGCCTACGGGCGGATGCTCTCGTTCCGCAATACCAACACGCTGGTGCGCAAATCGGACTGGGACATCACGCTGTCGAAGACCGGCTACATCAGCGAGGCGGGGCGCTGCCTGGTCATGCGCACGCAGGTGGCAAACCGAAACCTGATCGTCGTTCTGCTGGACTCCTGGGGGCGCTACTCGCGGATCGGCGACGCGAACAGGATCCGCAAGTGGCTCGAAAGCAAGACCGTCGGCGCGCGGGACCTGAGCAGCTGAGGCCGCGGGCCGCGCATGCGGTCCGCTGGCGCTTCGAAGACCTTCCCGAAACGCATTTCCTGGATGACGTTCTTGCGGGGCTGTCGCGCCCGCAGAAGGCGCTCGCGCCGAAGTACTTTTACGACGCCCGGGGCAGCGCACTGTTCGAGGCGATCTGCCGCCTGCCCGAGTACTACCCGACGCGCGCCGAACTGGCGCTGACCCGCGCCCATCTCGATGACATCGCGCGCTTCGCCGGCCGCGGCTGTGAGCTGATCGAGTTCGGCAGCGGCGCGAGCGTGAAGATGCGGCTGCTCATCCGGCGCCTGCAACCCGTGCATTACGTGGCGATCGACATCTCGCAGGCGGCTCTGCAGCGGGCGGTGGCGCGCCTCGCGCGCGAGTTCCCCCGGCTGCAGATCACCGCGGTGGTGGGCGATTTTTCGCGTCCCATCGACCTGCCGCGCGCGCTGGGAAGGCGGGTCGCCTATTTCCCCGGTTCGACCATCGGCAACCTGCTGCCCCAGGAGGCCGAAGGTTTTCTGCACATGACGCGCGGCCTCGTGGGTCGCGGCGGCGCGATGCTGGTCGGCGTGGACTGCAAGAAGGACGCGAACGTCCTGCACGCGGCGTACAACGACGCGCGTGGCGTCACCGCGGCGTTCAACCGCAACCTGCTCGCGCGCATGAACGCGGAGCTGGGGGCGAACTTCGACCTGCGGCGCTTCCGCCATTACGCGTTCTACAACGCGTCGCGCGGGCGCGTGGAGATGCACCTCGTTTCGCTCCTGCGTCAGCGCGTGGCGATCGGGCGCCATCGCTTCGACTTCGACGCGGGCGAGACGATCCATACCGAGAATTCGCACAAGTACTCGGTCGAGGAATTCCAGGCCTTCGCGCGTGACGCGGGCTTCACGCCGCGCAAGGTCTGGCGCGACCGCCGCGCGCTGTTCGCGTTGCACGGCCTGCGCGCCGCCTGAGGTGACGCGCCGCTCGTTACGGGCGGCGCCGGCGCTACGGCTCAGGCCGCGCCGACGCGCGTGGCTACGCGGTGCCCGATGGCCTGGGCGATGCGCTCGGCGCTTTCCTTGACCAGTGCGCCCCAGGCTGCCTTTGTCGTCGCGCACGCCGGCGGCGACGCAGCGCACGCCGAGCTCGGCCTCCTCGTTGTCGGTGGCCCAGCCCTGCTGCTGGATGCGCTCGAGGTCGCGCTCGAGCAGCGCGACGCTGGACTGAGTGTTCTTGGTGTAGGGCCGCAAGCCGGTGCGCTTGGCGTAATCGCGCAGCCGCGCAAACCCGTCCTCGAGCAGGAAGAGCTTGCCCGCGGCAGTGACGTGCAGCGGCGCGCGCGCGCCGATTACGTGCACCACGCGCATCGCCGAGCGCCCGCTCGAGGTGCGCTCGACGTAGACGATCTCGTCGTCGTGGCGCACCGAAAGGTTGACCGTCTCGCCGGTCTGCGCGTGCAGCTCGCGCATGATGGGCAGCGCGAGCTCGCGCACGCTGATGCGCGACTTGACGAGATTACCGAGCTCCAGGTCGCATGCCCAGCCGGTAGGAACCGGGCTCGATGCGGTCGACGATGCGATCGGCCGCCATCGCCGACAGAATGCGGTGCGCGGTCGAAGGGTGCAGTCCGGCGTACTGCGAGATCTGCTTCAGGCCCAGCGGCTCCGGGTGCTCGGCGAGCACATCGAGCAGCTTCATCATTCGCTCGATGACCTGGATCGGGCTCTTTTGCTCGTTCTTGGTGGTCATGGCGCGCGCCATTGTAACGTTTCGCGCGAGGGTATTCCACGATGTGAAATATCGCGAGTGCGCGTGCTATCCTCTGCGCCGCCATGCGCGTCGGACTTCTGGTGACCTGTCTCGTCGATCTCATGCGGCCGCGCATCGGCTTCGCCGCGCTGACGCTGCTCGAGT
>LJTQ01000165.1 GCA_001303445.1 Betaproteobacteria bacterium SG8_39 | reverse complement strand
CGTCCAGATGCCCGAAGGCTTCGAGTATCACGAGATCGACATCGCGCGGACCGCCGTGCTGCGCGGCACGGGTGCGATCCGCTTCGAGCACAAGGGCAGCAATAGCAACCTCGCGCTGGTCGACCACAGCCCAAGCGGTCTGGCCTGAGCCCCCGAGCGCCGGATTCAGCCGGCGAGCGGCCGGTAGCGGATGCGGTGCGGACTGTCGGCATCCTCGCCCATGCGCGTGCGGTAGTCGGCGACGTAGTCGGCGAAGTTGCCCTCGTACCAGGAAACGCGTGAGTCGCCCTCGAAGGCGAGGATGTGCGTCGCGACGCGATCGAGAAACCAGCGGTCGTGCGAAATCACCACTGCGCAGCCGGGAAAATCGAGCAGCGCTTCCTCCAGCGCACGCAGCGTTTCGACGTCGAGGTCGTTGGTCGGCTCGTCGAGCAGCAGCACGTTGCCGCCCGCGCGCAGCACCTTGGCGAGGTGCACGCGGTTGCGCTCGCCGCCCGAAAGGTCGCCGACGCGCTTTTGCTGATCGGCACCGCGAAAGTTGAAGCGCGCGACGTAGGTCCGGCTCGGCGTCGAGTACTCGCCCACCCGGATCAGGTCCTGCCCGTCCGAGATCTCCTCCCACACGCTCTTGTCCGGATCGAGCGCCTGGCGGCTCTGGTCGACGTAGGCGAGCTTCGCGGTCTCGCCGATGCGCAGCGCGCCGGCGTCCGCCGCCTCCTGGCCGACCAGCATGCGAAACAGCGTCGTCTTGCCCGCGCCGTTCGGGCCGACGATGCCGACGATGCCGCCGCGCGGCAGGCGGAACGACAGGTCGTCGAACAGCAGCCGCTCGCCGAACGCCTTTTTCAGGCCCTCGGCCTCGATGACCAGGTTGCCGAGGTGCGGCCCGGGCGGTATGTAGATCTCGTTGGTCTCGTTGCGTGCCTGGAACTCCTGCGACTCGAGCTCCTCGAACCGAGCCAGGCGCGCCTTCGATTTCGCCTGGCGCGCCTTGGGATTGGCGCGCACCCATTCCAGCTCGGCCTTCATGGTCTTGATGCGCGCGGCTTCCTGCTTGGCCTCGACCTCGAGGCGCTGCTCCTTCTGCTCGAGCCAGGACGAGTAGTTGCCTTCCCAGGGAATGCCGTAGCCGCGGTCGAGCTCGAGGATCCAGCCGGCGACGTTGTCGAGAAAATAGCGATCGTGGGTGACGGCGATCACCGTGCCCTCGAAGCGCTCGAGGAACTGCTCCAGCCAGCGCACCGACAGCGCGTCGAGGTGGTTGGTCGGCTCGTCGAGCAGCAGCAGGTCGGGTTCCGACAGCAGCAGGCGGCACAGCGCAACGCGGCGTCGCTCGCCGCCCGAAAGCTTGCTCACGTCCATGTCCCAGGGCGGCAGGCGCAGCGCATCGGCGGCGATCTCGAGGCGGTGCTCGATGTCGCTCGAGCCGAGCGCCGCTTCGAGCCGCGCCTGCTCCTCGGCGAGCGCGTCGAAGTCGGCGTCGGGCTCGGCGTAGGCGGCGTAGATCTCCTCCAGCCGCGCCTTGGCGGACAGCAAGTCGCCCAGGCCGCCCTCGACGTTGCCGCGCACGTCCTTGGTCTCGTCGAGCTCGGGCTCCTGCGGCAGGAAGCCGATTTTGAGCTTCGGATCGGAGACGAACTCGCCGTCGTAATCCTTGTCGACGCCCGCCATGATGCGCAGCAGCGTGGACTTGCCCGAGCCGTTCAGGCCGAGCACGCCGATCTTCGCGCCATGAAGGAAATTCAGCGAAATGTTGCGCAGGATCGTGCGCTTCGGCGGGACCACCTTGGAGACCCGCCGCATGGTGTAGGCAAACTGCGCCATCAGCGTCCTCCGCCCCCGCCTGCCGCCGGCGGACCCGCCGGCAGATCGGCGCACAGCCCCTTGAGCACCATGTCGGTGTAGCTGACGATGCCGACGACCTTGCCGTTCTCGATCACCGGCGCGCGCGCCAGGCCGAACTTGTCGAACAGCCGCGCGCAGTAGCGGATGTCGAGGTTCGGCTCGACCGAGATCACCGGCTTGGCCATGATTTCGTAGACGTTCACGCGCTCGGGCGCCCGGTCCTTGGCGAGCACCTCGCGGGCGATGTCCGAGAGCAGCACGATGCCGTACTCGTCGTCTGCGTCGCGCTTGTTGACGATCAGCGTGCTGGTGTCGACGAATTTCATCATGCGCAGCGCTTCCGCGACCGTGGTCAGTCCGTCGACCATGTCGACGCCGACCTTCATCACGTCGCGTACGCGAATGACTTTGCGTTCCCCGCTCATAGCTCCTCCTCGACCTGTTTCGACAGCGAGCGCATCTGGTGGCGCACGCCGACCGCATCCTCGACGTCGATCTGGAAGGCGATGCCGGTGCCGGGCGAGCTGTCGAAGCCGCCCACCTCGGCGATGCGCTCCAGAATCCGCCGGCTGCGGTGCTCCTCGACCAGCAGCAGCAGCACGTCGCGCCGTGCCTCCAGGTTCAGGCCGAGAAAGGTCTTCTGCGGCTGGATGCCCTCGCCGCGCGCCTGGTTGAGCACCGTCGCGCCGGTCGCCCCGGCCTCGCGCGCCGCGTCGAGCACCGCATCCGACTTGTCGTCCTCGACCATCACGATGATCAGCTTGAAATGCATCTGCGCGCCTCCTTCATCATGCCCTCAAAATGGTTGATCCTGCAGCGCACGCGTCTGGCGCCGCCGCGCCGCACGCCGTGCGCGCCAGTCCCCGATCTGCGCGTAACCCATCACGCTCATGATCGGAAACAGGCTCGCGAAGGCGATCAGCCCGAAGCCGTCGAGCAGGGGGCTCCTGCCCGGCACCGTGCTCGCCAGCCCCAGCCCGAGCGCCGCGACCAGCGGCACGGTCACCGTCGAGGTGGTCACGCCCCCCGAATCGTACGCGAGCGGGATGATCGTGCGCGGCGCAAAGTACGTCTGTACCACCACCACCACGTAGCCGGCGACGATGTACCAGTGCAGCGGCGTGCCGGTGACGATGCGGAAGCTGCCGAGCGCGATGCCCAGCGCAACGCCGATCGCCACTGCGGTGCGCAGGCCCCAGACGGTGATCGTGCCGCCAGAGACCTCGGACGCCTTGATCGACACCGCGATCAGCGCCGGTTCGGCGACCGTGGTGGCGAAGCCGATCGCCGCAGCGAAGGCGTAGACCCAGCCGTAGTCGCGCCAGCTCGCAGCCGCCGTGCCGATGAACGCCGGATCGGTCAGGCTCTTCGCCATCAGCCGGCCGAGCGGAAAGAGCGCCTTTTCCAGCCCGGCGAGAAACAGCGCCAGACCCACCAGCACGTAACCGAAGCCAAGCAGCGTGCGCTTGAGGTGCGGCAGCGGTCGGCGCAGCACGAACAGCTGGAAGAACAGCAGGATCGCGACGATCGGCGCCACGTCGAACAGGGTATTGACGACGGCCAGGACGAGTTGCTCGAGCATGCTCAGCCGATCATCCGATCACCATGCCGTACCCCATGACGAAAATCATCGGCGTGAGCGAGGCGAAGGCGATCAGGCCGAAGCCGTCGAGCAGCGGGTTGCGCCCGCGGATGCTCTGCGCGAGGCCGACGCCGAGCGCGGTCACCAGCGGCACCGTGACCGTCGAGGTGGTCACCCCGCCGGAGTCGTAGGCGATGCCGATGATCTCCGGCGGCGCGATCTCGGTCATGATCACCACCAGCACGTAGCCGGCCATGATGAACCCGTGCAGCGGCCAGCCCTTGAGGATGCGCACCACGCCGAGCACCACTGCCGCGCCGACCGACAGCGCCACCGTCAGGCGCAGGCCGTAGGCGTAATTCGCACGCGCACCTTCGGTGACCGCAATCGCGCCGTCCTGCGCGGCCACGGTCGCCGCCTCTTCTGCGATCGCGATCAGCGCCGGCTCGGCAATCGTCGTGCCGAAGCCGAGCGCGAAGGCAAACAGCAGCAGCCAGGCGACGCTGCCTTTCCGGGCGAAGCCATAGGCCATCGTCTCGCCGATCGGGAACAGGCCCATCTCGAGGCCGCGCACGAACAGCGTCAGCCCGGCGACCACCAGCGCCGCGCCGGCGAGCATGCCGCCAAGGTCGGGCAACGGCGCGCGCACGACGGCGAGCTGGAAGAACGCGACCACGAGCACGATCGGCGCCAGGTCACGCAGGCTGTCGCGCAGGCTTCGCAGCAGGTCATGCAGAAGCTGTCTCATCTCCGCAGGCATTGTAAGTGGCGGCGCAGGACGTTCGCCCCGCGACTTGAGCGAAACCAACGCCGCGATTAGTCTTCGAGCACGTTTCGCACAGCGATCAAGAAAGGATTGAAATCATGTTCGATCTGAAGGGAAGAGTCGCGATCGTCACCGGCGGCAACGGCGGCATCGGCCTGGGCATGGCCAAGGGCCTCGCCGTCGCCGGCGCGACGGTGGTCATCGCCGGGCGTAACCAGGAGAAGTCTGCGACCGCGGTCGAGCAGATCGCGGCGCTCAAGATGGGCGAGGCACGCCCCTTCGCCGTCGACGTCACCGACGAGGCCTCGGTCAGGGCGCTGGTCGCGAAAACGGTCGAAGCCTGCGGCCGGCTCGACATCCTCGTGAACAACGCCGGCATCAACATTCGCAAGCCGCCCGATCAGCTGACGCTCGCCGAGTGGCGCGAGGTGCTCGAGACCAATCTGACCAGCGCCTATCTCTGCTCGCATGCGGCCTATCCCGCCATGAAGCAGGCCGGCGGCGGCAAGATCATCAACATCGGCTCGATGATGTCGATCTTCGGCGCCAGCTTCACGCCGGCCTACGCCGCCTCGAAGGGCGGCATCGTGCAGTTCACCAAGGCCTGTGCCTGCGCCTGGGCCAAGGACCACATCCAGGTCAACGCGGTGCTGCCGGGCTGGATCGACACCGAATTGACCGTCAAGGCGCGTGAACAGGTGCCGGGACTGCACGAAAACGTGCTCAAGCGCACGCCCGCTGGACGCTGGGGCAAGCCGGACGACTTCCGCGGCATCACGGTGTTTCTGGCGAGCGCGGCGTCGGATTTCGTGACCGGGACGGCAATTCCAGTCGACGGGGGGTATTCGGTTCAGGGTTGAGCGCGCCTACCAGCGCAGCGTCACTCCCGCGAGCAGTCCGCGATCGAGCGCCGGCCCGCTCGCCCCGTGCCGGTAGCCGATATCGAGATCGAGGTTCTTCTTCGGCGTCCAGATCGCGCCGACGATGACGTAGTCGAGCGGCGTGCTGTAACCGGGCACCGGGTTGGTGTCGCGGCTGAGGTCGGCGACCAGCTTGAGCGACTCGGCGACCTGCCAGGTCGAGGCGACCGAGAAGTGCCACAGAGACGTCCTCAGGTCGACGACGTTGTCGTAGTAGCGGTAGCCGATGTGCGAGTGAAACGCAATCGGGCCGGACTCGTAGGAACCGATCAGCAGCGCCCCCCAGGTGACGCGGCCGGCGCCGAGAAACTTCTTTTCGTCGCCCGTCGGCAGGGTGATGCCCGGCTTCAGGCCGAGGCTCAGCCCGCCACGCTCCAAGAAGCGCCACTTCAGGTCGAGCGAGACGTCGCCCACGCCGCTCAACAGCGTGCGCCGCGCGTCCTCGTTTTCCCTGACGCGCAGGTACGGCAGACCGAGCTGCAGGTCCGCCGGGTCGGCGACGCCGTAGCTGAGCACCGCGCCGGCCTGCACGCCGCGGATCTGTACGCCCGCGAGCCGGTCACGGAAGGCGTCGAGCGTCAGCTCGAGCTGCGCGTTGCCCCGCCCCTGCGTACCGGTGTCCTCGGTGAGCAGCGGATGCGCGGCGCGCGCGCCGGCGCAGAATGCGGCGGCCGCAAGCAGGACGCCAAAGCGCAGACCGCGCGACATGTGCGCCTCAATCCATGTTCAGCACGGGGCTGTACGCGCGCTTCGGCAGCGGCAGCGTGACGAAGGCATGCTCATTCTGCTGGTGGCAGGTCATGCAGGCCTGGCGCATCTTCTCGAAGCCGGCCTCGAAGCGTGGCAGGTCGCGCGCCTTGAGCACCGGCTCGAGCGCGGCAAAGCCCGTCTTGAGAAACACCTCGGCGGTTTTTGCGCGCTTGGGTCGCGTGATCATCAGCGTCTTCAGCAGCGCCTCCATCTCCTCGGCCTGATACTGCGCGAATTCCCATTTGCCCTGCTTCGCCGCCCAGTACAGGTTCTGGTAGCGAAAGCCCATCTCGATCATCAGATTCGCCGCCCCCGGCATCACCTGCACCAGGTTGTCGACCTTCTTGTCCATCGGCGCGCTCTTGCGCCAATCGTCGTTCGCCGACGCCGCCGCGCCGACGAGCAATGCGCAGACGCCCAGCAGCACTGAAAAACGTCGCATCGGATTCTCCTCAAAAAGGCGAAGATTCTAAATCGCGGCGCGGGGTCAGTCCGCCGGCTCGAGTCTCAGCAGTGCGCCGTTCGATGCATCGGTGAGCAGGTAGAGCGCGCCGTCGGGCCCGCTGCGCACGTCGCGGATGCGGCCGAGCACGCCCTTCAGCAGGCGCTCCTCGCGCACCACCTTCTCGCCGTCGAGCCTGAGGCGCACCAGCATCTGGTCTTTCAGGGCGCCGACGAACAGGTCGCCGCGCCAGCGCGGAAACCTGTCGCCGGTGTAGAACGCCATGCCCGAAGGCGCGATCGACGGCACCCAGTAGTAGAGCGGCTGCGCCATGCCGGGCTTCTCGGTGCCCTCGCCGATCTTCGTCCCGGTGCCGTAGTTCACCCCATAGGTGATGACCGGCCAGCCGTAGTTGACGCCGGCGCGGATGACGTTCACTTCGTCGCCGCCCTGCGGCCCGTGCTCGTGGGTCCAGAGCACACCGGTCGCCGGGTGCAGCGCGGCGCCCTGCAGGTTGCGGTTGCCGATGGTGTACTTCTCCGGCTTCCAGCCGGGCTTGCCGACGAAGGGGTTGTCCCGCGGCACCCGCCCGTCGTCGTGCAACCGGATCACGGAGCCGGCATGGTCGTCGGGATTCTGCGCACGCGGCATCTCGCCGCGGTCGCCGAGCGTGAGGTAAAGGTAGCCT
>LJTQ01000164.1 GCA_001303445.1 Betaproteobacteria bacterium SG8_39 | reverse complement strand
TGCTCGAGACCGAAGCGTCTGCCGCGGCGCGCGGCGCGGCGGTGCTGGGCGAATTTCTCGGCGGTGGTGCCGCCACTGAGGCGGAAGGCCTGCTGCCGATCCGCGAGGACGGAGACGGTCCGGCCGCCGCGATCGACGCGGCGCTCGACGCGGCCGGGCTGCGCCCGGCGGACGTCGGCATGATCGTCGCGCACGCCAACGGCACGCGGAACTCGGATGCGTCGGAAGCCGCGGCGATCCACCGCGTGTTCGGCAATGCGGCGCCGCCGGTCACCGGCTTCAAGTGGGCCTTCGGCCACCTGCTCGCGGCCTCCGGCATGCTCGATTGCGTGCTGGCGCTCGAGGCGCTGCGCTCGCGCACCGTGCCCGGCATCGCGACGCTGGGCGAACTCGATCCACAGCTGGCCCGCATTCCCGTGTCAGCGCAGGCGCAGACGCCGCGCAGCGACGTCGCGCTGGTGGTGGCGCGTGGCTTCGGCGGCACCAACGCGGCGCTGCTGCTGCGCGCCGCGCCTGCGGCCTAGCGCGCCGCGCCCCCAGCGCCAATGCCAGAAGGACCCGCGCTGTCGACGCCCGGCGCGCGCTGCGGCATCGACTCGGTCGAGATCGCGCGCATCGAGCGGCTGCTGCGCGAGACGCCGGTCGAGGATCTCGCCAAGCTGTTCTCGGCAGAAGAACTGCGCGAGAGCGGCGATGCGAGCGGGCGGGCGGCGAGCCTGGCGGCGCGCTTCGCCGCCAAGGAAGCCTGCCTCAAGCTGTTTCCGCGCGAGACCGCACTCAATCTCATTACCGCGGCCGATTTCTCCGTCGCGCGCGACGCCTACGGCGCCCCGCGCATTCAGTGCAGTGCGGCCGCCGAAGCCGTGCTCGGCCGGCATCGCATCGGCGCGATCGCGGTGTCCCTGACGCACGACCGGGCCAGCGCGTCCGCAGTCGCGCTCGCCGAGCCGGCGCAGATGCCGGTGCCGCTCGCGGGCAAGCTCGCCTATCACCTCCTCCCTCTGCGCCGGCGCGTGGTGCTCGACAACCTGCGTCGCGTCTACGGCGCAACCGTATCCGAGGACGAGATCCGGCGCATCGCGCAGGCGCATTACGCCCATCTCTGGCGCCTGCTGCCGGAGTTCATCGTCTTTCCTTGGCTGACACCCGCACAGCGCATGGCGCGCGCGCGCGTCGAGAACCTCGAGGCGATCGTCGCCGCCCACGCGCGCGGCAAGGGCGTGATCATCGTCACCGGCCACTTCGGCAACTGGGAAGTATCGACCGCGGCGGGCATCGCCAGCTTTCCGCAGGCCAGGGGGAAGTTCTATTTCGTGCGCCGGCCGTTCAAGCCGGCCTGGCTCGACGCCCTGATCATTCGCCGCTTCCGGCAGGCCGGCTTCGGCGTGCTGCCGAAGAGCGGCTCGCTGGACGCGATCCTCGAGCGGCTCGCCGCGGGTGACATCGTGGTGTTCCCGTTCGACCAGCACGCCGGGCCGCGTGACGGCGTGCGGGTGGAGTTCTTCGGCCACTCGGCAGGCACCTTCCGCAGCGTCGCGCTGATCGCGCAGGCCAGCGGCGCACCGGTGCTGCCGGCGGCGAGCTGGCGCGAGTCAAGCGGCCACCACGTGCTGCGCTTCGAGGCGCCGCTCGAGCTCGTCGAGCGCGAGGACCTCGGCGAGGAGATTCGCGTCAACACGCGACTGTGCAACGCCGCCCTGGAGCGCATGATCCTGCGCCATCCCGAGCAGTGGTGGTGGGTGCACCGGCGCTGGAAGGACTGGCCGGCGAAGAAGAGGCGTCGCGCGTAGAATCCGGCCTTGGTCCCTGTCCCCAGGAAACGCCGGAGCCACGCCATGCCCACCAAGCTGAAGTCCGTAAAGACCCCTTCGCTGCGCGACCGCGTGTCGAGCGCCGAATGGGACATGCGCGTCGACCTCGCCGCCGCCTACCAGCTCGCCGCGATCTTCCGCTGGACCGACCTGATCTACACCCACTTCTCGGCGCGCGTGCCGGGCAGCGAGAACTACCTGATCAACCCCTACGGGCTGATGTTCGACGAGATCACCGCGTCGAACCTGGTGAAGATCGACCCGCAGGGCAATGTGCTCGACGATCCGTCCGGCATGGGCTACAACGCCGCGGGCTTCGTCATCCACGGCTGCGTGCATGCCGCGCGGCCCGAGATCCACTGCGTCATCCACACCCACACCCGCGCCGGCGTCGCGGTGTCGGCGATGAAATGCGGCCTGTTGCCGATCAGTCAGCACGCGATGCGCGTGCAGGGCGAAGTGACCTACCACGACTACGAGGGCATCGCCCTCGACCTCGACGAGCGCACGCGCATGGCGCGCGATCTCGGGCCGACGTCGAAGGCCATGATCCTGCGCAATCACGGCCTGCTGGCCCTGGGCGAGACGGTACGCGAGGCCTTCGAGGTCATGTACTACCTCGACACCGCCTGCCAGATCCAGGTCGACGCGATGGCCGGCGGCATGGACAACGTGCTGCGAATGTCGCAGCAGGCGGCGCACACCACGCACCAGCAGTTCCACAAGGCCGACCGGCCTGCCGAGCACAAGGACTGGCCGGCGTTGCTGCGCCTGCTCGACCGGCGCGGCGTCCGCTACCGCGACTGACGCCTACCGGCTGTGCACGGGCGCCGGCGCGGCGCGGTTGCGCGCCGGAAGCTGCAGTACCGTCGCGACACTGAGCAGCAGCACGGCGAACACCGCGTAGAACACCCCCGCGGCGAGCGCGCGGTCGAGCATCCAGCCGTAGATCACCGGGGTCACCATCGAGCCGACGTCGAGTCCCGAGTAGACAAAACCGTAGACCTTGCCGCTCGCCCCGGGCGGCGTCGCGCCGCGCACCAGCAGGTCGCGCGAAGGGTTCGTCAGTCCCGAGGCGAAGCCGGCCAGCGCGAGCATCGGTGCGATGAAGGCAAGCGACAGCGCGCCGCTCGCAAGCAGCAGCACGGCGCATCCGCTTGTCAGCATGCCCGCCGCGGCCACCAGATCGTGCCGCCGCGCACGTCCCGCCACATAGCCGCCGGTGAGGATGCCGGCCGCACCGCCGACGAGGAACGCGGTGAGCGCGCTCGAGGCGAGCGCCACGGGTGCACCGTACAGCGCCATCAACCCCGCGACGCCGAAGTTCTGCAGGCCGATCAGCGCCGCGGCGAGCAGCACGAAAAAGAGAAAACACATCAGCACCGGCGTTGCCGTGAGCACGCGCAGGTCTTCGCGCAACGTCGTCGGCACCGCGGCGGCGAGCGCCCGGCCGCGCGCCACGCCCGGAACCGCGTCGCTGTTGGCGAGGATCAGGCCGATCATGATCACCCCCAGCGCGGATGCGACGAGCAGCGCCGCATGCCAGCCGTAGAGCGCGGACAGTCCGTAGCTGAACACCGGCGCGAGCGCCCAGCCGAGCGTGCCGCCGATGCCGTGGAAGCTGAACGCGTAGCCGAGACGCTTGGCGTCGACCCGCGCATTGAGGATCGCGAAGTCCGCCGGATGGAACACGCTGTTGCCGAGACCGGCGACGAGAAACGCCACCACCAGCATCGCGTAGCTCTGCGCCAGGCCGGTGAGCAGGATGCCCAGCGAGCACAGCGCAAGACCGGTCAGCAGCACGCGGCGCGCGCCGAAACGGTCGACCGCGAAACCGGCCAGCGTCTGGCAGACGCCCGACACCGTGTAGTACACCGCGGTCGCCACGCCGAGCGCGGCGTAGCTCACGCCAAGGTCGTCCTTGATGAGCGGGAACAGCACCGCCACCACCAGCTGGTAGAAATGCGACAGCCCATGCGCGACCGCGATCAGGCCGATCACCTTGACGTCCTGGCGCAGCGGGGTGGCGGCGGCGGTCATCGCCTCAGGCGGCGTCGCTCGTGCGCCGCCGCGCCTGCCCGTCCGCCACGCACAGCGCGTCGACGAATCGCACGATCGCATCCTGCGACGCGCTCGGCTGGTCGCGGAACGGGCTGTGGCCGCAGCCCTCGAGCTTCACCAGTTCGCAGGGCCCGCGCACCTGGCGCGCGATCGCATCGAGCTGCGCCATCGTGCCGTACTGATCGTCGTGGCCCTGGATCACCAGCATCGGGCAGGCAACGCCCGCCAGGTATTCCTCGATATTCCATCCCGGAAACGCCGCATCGAGCCAGACGTCGGCCCACAGGTAGAACGTCTTGCGCGGGTCGCGGTGATAGCGACCGAGGCGCTGCGCCAGGTCGGTGGATTCGAACTGTCGCGCCGCCTCGACGATGCTCTCGGTGCAGATCGGCTCGACGAAGACGTGCGGCGCCATCAGCGCAAGGCCGCGCACCGCGTGCCCGGCACCGGTGTGGATCAGCGCGATCGACGCGCCGTCGGAATGCCCGACCAGGATCGGCGCCTCGATGCCGAGCGCGGCGAGCACCTGCGGCAGCGCCTCGAGCGCCTCTTCGTGCATGAAGCGGATGCTGCGGCGCGCTTCGGCGAGGACCTCCGACTGGCCGTAGCCGTAGCGGTCGTAGACCAGTGCGTTGCAACCGGTGGCACGCGCCACGCGCTCGGGAAAATCGCGCCACTGGCGGATCGAGCCCAGCCCTTCGTGCAGGAACACCAGCACCGGCTTGCCCGCGCCGCCGACCTCGATCCACTCGTAAGCGAGCGTGCGTCCGGCGGCATTCAGGGTCGGCATTGAATAAAGGCGGCGGGGGTAGCGACGAAGAACGCGGGAGAATAGCATGCGCAAAACGACCGGCGCAGGTGCGTTCATGTCGCAGGTGTTCGACGATCTCATCATCGGCGGAGGCTCGGCCGGCTGCGCGCTTGCGGGTCGGCTGAGCGAGGATTCCGCGCGCAGCGTCGCACTGCTCGAAGCCGGCGGGCGCGGCGATGGCGCGTTGATCACGACGCCTCTGGCCGTGATCGCGATGCTGCCGACCCGCATCAACAACTGGGCCTTCGAAACGGTACCGCAGGCCGGTCTGAACGGCCGGCGCGGCTACCAGCCGCGCGGGCGCGCGCTCGGCGGCACGTCGGCCATCAACGCCATGATCTACGTCCGTGGCCATCGCAGCGACTACGATCACTGGGCCGCGCTCGGCAACCCAGGCTGGGACTACGACTCGCTGCTGCCCTACTTCAAGCGCGCGGAACGCAACACGCGCGGCGCCGACGCGCACCATGGCGATGCCGGACCGCTCGACGTCGCCGACCTGCGCACCGACAGTCCGTTTCACGCCGTTTTCCGGCGCGCCGCCGAGGAAGCCGGTTTCCCGCTGAATGCGGATTTCAACGGCGTCGAGCAGGAGGGACTGGGCGCCTACCAGGTCACGCAGGTGAACGGCGAGCGCTGCAGCGCGGCGCGTGCCTACGTCCTGCCGCACCTGGGCACGCGCCCCAACCTGCAGGTCCTCACCGCGACGCGCGTGCAGCGCATCCTATTCGAAGGCCGGCGCGCGGTCGGCGTCGAGCTGCTGCGCGGCGGGCGCCGCGAAACGCTGCGCGCACGGCACGAGATCATCGTCTCAGCCGGTGCGTTCCACTCGCCGCAGCTGCTCATGCTGTCCGGGATCGGTGACGGAGAGGCACTGCAGCGCCTGGGGATCCCGACGCTGCACCACCTGCCCGGCGTCGGGCGCAACCTGCAGGACCACGTCGACTTCATCTTCGGCCATGCGGTCGACAGCCTCGACCTGCTCGGCTTTTCACCCCGCGGCGCCCTGCGCATGCTGCGGGAATTCGGCCGTTACCGCCGCGCGCGGCGCGGCATGCTGACGACCAACTTCGCCGAGTGCGGTGGTTTTCTCAAGCTCTCGCCGCAATCCCCTGCCCCGGACGTCCAGCTGCATTTCGTCGTCGGCATCGTCGATGACCACGCGCGCAAGCTGCATCTCTCGCACGGCCTGTCCTGCCACGTCTGCCTGTTGCGGCCGAAGAGCCGCGGCAGCGTCACACTCGCCTCGCCGGACGCGGGCGACGCACCGCGCATCGATCCCGCGTTCTACGCCGAGCCCGAGGACCTCGAACGCATGGTCGAGGGCTACAAACTGACCCGCCGCCTGCTCGATGCACCGAGCCTGTCGCGACTTTATACGCGCGACCTGTTCACCGCCGGCGTCGAGACCGACGACCAGATCCGCGACGTGCTGCGCGCGCGCAGCGACACCGTCTATCACCCCGCGGGAAGCTGCAGGATGGGCATCGACCCTCTCGCCGTCGTCGACCCCGAGCTGCGCGTCCATGGCCTCGAGGCGCTGCGCGTGGTCGACGCCTCGATCATGCCGACCCTCGTCGGCGGCAACACCAACGCGCCGGCGATCATGATCGGCGAAAAGGCGGCGGATTTAATCAGGGCGACTTCGGGGTCAGACCTCGGTCGATAAGTCTGGGGTCAGACCCCATGGGTTGACCGTCGGCCTTCGATCATCGGAAGGGGTCTGACCCCGTTCGACTTATCCACCGAGGTCTGCCCCCTTAAAGCGTCATCGGCTGCCAATAACCCGTGAGCTCGAGGTAGCCGCTGCCCACTTCGCGGCCGTCGCGCGAGACGCGCACTGCGCCCTCCCAGTAGATGGTGCCGGTGCTCGGGCGCGAGTCGAGCTCCTGGTCGTCCATCAGCGGCTCGAGCGTCCAGGTCTGCTCCGCGGTGACGACGCGCAGGGCGACCGGATAGTCGACACCGGTACGCGGTGAGCGCCAGCGGCGCAGCGGCTCGAATCGCCCCTCGCCGGGCGCGAAGCCGCGCCGTGTGCCGTCGGCCTGCGCGAGCGTGCCGCCCGCGTAGTGCACGCCGCCGCCTTTGGCGCGCATGACGAACGCCATCAGCGCGCCGCCGTCGTCGAGGTTGATGCCGATCCAGTCCCAGCCTGCCGCCTCGGGCGGCAGGTAGGCGCTCGACCATTCGTGGTCGAGCCAGGCACGGCCATGCACCGGCTTCGCGGCGCGACCCCGTTCCAGCGTTCCACTCACCTCGAGCTGCGGCCGGCTGTAGTAGTAGCTCGCTTCGCGCGGGCGCGGCCCCTTGCGGCTGACGCCGCGCTC
>LJTQ01000163.1 GCA_001303445.1 Betaproteobacteria bacterium SG8_39 | reverse complement strand
ATCGAAACGCAGATGGCGTATCTGTTCCGCGGCAACTACGGCCTCGCGTCGCAGGACGAGTTGATCGAGACCGGCATGCCGCCGGCGCAGGCCGAGGCGATCATGCGCATGAAACTCGCATTCGCCTTCGGCCGCATCCGCCCGACCGAGGAACTCATCGAGCCGATGCCGCTCGAGCAGGTCGCGATCGAGATCCACAACGGCGTGCGCCTGCGCCGGGTGCGCACCAATGTGTTCGAGATCGCCTACGGCGGCGAGACGGTCGAGATCGATCTCAACCTCGCGCCCGGCGAGCACTACCCCTCGCCCTACACCCTGGGCAACTACCTGCTCGAGCCGGATTACTTCGCGGTGGCACATACCGGCGATGGCGACGGCTGGGACATGAACCGGCCGGCGATGGGCTGCATCGTGTTCTTCCAGGGCCGCGTCTACCTGGTCGACGCCGGGCCGAACGTCGAATACGCGCTGTCCGCCCTCGGTGTCGGCGTCAACGAGATCGACGGCATCTTTCAGACGCACTGCCACGACGACCACCTGGTCGGGCTGACGTCGCTCATCACGGGCGACCGGCGCATCGCCTACTACGCCGTGCCGATGGTGCGCGCCTCGGCATTCAAGAAGCTCGCAGCCGTCATGCAGCTCTCGGAGCGCGAGTTCGGCCGGCTGTTCGACGTGCACGACCTGCAGCTCGACAGCTGGAACGACGTCGCCGGCCTGGAAGTCAGGCCGACCCTGTCACCGCACCCGGTCGAGACCACGGTGCTGTACTTCCGCGCGCTGTGGGAGGGAGGCTATCGCGTCTACGGCCACCTCGCGGACATCGCCTCGGAGCGGGTCATGAACGAGCTCGCCGCGCCGGACGACGCGCCCTACGGCCTGTCGGCGGCACTGCGCGCCCAGGCGCTCGACGCCTATCGCATGCGCGCCGACGTGAAGAAGATCGACATCGGCGGCGGCCTGATCCACGGCGAGGCGCGCGACTTTCGCAACGACCCTTCGGGCAAGCTGATCCTCGCGCACACCGCGCGCCGGCTGACCGAGGAAGAGCGCGCAATCGGCTCCGGCGCTTCGTTCGGCACGGTCGACGTGCTGATCGAGGGCAGCTCGGACACCTTCCGGCGCCGGGCCTACGAGTACCTGCACAGCTACTTCGCCGACGTGCCGAAGTTCCGCATCCGCCACCTGCTGAACTGCGAGCACGTCGTCTTCAACCCCGAGGTGCTGCTGCTGCGCGCGGGCGAGGCCGTGGCAAACGTCTATCTCGTGCTGAGCGGCTCGGTCGAGCTGCTGCGCCCGGGCGTCGCCGGCGCCAGCCTGCTTTCAGCCGGCTCGATTCTCGGCGACGCCTTCGCGCTGCTCGACATGCCGGCCGCCGAGTCCTACCGCGCGCTGGGCTTCGTGCGCGCGCTGCGCATTCCGCGCGATCTCTATGTCGACTTCGTCACGCGCAGTGCGCTGTATCGCCAGACGGTGCAGTCGCACGACAAGCGCGAGTTCCTGCGCAGCGTGCCGCTGTTCGCCGACGGCGTTTCGGGCATCACGCTCAATCGGCTGTTGCAGGCCGCCGAAGCGCGCACCATGCGGCGCGGCGATCGCCTGCTGCCGCCGCGCGACGAACTGGTCGTGCTCGAGTCCGGCTCGGCGCAGCTTTCGACGTCCGCCGGCTACCGCGAGCGGCTCGGCGCCGGCTCGCACTTCGGCGCGGTCACGCTCGCGGGCGTGCCAATCGACGGCGCGGATATCGAGGTGCTCGAGGATCTGCGCGCCTACAGCCTGCCGATCGCGGAAGTCCTCGAGCTGCCGGTGGTGCGCTGGAAGCTGCTCGAGACGCACCGCCGGCGATATATCGACCGCTAGCCGTCGATCGAATTCGTCAGACCTGCCCTGTGGGCGGCTGAAAGACGCGCGCGAAATAGTCCTCGGCAGGCGCCTCGACCGGCCCCGGCGCAATGCCCGAGAGTGCGCGCGCGAGCTGCTTCCTGAATTCGACCTGCATGGCGCGCGCAATCTGTACGCGCTGCGCCTGCGGCGAGCCGGCGCCATGCATGGATTCGGTGAGGTAGCCGACGGCGTTGCGGCCGAGCGTCATGTTCTCGATGAGCCGCAGAATGCGGATGCGGTCCTCGGTCGGGATCTCCTCCCGCCCCTTGAGGTACTTGCGCACGATCTCGCCGATCTCAGGGTGGCGCAGCTCCGCCTCCGAGGGCAAGGTGACCATCAGTCCGCCGGCGAGGTCCTGCGCCAGCCGGCCGATCTCGTAGGGCAGCCGCGTGACGTGGTGCTTGCAGACGTTGGACAGCATGTCGTCCGAAAGGTAGACCCCGGACTTCATGCGTGTCGCCTGGTAGCTCGCCGAGATGCCGGTGGCGTAGATCGTCTCGTTGAGGTGCGTCATCTCCACCAGCTTGTCGCGGATGTGAGAGGCCTTCTCCACGCCGTTCTGGTCGGCGATGACGGCCGCGGCGCCGATCAACACGTCGCCGACCCCGCTTTTGCAGACGTAGCTCCGCCGGTGGTAGCAGGTAAACCGCTCGACCAGCATGGCGGCGAATTCGTGCTCGCCATCCATGAACACCTGCGCCCACGGGATGAAAGCGTCGTCGAACACGATCATCGCTTCCTGGCCGGCATAGCGCGCATTGCCGGCGTCGATCTCGCCGCCGTCCGTGCTTCGCGTGTCGCAGGACTGGCGCCCATAGATGTAGGTGATGCCGGGTGCATCCACCGGCAGCGCGCCGACCACCGCGTAGTCCTTGTCCCCCGCGCCGAGCCGGATCGTCGGCATGACGATCAGCCAGTGCGAGTTCACGCACCCGGTCTGATGCGCCTTGGCACCCTTGATGTAGATGCCGTGCTGGGTGCGGCGCGTGACGTGCACGTACAGGTCGGGGTCGGCCTGCGCGCTCGGCGCCTTGCTGCGGTCACCCTTGACGTCGGTCATGGCGCCGCCGATCACCACGTTGCCGCGCTGCGCCATCTCGACGAACGCCTTGAAGCGCTCGTGATAGTCGGTGTGGTGCTGCGCGTCGATCTCGAAAGTGACCGAGTGCAGCGCGTTCAGCGCATCCATTCCCACGCAGCGCTGGAAGCAGGTGCCGGTCAGCTGGCCGAGTCGACGCTGCATCTTGTTCTGCATGACCAGGTCCTCGGCGCTGCCCGCGACGTGCAGGAATCGGTTGACGCGCCCCTGGGTGTAGGGCGAGGCCGCGGTGGCGAGCTCCGGATTGCGCAGCGCCAGGTCGTAGGTTTCCGCGACCGAGTTGATCGAGGGACGGATCACCGGATGGTCCACCGGCTCGGCCACCCGCTCGCCGAAAAGGTAGACCGTGAGGTTGCGGCCTCGCAGGCTCTCGATGTATTCGGCGCCGGTGCGAATCGCTCCGGCTTCGGCACGCTGCGGTGCAGGCGCTGCCTTTGCGACGGGTTCTGTCATGGCCTCTCCCTTTGCGCCCGCGCTGCACGCTTCGCTCTCTGCTGGCGAAAGGCGGCTGCGGCGCGATGCATGGTGTCCGTTATCAAACTGCGGGCGATCAGCTCAGCCGCAGGCCGGTCTTCTTCAGGATGCGCGTGCTGTAGAGCACGTCGTGCGCGCGCAGCGCGGCACCGAGCAGGGCGCGGATCTCGCCGAGCCTCGCCTCGACCTCGTCGCGGCTGCGCGCGTGCACCATGGCGAACAGGTTGTAGGGCCAATCCGGCGGGCGCCGTGGCCGACGGTAGCAGTGGCTGACGAAGGCGAGCGCACCCACCTGCCGGCCGAGCGCATCGACCTGCGCGTCGTTCACGTCCCACACCGACATGCCGTTCGCGGTGTAGCCGAGCGCGTAATGGTTGGGCACCACGCCGATGCGCCGCACGCGGCGGTCGGCGAGCATCGCCGCGAAACGCTCGAGCAGCTGCGCCTCGGAAACGCCCAGCGTCGCGGCGAGCGCGGCGTACGGTTCAGGCACCCGCGGCAGGCCGCCCTGCGTCGCGCGCACGATACGCGCGTCGAGATCCTGCAACGCTGCGCTCATGCCGCAAGCCTCAGCTCGATGAAATACTCGGCCTCGCGCGGGAACTCGAACACCGCGAGCCCTGTCTCGGCCTCGATCGCGGCAATCACGCGCGCAATGTCGGCGGGCGCGCGCGTGCCGAGCACGAACCACATGTTGAATTCATGCGCGCGCTCGTAGTTGTGCGCGACCTCGGGGTGCGCATTGACCTGCGCCGCGACGCGCTCGAAATCCGCCTCCGGAACGCGCAGCGCGCACAGGGTGAACGCGCCGCCGAGACGCTCGGCATCGAACAGCGGCCCGAACCGCGTGAGCGTGCCGTCCCCCAGCAGCGCCTCGATACGCGCCATCAGCGTCGCTTCGTCGGTCCCCAGCTCGGCGGCAGCCGCGGCGAAGGGCCGCGTACAGAGCGGAAAACCGCCCTGCAGCCGGTTGATGATCACGCGATCGAGCTCATCCATGCGCAGGCTCCGGCGCCGGCGCGGCGGCCGCGCTTGCGTACCGCGCGCCGCGCTGCGTGAAGCAGCGCCCGCTGAACAGCACCTGGCGCGGATAGTCCGACAGTCCTGCGGCACGGGCAACGTCTTCGATCGCGGCGGCAACCTCGTCGCGCGCGCGGCCATGCAGCATGCAGTACAGGTTGAACGGCCAGGTCGGCCGACGCCGTGCGCGCCGGTAGCACAGCGTAACCTGCGCCAGCCCCGCGGCGCGCACGCCGGCGGCACGCACCGCAGCGTCGGGCACGTCCCAGACCACCATCGCGTTCGCTGCGTAGCCGAGCGGCCGGTGCCGCAGTACCGCGCCGAAGCGGCGCACCACGCCACGCGCCAGCCAGTCGCGCAGGATCGCGATGACCTGCGCCTCGTCCAGGCCGGCGGCGGCGCCGAGCGCCGCGTAGGGCGCCTCGACCAGCGGAATGCCGTCCGTGAGGGTCTCGACCAGGCGCCGCTCCGCCGCGCTCAACACGATCGGCGCGCCGGCCGCCGCCGGTCCGCACCGCGGCACCGAGCCGTCGGCGAGATCGAAGCCGAGGTCGATGTGATATTCCTCGAGGAGCGGCAGGCGCAGCACCGCGTGCCCGCTCAGCTGCTCGATGCGCGCCAGCGCAGCCTCGAGCGATGCGGCGTCGACTGCGGTTGCGACGAACCACAGGTTGAGCGCGTGTTCGCGCTCGTAGTTGTGGTTGACTTCGGGCTGGGCGCTGACCTGCGCCGCAACCCGGTCCAGCGCCTCGGGCGGCACGCACATCGCCGCCAGGGTGCTCGCGCCGACCGTGTTCGGTCGGAACACCGCGCCGACGCGCGACAGGGCGCCCTCGGCGGCGAGCACGCGATAGCGCGCGAGCACCGCCGCGGCGTCGAGTCCGGCGCGCTCGGCGATGCGCGCGAACGGCCGTGGTTCGAGCGGGAAGTGGCGCTGCCAGCCGTTGAGCAACGCGAAATCGGCGGCGTCGGTCAGATTCACGTTATCAGCCTACCCCTCAGAATCCGGTCATCAGTGCGCGCGCGGTGAGGAAGATGCCGCTCGGCCGCTCGGCCGGGATGCGCACCCGCTCGGCGAAGCGCGCCGTGTCGTAGACGACCACCACGTTGTCGTCGCGCGACGAGATCCAGACCTGCTCGCCGCGCGGGGTGAATTCGAGGTGCAGCACGGCGCGCCCCGGCTGCAGTTGCTTCACCACCGCGAGCGAGGGCACGTCGATCACCTGCACCACGCCGTTGTGCGGAAAGGCGAAGTTCACCCAGACCTGGCGCCCGCCGGGCTGCGCCACGACAAACACCGGCTGGCCGTGCACCTTGACGCGCCCCGCCTCGCGCCAGGTCTCGGTATCCACGACCAGCACTTCGTGACGGCCGATCGCGGGCAGGAAGGCGAGCCGCCCCGCGACGGCCCAGCCGCGCAGGTGCGGCATCTTGTAGACCGGCAGCGGTGCCTCGCCGCGCCCGTAGCCGGTGAGAATCTTGCGTGCGCCCTTCTCGAGGTGCCACAGGTCGACCAGCGCGAGGCCGTCCTCGCCGTACAGTCCGGCGATGTAGTGCCGGCCGTTGGGCGTGATCAAGCCATCGTAGGGCTGCTTGCCGATGCCGGCGAGTTTGGTGACGCGCGGTGCGCGCGGGTCGGACGCATCGACCACCCAGATCTCGCCCGCCTCGAACAGGCTGAAGACGAAACGGTTGCCCGGCGCGTCGGCGATGCCGACCACCTTCGCGCGTCGGCTGCCGTCGCCATAGGTCGACGCCACTTCCGACAACGGCTCGAGCGTGCGCGCATCGAAGATGCGGATCCCGCCCGGCGTGTAGTTCGCCGCGACGATCAGCCGGCCGTCCTGCGAGATCGCGCCGCCGATCGCGTTGCCCGATTGCACGATGCGCTTGTCGAGACGCGCGGTGAGCAGGTCGACCTTCGACAGCCCGCCGTCGCGTCCGAAGACGTAGGCGTAACGCCCGTCGCGCGAGTAGACCACCGAGGCGTGCGACAGGTCGCCGAGGCCGTCGACGCGGCCGAGCACCGTGCGCCCGGTGGTCTCGATGAGCATCACCCGGCCCGCGGCGCGCTCGACCACCACGCCCATGTCGCCGGTGCCGCGCAACGTGACACCGCTCTCCCCGGTGCCACCCGGCTGCGCGCAGCCGGCGAGCAGCAGCGCGCAGACGAACAAGACGCGCAGTTTCATTCGGGCCATCCTCTCTTGAGCTGCTCGGCGATCCAGCGCGCCTCGTCCTCGCTGAGAAACGGCCGCCAGGGCGGCATCGCCGTGCCCGGGCGCCCATCGAGGATCACGGATTCCAGCAGCGTCACGTCGCGCTCGGCGAGCGCCTCGGGCAGCAGCGGTGGACCGAGCCCGCCCTTCAGCGTCAGGCCGTGACAGGAGCCGCAGTCCTGGCGCACCAGCTCGACCAGCGCGGCGCGGCGCGCGCCCTGCGGCGCGGCGGCCTGCGCGGAGAGCGCGAGCACGAGGCCGGTCGCCGCGATGAGGCAGGTTCGGAGCATGTGCGCCAAGATGCCGCAGCAGGCTGCAACCGCACTTAACAT
>LJTQ01000162.1 GCA_001303445.1 Betaproteobacteria bacterium SG8_39 | reverse complement strand
CGGCGCTCATTGAGTTTGCCGAGCGCTTTCGCAAGCGCGGCCAGGTGCAGAGCCAACTGCGTGCCGTGTCCGCCGCGCTGCGCAAGCGCATGCCCTTCGTGCCGGGACAGTCGCATTACGCGGCGAGCGCGCAGGACGCGTTCGCCGCGCGCTCGGGCGCGGCCGAGGACCAGGTGCATGTGTTTCTCGCCTGCTGCCGGCATCTCGGCGTGCCCGCGCGCTTCGTTTCCGGCTACCTCGCCGAGCCGGGCTCGACCGATGCGAGCGATGCGACCCATGCCTGGGCCGAAGCCTGGGTCGGCGAGGTCTGGCGCAGCTTCGACGTCGCACGCGGCAGCACGGTCGATGAGGAGTACGTCAAGGTCGCCATGGGCGCCGACTACCTGGACGCCTGCCCGGTGCGCGGGGTGCGCGTCGGCGGCGAGAACGAGCAGCTGACCGCGACGACCACCGTCGAGGTCAGCGGCGCCGCCGCGGGCGCCCGCTAGGGTCCGGGCAGCGAACTTCGCACAATCCGCCCGATGTCGATCCACGTCGCGCTGCGCCACCTCACGCATTACCGCTACGACCGCCCGGTGACGCTCGGGCCGCAGGTGGTGCGGCTGCGCCCGGCGCCGCACACGCGCACGCCGGTGCTCAGCTACGCGATGCGCGTGACGCCGGAGAAGCATTTCGTCAACTGGCAGCAGGACCCGCAGGCCAACTCCCTGGCGCGGCTCGTGTTCCCCGAGCCGGTGCGCGAACTCAGAGTCGACGTCGATCTCGTCGCCGCGCTGTCGGTGATCAACCCGTTCGACTTCTTCCTCGAGCCGCACGCCGAGAAGATCCCGTTCATCTACGAGGACTGGCAGTTGCACGAGCTCGCGCCGTACCTGACGCGCCTGCCTGCGACGCCGCACTTCAAGCGCTACCTCGACGCGATCCCGCGCGCGCCGCGTGCCGCGGTCGATTTCCTGGTCGAGCTCAACGGCCAGCTCGCCCGGGACGTGCGCTACCTGGTCCGCATGGAGCCGGGCGTGCAGACGCCCGAGCAGACGCTCGAGAACGCGAGCGGCTCCTGCCGCGATTCGGGCTGGCTGCTGGTGCAGCTGCTGCGCCATCTCGGGCTCGCTGCGCGCTTCGTCTCCGGCTACCTGATCCAGCTGACGGCCGACGTGAAAGCGCTCGACGGGCCACCCGGACCGGCGGCCGACTTCACCGACCTGCACGCCTGGTGCGAGGTCTATCTCCCCGGCGCCGGCTGGATCGGCCTCGACCCGACCTCGGGGCTGTTCGCCGGCGAAGGCCACATCCCGCTCGCCTGCACGCCCGAGCCCTCGAGCGCGGCGCCGATCACCGGCTCGACCGGCCCCTGCGTGGTCACCTTCGAGCATGCGATGTCGGTCGAGCGCGTGTGGGAGGCACCGCGCGTCACCAAGCCCTACACCGAAGCGCAGTGGAGCGAGATCGACGCGCTCGGCGCCCGCATCGACGCCGACCTCGCGGCGCACGACGTGCGCCTCACGATGGGCGGCGAGCCGACCTTCGTCTCGGTCGACGACCGCGACGGTGCGGAATGGAACAGCGATGCCCTCGGCCCGAACAAGCGCGGCCTCAGCGCGCAGCTGCTGGCCAGGCTCAAGGCGCAGTACGCACCGGGCGGGCTGCTGCACTACGGACAGGGCAAGTGGTATCCGGGCGAGCAGCTGCCACGCTGGTCGTTGTCCTGCTTCTGGCGCGGTGACGGCGAGCCGCTGTGGCAGGACGCCGCCCTGTTTGCGACCGAGGACGCGGGCGGCGACGCCGACGCCGCGCTCGCACAGCGGTTCCTGCAGTGCTTCGCCGAGACGCTCGGGCTCGACCCGGCGCGCGTATTTCCCGCTTACGAGGACGTCTGGTACTACCTGTGGCGCGAGCGCCGGCTGCCCTCGAACGTCGACCCGTTCGACGCGCGGCTCGACGATCCGCTCGAGCGCGCGCGGCTGCGCCGCCTGTTCACTGTAGGCCTCGATGCCGTCGCCGGCCATGTGCTGCCGATTGCGCGCAGCGAGAAGGGACCCTCACGCTGGCGCAGCGGCACATGGTTCCTGCGCGACGAGCGCTGCACGCTCGTCCAGGGCGACTCACCGATCGGCCTGCGGCTGCCGCTCGATTCCCTGCCCCGAGTCCCGCCAACCGATATTCCGCAGCTGCACGCGCCCGATCCGCTGCAGCCGACCGCCCCGCTGCCGCAGCACCGCGCGATCGTGCAGCTGCTGCCGGGCGTTCGGCATGCGGCGCCCGCTCAAGGTGCCGGTGCGCGGCCCCGCGCGACCCGCCTGTCCGAGGAACGCGAAGCGCAGGCCCCCAAGGCGTCGGCGCCGCAAACTGACAAAGCTGCGGCCTCGCCCCCTCGCACCGCGATCTGCACCGAGGCGCGTGGCGGCGTGCTCTATGTCTTCATGCCGCCGGTGGCCACGCCCGAGGATTACCTCGAGCTCGTCGCCGCGGTCGAAGTAACCGCGGCGCAGCTCGCGACGCCGGTCATCGTCGAAGGCTACGAGCCGCCGCGCGACCCGCGCATCGAGATGATTCGCATCACGCCCGACCCGGGCGTGCTCGAGGTCAATGTGCAGCCCGCACGCAGCTGGGCCGAGCTCGCCACGCACACGCACTTCCTCTACGACGCCGCGCGCGAGACCCGGCTCGCGTCCGAAAAGTTCATGCTCGATGGCCGGCACAGCGGCACCGGCGGCGGCAACCATGTCGTGCTCGGGGGACCAACGCCGGCCGACTCGCCGTTCCTGCGCCGCCCGGACCTGCTGCAGAGCCTGATCGGCTACTGGCACAACCATCCGGCGCTGTCGTTCCTGTTCTCGGGCCTGTTCATCGGCCCGACCAGCCAGCACCCGCGCATCGATGAAGCGCGCAACGACGCGGTCTACGAGATCGAGATCGCGTTTCGCGAGCTGGAGAAGGCCGCCGCACAGGCGCCGGTGCAGCCCTGGCTCGTCGACCGGGCGCTGCGCAACCTGCTGATCGACGCGAGCGGCAATACGCACCGGACCGAGTTCTGCATCGACAAGCTCTACGCGCCCGAGTCGGCCAGCGGACGGCAGGGCCTGGTCGAGCTGCGCGCATTCGAGATGCCGCCTCATGCGCGCATGTCGATGGTGCAGCAGCTCCTGCTGCGCGCGCTGGTGGCGCGCTTCTGGCAGAAGCCGTACCGGCCGCAGCGGCTCGCGCGCTGGGGCACCGAGCTGCATGACCGCTTCATGCTGCCCTGGTTCGTGTGGCAGGACCTCGAGGACGTGATCGCGGAGCTGAACGCGTTCGGCACGCCGCTGCGCAGCGAATGGTTCGCACCCCACTACGAATTCCGCTTCCCGCTGATCGGCACGTTCACCGCGCGCGGCGTCGAGGTCGAGCTGCGTAGCGCGCTCGAGCCCTGGCACGTGCTGGGCGAGGACAGCACAGCCGGAGGCACGGTGCGCGCCGTCGATTCCTCACTCGAACGGCTGCAACTGCGCGCGACCGGCTGGATTGACGGGCGTTACGTTCTGACCTGCAACGGCCGTCGCGTACCGCTCACCGCGACCGGCAACGTCGGCGAGGCAGTCGCCGGCGTGCGTTACCGCGCCTGGGCACCGCCCTCGGCGCTGCATCCGACGATCGGCGTGCAGGCGCCGCTGGCCTTCGACCTGGTCGACACCTGGATGGACCGCAGCCTGGGCGGGGCGCGCTACCACGTTGTGCATCCGGGCGGGCGCAGCTTCGAGACCTTTCCGGTCAACGCCAACGAAGCCGAGAGCCGCAGACTGGCGCGCTTTTCGCGCATCGGGCACACGCCTGGACCGATGCGCGTCGCCAAAGAGCCGCGCAACCCCAACTTTCCCTTTACCCTCGATCTCAGGCGTTGAGACGTGCTGCGCCTGCCGGAAGCGCTGCATTTGCGGCGCATGAGGCAGGCCGCTACCATGCCTGCGCCTTACCGATCTGCCTGACATGCCGCGCGAGCTCCTGTCCGCATACCCGGTCGCCGAGCAGCGCTTCGACGAGATGTTCGGCGCGCCTGGCGCGCCGCGCCCGCACTGGTCGCGGGTCTACGACGATCTGCTGCGCGCCTCCGGGCGGCTGATGCGCGAGCGTGTCGAGACGGTTGCGCGCGAGATCCGCGAGACCGGGGTGACCTTCGACGTTCACGCCGGACCGCAGGGCGTCGATCGGCCCTGGGACCTCGACGTCATCCCGCTCATCCTGTCGCCGGAGGAATGGGCGGAAATCGAGGCCGCAGTCACGCAGCGCGCGCAACTGCTCGACCGCATCCTGGGCGATATCTACGGCGCACAGCACACGCTGCGCGAGGGGCTGCTACCGCCGGCGCTGGTCTATGGCAACGCAAGCTATCTGCGGCCCTGCGTCGGTCTGCCGGTGCCGGGCGGCGTGCGGCTGCACAATTACGCGGTCGACCTGGCGCGCTCGCCCGACGGCCGCTGGTGGGTCATCGCCGACCACGCCCAGTCGCCGCTCGGCGTGGGCTACGCGCTCGAGAACCGGCTGATCATCTCGCGCGTCTTTCCCGACCTGTACCGCGACCTGAAGGTGGTGCACCTGGCGACCTTCTTCGCCACGCTGCGCGACAGCCTCGCGCACTGGGCACCGTCGAACGGCTCGGCACCGTTCATGGTCATGCTGACTGCGGGACCGTCCTCCGACGGCTACTTCGGCCAGGCCTATCTGTCGCGTTACCTCGGCCTGCCGCTCGTCGAGGTCAACGACCTCACCGTACGCGAGGGCACGGTGTGGCTGAAGACCGTCTCCGGCCTGCGCCGCGTGCACGTCCTGCTGCGGCGCATCGCCGACGACGGCGCCGACCCGCTCGAGCTGCGCGGCGACAGCGCCTTCGGCATACCCGGCCTGGTCGACGCCGTGCGCCGCGGCAACGTGCTGGTGGCCAACGCGCTCGGCGCGAGCCTGCTCGAGTCCGCCAGCCTGTTCGGCTTTCTCCCCGCGCTCGCCGAGCGGCTGCTCGGCGAGCCGCTGCGCATGCCCTCGCTCGCGACCTGGTGGTGCGGCGAACCGGCCGCGAGAGAGCAGGCGATGGCGCGACTCGAGGCGCTGATCGTCAAGCCGGCCTTTCCGCAGCTGCCGTTCGAGCCGATCTTCGGCCAGGATCTCGATGCCGCCGGACGCGCGGCGCTCGCCGAGCGCATCCGCGCGCGGCCGAACGATTTCATCGCGCAGGAACGCGTCGAACTGTCGCAGGCCCCGGTGTGGGAAGCACAGGCCCGCCCGAGCCGGCTCGGTGCGCGTGCGATGGGCCTGCGCGTCTTCGTCTGCGCCAGCCCGAACGGCTACATGGCGATGCCCGGCGGGCTGGCGCGCGTTGCCACCGGCCCGGACACGCGCGTGCTGTCGATGCAGCGCGGCGGCAGCAGCAAGGACGCCTGGGTGCTCTCGAGCGCGCCGGTGAGCACCTTCAGCATGCTGCCCCCCGCGATCGGCGCCGACGACCTGGTGCGCACGGGCCTCGATCTGTCGAGCCGCGTGGTCGAGAACCTGTTCTGGTTCGGCCGCCAGGTCGAGCGCTGCGACGCCACCGCACGACTGCTGCGCGTCGCCCTCGCCCGCCTGACCGGCCGCGCCTCCGCCAGCGAACGCGGCTGGCCAGCGATGGCGGGCCTGCTCGCCGACCGCGGCCTGCTCAATGCGAGCGACGTCGCGCGCGACGACCTGCTCGTGATGCGCGCGCTGCGCGCCGCCGTCGTCGACGAAACGCGCCCGGGCCTCGCGCGCGACATGCGCGATCTGTCGCAGATCGCCTTGCGCCTGCGCGAGCGCATGTCGACCGACAACTGGCGCCTGCTGCACGCCATGCGGCGCAAGCTCGTGCGCCGCCGCGCAGGTCCGCTCGCGCTGTCAGAGGCGATCGAGGAGCTCGACCACGCGATTGCGTCGCTCATGACGCTCGCCGGTTTCGCGCTCGACGGCATGACGCGCGACCTCGGCTGGCGCTTTATGTCCTGCGGCCGGCGCATCGAGCGCCTCGAATCGATGTGCGCGATACTGCTGCAGGCGACCGCTGCCGGGCGCGATGGCGAGATGGAGTGGGCGCTGCAGCTCGCCGACAGCTCGGTCACCTACCGCTCGCGCTACATGGCGAAGCCCGAGTGGCTGCCGGTGCTCGACCTGCTGATCCGCGACGCCTCCAATCCCCGCTCGATCGCCTTCCAGCTCGGCGGTCTGAACGACTACGTGCAGCGCATCGGTCGCACCGTCGGCGAGTTCCACGATGAACGGATCGCCGCTGCGGCCGCCGCACTCGCCGCCATCGATCCGGCGAGCGACCTCGACCCCGAGAGCCCGCGGCTGCGCGATCTGCTGCTCGAGTGGCAGGCGGCGGCCGAACACCTGTCCGAGATGATCGGCCAGCGCTTTTTCAGCCACGTGGCCGAGGAGCGCCGCCAGAGCGTTTCGGCCTGAGGCCGCACGCGACGCCGAGATGCGCTACGCGATCGTCCACGAGACCCATTACGCCTACGCGGCACCGGTCGCGCTGTCGCAGCAGCTGCTGCGGCTCACGCCGCGCACGCTGCCCTGGCAGCAGTGTCTGGCGCACCGCATCGACATCGAGCCGGGACCGGGCGAGCGCATCGAGCGCGAGGATTACTTCGGCAACCGCATGACGCAGTTGCAGATCACCACACCGCATCAGGCACTCGGGGTCTGGGCGCACTCCGAGGTCGAGGTGAGCACGCCGGCGGCCGCCCGCGTCGACGCAGCCGGACAGCCCTGGGAAGCGGTCCGCGACCGGCTGCAGTCGCTCGGTCCGGACCCCTGGCTCGACCCCGCGCAGTTCCTCTACGAGTCGCCGCAGGTGCGCGGCTTCGCTGAGCTTGCCGCGTTCGCAGCGCCGAGCTTCGCCCCCGGGCGCGACCTGCGCGAGGCCGTACAGGCCCTCATGCATCACATCCACGCCTCGATCGAATTCGATCCAACCGCCACCAACGTCAGCACCGAGCTGCACGAGGTGCTCGCACTGCGACGCGGCGTGTGCCAGGACTTCGCGCACC
>LJTQ01000161.1 GCA_001303445.1 Betaproteobacteria bacterium SG8_39 | reverse complement strand
CGGCGCTGCCCGGCGTGATCGCGGTGCTGATCGGCGAGGACGTGCTCGCCGCCGGTCACAAACCGATGCCCGCCGCGGCGCCGATGAAGGGCCGTGGCGGCAGCGATCAGATTCTGCCGCCACGCTACGCGCTCAGTGCGGGCCGGGTGCGCTACGTCGGCGAGCCGATTGCGCTGGTCGTCGCGGAAAGCGCGGCGCTGGCGCAGGACGCTGCCGAGGCGGTGTTCGTCGAGTATGAGGATCTGCCGGCCGTGGTGAGCGCGGTCGAGGCGCTCGCCCCGGGCGCGCCGCAGCTGCACGACGAAGTGCCGGGCAACCAGGTGCTCGATTTCGTCGGCGGCGACCAGGCGGCGACCGATGCGGCGTTCGCCAAGGCGGCGAAGGTGGTCACGCTCTCGGCGTATCACTCGCGCGTGGTCGGCAATCCGATGGAGCCGCGCGCGGCGCTGGGCGCCTACGATGCGGCGGCCGACCTGTACACGCTGACCGCGACGACGCAGGGCGCCGGTCCGATGCGCCTGCAGGTCGGCGCGATGCTCGGCGTCCCGCCCGAGCGGCTGCGCATCGTCGCCGAAGAGGTCGGCGGGGGCTTTGGCGTGCGCTTCAATGCCTACCCGGAGTACGGCGCGCTGCTGCTCGCTGCGAAAAAGCTCGGCCGCCCGGTGAAGTGGGTCGGCACGCGCTCGGAAATCTTCCTTGCCGACGAGCAGGCGCGCGACATCGTGCACAAGGGTGAAATCGCGCTGGACGCGAGCGGCCGGATTCTCGGCATGCGCTTCGACTATGTGTCCAACCTGGGCGCCTACCTCGCGTTCACCGGCTCGTTCATCAATACGGTGAATCTGATCAACGTGGTGAGCGGGGTCTACGACGTGCCCGCGGTCTACGTGCAGGCCAAGCTGGTGGTGACGAACACCGTGCCCACCGCAGCGTACCGCGGCGCGGGGCGGCCGGTCGCGTCCTACGCGCTGGAGCGCCTGATCGACCAGGCGGCGTTCGAGATCGGGGCCGACCCGGCGGAGTTCCGCCGCCGCAACCTGGTGCCGAAGGCGAAGTTTCCCTACAAGATCGTCACCGGCTTCGAGTACGACTGCGGCGACTTCGAGGGCGTGCTGACGGATGCGCTCGCGGCGGCCGACTGGAATGGCTTCGCGGCGCGCCGCGCCGATGCCGCGAAGCGCGGCCGGCTGCGCGGACGCGGCATCGCCACCTACATCGAGGCGACGGCCGCAGGCGGATTCGCGCCCTACGATCAGGCGCACGTCACCTGGGAGAAGGACGGCAGCGTGACGCTGCGCACGGCCTCGCACAACCACGGACAGGGCCACGAGACGACCTTCGCCCAGGTCGTCGCCGGCGTGCTCGGCATTCCGATGGAGCGCATACGGCTGCGCACCTCCGAGCCGGATTTCTTCATGACCTCGAATCCGACCGGGGGCTCGCGCACCCTTCACGGTCTCGGCAGCGCGATGTTCTGCGCCGCGCAGGAAATCGTGAAGAACGGCATCGATCTTGCCGCCGAGGCGCTGGAGAGCGCGGCCGCGGACATCGAGTTCGACGAAGGGAACTATCGCATCAAGGGCACCGACCGCGCGATTTCGATTACCGCGCTGGCGCAGAAGTACCCGGGCAAGCTCGACCTCGATTACAAGGATCGGCCGAAGGTACCGTCGACCTTCCCGAACGGCTGCCATGTCGCGGAGGTCGAGATCGACGCCGATACGGGCGAGATCGAAATCGTCTCCTACGTTTCGATGGATGACGCCGGCAATATCATCAACCCGCAGCTCGTCGAGGGGCAGATGATGGGTGGCATCACGCAGGGCGCCGGCCACATCCTCGGCGAGCAGGCGGTCTACGACGCCGAGAGCGGACAGCTGCTGACCGGCAGTTTCATGGACTATCCGATGCCGCGCGCGGTGCTGGTCAACAATCTGCGCATCCTCGAGCATCCGGTGCCGACCGAGACCAATCCGCTCGGCGCCAAAGGCGTGGGCGAGGCCGGCGTCACCGGCTCGATGCCCTGCCTGATGAACGCGATCATCGACGCGCTGCGCAGCGCGGGCGTCACGCACTTCGACATGCCGGCGACGCCGCTTCGCGTGTGGACTGCGCTCGAGGCGGCAAAAGCCGGCCGGCCGCGCGCGCTGTCGGTGGCCGATCAGCTGTAGCGGTAGCTGCGCTCGATGTCGGTGCGCCGCAGCACGCCGTAGATGTGCGCGACGTCGGCGGCGGTCTGCGCCGTGACGTAAAGCGCTTCGGCGCCGCCCGCGTCCAACGCGTCGAGCGCCTCCTGCAGCGTCGCCTGCAGCGCAATCGGCGCGATCTGCTGGCGCTCGGCCGGAAACTCGAGCAGGTCGATCACCGCCGGCTCGGTGGCCTCGGCCATCTCGCGCGCCAGATCGGCCGCTGGCAGCAGCGCCTTCGGGCGGCCGTCCCTGAGCACCAGGATCCAGCGCGGATTGCGCGCGAGCGTCGCGGCGATCGCGTCGCGCGGGCTGTGCCGGTCGAGCTGCGCCAGGCGCGTGTCCATTGCCGCGCCGACGCCGACCGCGCGCAGCGACTGGCCGACGGGATCGTTGCGGTAGTCCAGGCCGCGCGCGCGCATCAGCGTCACGAACACCGAGTCCTGGCGGAACAGCTGGCGCGAGACGCCGTAGGCGGCGATCACGGCGAGCATGTCGGGCCAGAGGACGTTCGGGTTCGCGGTCAGCTCGAGCATCGCGGTCAGCGCGGCGAGCGGCGCGTGCAGCGCACCGCCCATCATCGCACCCATGCCGAGCAGGGCGTAGAAGCCGGCCGATGACGTGTGGCCGGGCGAGATCCACTGCCCGACGAGACCCAGCGCGCCGCCGGCGCAGGCGCCCATGACCAGCGCCGGGCCGATCAGGCCGCCGGGCAGACCGAGCCCGATGCTGGCGGTCGTCGCCAGCAGCTTGCAGCCGAGCACCAGGACCAGCGTGCCGAGCGCGAGCTGGCCGAGCAGGGCGTTGTTCGCCGTGTCGTAGCCGATGCCCATCACCTGCGGCGCGAGCAGCGCGCAGAGCCCGACGATCAGCCCGGCGAGCGTGGCGCGCAGCCAGAAGGCCACCCCGGCGCTGTGCGTCGCCGACAGCCGGACCAGCGCGATGAACGCCGCCGCGAGCAGCCCGATGGCGACGCCCACGGCGAGCACGAAGGGCAGCTCCCACAGCGAGCCGAGCTGCAGCGGCGGCACGATGAACGCCGGCTCGGCGCCGTATTTGAACCGCGTCAGCGCGGTCGCGCTCACCGCAGCGAGGATCACCGGCGCGAAGCCGACCACGGTGTACTCCATCAGCACGACTTCCATGGCGAAGATCACGCCGGCGAGCGGCGTGTTGAACGAGGCCGCGATCGCCGCCGCGACGCCGCAGCCGGCGAGCACGCGCAGGCTGTTGTTCGGCAGGCCGAAGCGCTGCCCGGCGAGGCTGCCGCTCGCCGCGCCGAGGTGGATCGCCGGCCCCTCGCGGCCGACCGAATGCCCCGACACGATCGACAGCGCGCCGCCGAAGAACTGCAGCACTGCGCTGCGCAGCGGCAAACGACCCTGGTGGTAGGCGAGACGCTCCATGACATGCGTCACGCCAACCTGGCGCGCGGCCTCGGGCATCCACTGGAACAGCAGCCCGATGGCGAGTCCGCCGGCGAGCGGCAAAAGGAGGCGCAGCTCGTAGCCGAGGGCTTCGTAGTTCTCCGGATCGCCGCCGGGCAGGAAGGCCGCCTGCGTGGTCTCGATCAGCAGGCGAAACGCGATCATCACGACGCCGACGATCAGGCCGGTGAGAATGCCGAGCACGCCGAGCTGGGGCAGCGCCTCGGCGCGCGACAGACGCAGACGGAAGCGGTCCAGGCCCCGGCGCCAGGCGCGGCGCAGGCGTCCCGGTTCGCCGGAGGCGCTCAACGGACCGTCGCGCTGAGCCCGCCGTCGACCACGATCTCGGCGCCGGTCACGTATTTCGCCTCATCCGAGGCGAGGTAGAGCGCGGCGTGGGCGACGTCCCAGGCGTCGCCCATGCGGCCGAGCGGCGGGCGCGCATGGCGGCGCGCGATCAGCGCTTCGGCGTCGCCCCCGGCCTGCTGTCCGGCAAGCCGCTCGGTGACCAGCGGCGTGAACATCAGCCCGGGGATGACGGTGTTGACGCGCACCTGCTGCGGCGCGTAGTGCACCGCGCAGACGCGCGAGAAATGCTGCAGCCCCGCCTTCGATGCGGCGTAGGCTGCCAGCTCGTTGCCGAGATGGCGCAGGCCGGCGATGGACGAGATGTTGACGATCGCGCCGCCCCCCTGCTTGGCCATCAGCGGCGCGACCATGCGCGTCGACAGGTGAACGTAATGCAGGTTGTGATGAAACTGCGCCTGCCATGCCTCGGGCGTGATCTCCTCCGGACCGCCGGGAATGCTGCCGCCGACGTTGTTGACCAGGATGTCGATGCGACCGAAGGCCGACAGCGTCTCGTCGACGGCCCGCTGCAGGGCTTTCTCGTTGGTCACGTCCGCGGCGAGCGCGCGCATCGTGCCGCCCTGCTCGGCAATCAGCGCCGCGGTTTCGGCCGCGGCGGTCTCGCGCACATCGACGCCCGCGAGACGTGCGCCCTCGCGCGCGAACACCAGGCAGATCGCCCGGCCGTTGCCCATGCCGGCACCTTTGCCGACCGTGCCGGCGCCCAGCACCAGCGCCACCTTGTTCTTCAATCGGTCGCCCATTGCCCTCCTAGCCTCCCCCGCGGGCCCGGTTCTCTTCGCTGATCTGCGAGTTCAGGGTCCAGTAGTCATACAGCACGCCGATCAGGAACAGCCCGACGGTGAGCAGGTAGAGCAGGCCCGTACCCCACTTGCCCATGTAAAAGCGGTGCACGCCGAAGATGCCGAGGAAGGTGAGCAGGATCCACGCCACCGAGTAGTCGATCGGCCCGGCCGCATAACGCGCTTCTGCGGTGCGCTCCATCCAGGGAATGAGAAACAGATCGACCAGCCAGCCGACGCCGAGCAGGCCGAGGGTGAAGAACCAGACCGTGCCCGATACCGGCCGTCCGAAATAAAAGCGGTGCGCACCGAGAAAGCCGAAGATCCACAGCAGATAGCCGATCAGCTTGCTGTGGGTGTCCTGTGCCGTGGCGGATTGCGTCATGACGCCTGGCGCGGGGCGCGCGTTCCCGCTCAGGAAGGGTCGCGCGGAGGGCGCCGCGCACGCCCCGCCACGAACAGACCGAGCAGGCCGAGCGCGCCGACCAGAATCCAGTCGCGGCGGCGCCAGCGCCGCCGCGGCGGGGGGGGCGCCGCGCGCAGCACCTGTGTGGTCGACAGCTGCGCGTCATCGGCTGCGGTCATGTCGAGCGTGACCAAGCGCTGCGTCGCTTCCGCGGAATCGAAGGTGCGCGACAGCGCGTGCGCCGGCATCGTCGCCTCCACTTCGCGAGGCTCCGCGTCGACCTGACGGGTGCGCACGGTGGCGGGCGCGAGCATCTCGTCGCGCACCGCGGTGTCGGTGAGCGAGGGCTTCGGCCCGGCCGCGAGGCCGCCCGCCACGCGACGCGGCACGGGGACGCGATCGCCCGCGCCGGTCTGTCCCATGGTGCTCTGGCGCAGATCGCGCGCCAGGTCTTCGGCGTTTGCGTAGCGCGCCTCGAGCGACTTGGCCAGCGCCTTGGAGGCGACGTAGTCGAGCAGCTCGGGCACGTCGGGGTTGAGCACGCTCGGCGCCGGCGGGACGACGTGCGCGATCTGGTACATCAGCGCGCCGACGCTGTCGCCCGCGAACGGCGCCGCGCCTGCCAGCATCTCGTAGAGCACCACGCCGAGCGAGAAGATGTCCGACTGGTGTGTCGCGCGCCGTCCCAGCGCCTGCTCGGGCGACATGTACTTCGGCGAGCCGAGCATGGTGCCGGTCTGCGTCAGCTCCTGGGAGGCGCGCATGCGGGCGATGCCGAAGTCGGTGATCTTCACCGAACCGTCGTCGAGCACCATGATGTTCGCCGGCTTGATGTCGCGGTGCACGATGCCGCGCGCATGCGCGTAGGCCAGGCCGTCGGCCACCTGCGCGGCGATCGCCACCGCCTGCGGCACCGTGAGGCGCGGCCCGTCCTGCACGATGTTGCGCAGCTCGGTGCCCTCGATGAACTCCATCGCCATGTACGCGATGTCCTGCGTGCGGCCGATGTCGTAGATCGTGACGATTGCGGGGTGGTTCAGGCCGCCGGCGGCGCGCGCCTCCTGCGTGAAGCGCTTCTGGTAGTTCTCGACATCGTCGCCGCCGAGCGCCATGTTGACGGTCTTGATGGCAACGGTGCGGCCCAGCTCCGGGTCGGTCGCCTTGTAGACGATGCCCATCGCGCCGCGGCCGAGTTCGGCCACGATCTCGTAACGCCCGAGCTGCGGTGCCTCCATGCTGCGCGATCAGTCGCCGGCCTTGACCGAGCGGAACACGGGGCCCCAGACCGGGTGGCCCGCCTCGGCCGGCGCAAGCTCGAAGGCCGGATCGATGCGCAGCGCGCGCTGGAATTCGTCGCGGCACTGCGCCTCGCGCCCGGCGGCGCACTGAATGAAGGCAAGGTACTTGTGCGCCGTTACCTGGTCGGACAGCGACAGGCCGCGCTTGAGCGCGATGCGCAGGCTGCGCGCCGCGTCGTCGTAGCGGCCGCCGTCGTACTGGCTGATGCCGGCGCGCAGCAGCGGCTCGCCCTCGATGCGTGGCACGGGCGCAGCCTGCTTGCGCGCCGGGGGCGACGGCGCGGGCGCTGGCTCGTCCTTGCGGAACAGGTCCTCGACCGTACGCTGGATCTCGCGCACCGGCTCGGACGAGCAGCCGGCGAGCAGCAGCAGGATCGTGGCGAAAGCTACGCTGAGGCGCATGGCGACGCTTTTCTTCTCACGGTTGGAAACGCGCAACCCTGAAGCTTACACGTCAGCGGAAGCGGTGCCGAATCGTGGCCTCGCCCCCGGGCTTGAGCTCCACCGTCTCGACGCGGCGCGGGAAATTCGTGTTGCGGATCTCGATGCGGTGCTTGCCGGGCTCGAGCTCGAGCTGGCG
>LJTQ01000160.1 GCA_001303445.1 Betaproteobacteria bacterium SG8_39 | reverse complement strand
ACGCTCGAGCAGGCACGTGCCTGGGTCGCGACGGCGGAACGGGTGGTGGCACTGACGGGCGCGGGCATCTCGACCGACTCGGGCATTCCCGACTTTCGTGGCCCACAGGGTGTGTGGACGAAAAATCCGCAGGCCGAGAAGCTGTCCGACATCCGCTACTACATGTCGGATCCGGAGATCCGCAAGGCCTCCTGGCAGAGCCGGCTCACGCACCCGGCGTGGACTGCGCGGCCAAACCGCGGCCATGCCGCGCTTGCCGCGCTCGAGCAGCGCGGCAAGCTGCATGCACTGGTGACGCAGAACATCGACGAGCTGCATCAGATTGCGGGCAATTCCCCGGAGCGCGTCATTGAGGTGCATGGCACGGTGCGACGCGTGGTGTGCATGTCCTGCGGCATGCGCGCGCCAATGGAAAGGGCGCTCGACCGGGTGCGCGCGGGCGAGGATGATCCGCCCTGCCGCGACTGCGGCGGCATTTTGAAAAGCGACACGATCTCCTTCGGCCAGGCGCTGGTGCCGGAGGTGATCGAGCGTGCCATGCGCGTGGCCGAAGAGGCCGACCTGCTGCTCGCGATCGGCTCCAGCCTGCAGGTCTATCCCGTCGCCAACGCGGTGCCGCTCGCCAAGCAGGCCGGCGCGCGGCTGGTGATCGTCAACGCCGAGCCGACGCCCTTCGACCGCATCGCAGATGCGGTGTTCAATGCGCCGATCGGTGAGGTGCTGCCTGCGCTGGTCGGGGTCGACGACTGATCGCTGACGTGGCCGCTACGCGGCGGCGCGCTCGAAGTTCTCGACCGCAATCCGGATTTCGCCGGCTTCGTTGTCGACGACGACCGGCGACTCGAACCAGGTGAATTGGGGTGGTGCGCCAAACATTTTGATGATGCCCTCGCGCCAGGGTCCGGCGTAAAAGGCCTCTGCGCTCGCCCGGTCGTGCCAGGTGTAGAGGCCCCCGGCATGACCATCCTCGCCGAGCACGAAACTCTTGCGCAGTAATCCCGGAATCTCGCGAAAGTTGCCGGCAATGCGCTTGGCGTGCGCGAGCCACTGCGCGCGCGTCATGTCCTGCGGCAGCTTGAGCCGTACGTAAACCGTGATCATGGCGTCGCTTCCCGTGGTGGTCTCAGCCGATCATACGCCAGCGTCCGTTCTCGCAGGCCGCGCGTTCCGCGGTCGCGAGTGATGCGAGGTGCTGGGCGATGCTGCGGCGCTCGGCCGCGTCGATGAAGAGCTCCTGGTGGCCTTGCGGGTAGATGAAACGGTGCGCAACCAGCTCTTCCAGGGTCGACGGGCGCGCGGCAACATACGCCGCGATCGCGTCCTCGCGCGCCTCGAGCTTGGCGGCGAAGGCGTCGAGCAGAGCGACGAAGGTCGCCCGCTCGGTGATGACGCCCTTGTGGTGCGAGGTCACCCAGACGCTCGCCGGAACCTCGCGCACCGCGCGCAGGCTGCGGCGAAACTGCGCGAGGCTCGACGTGGCGTCGCCATAGTACGGGCCGAACGAGGACAGGTCGATGTCGCCGATGAAGGCCACGCCTTCGGGCTCGATGAGCAGTACGCAGTGGCCCGCGGTGTGCCCCGGCATGTGGATCGCCCGCACGCGCGTGCCGCCGAGCTCCCAGACCGCGCCGTCCGAATAGCCAAGCGCGTCCGGGCGCTCGACGTAGTTGAACTGGCGCTCGATTTTGCCGCGCATCGCCGCGAGCACGGTCTGCGGATAGCCGTAGTGGCGAGCGAGGCCCGCCCAGCTGCGCGTCGCCTCGAGATCCGCCTCGTGCGCATAAACCCTGGCATCGGGCAGAAAATGCAGGCCGGCGATATGGTCCTCATGCATGTGGCCGAGGACGACGACGTCGGTCGGCGCGAGGACATCCCGCAGACGGTTCGCCACGATTGGCGTGTCGAACGCGACCTGGCTGTCGCGGCCGCGCACCACCACCTGGTTGCCGTCCGGGTACTTGCCCGATTTCTCGCCGAAATAGACGGTGACTGCGCCTTTCTCGAAGGTCGCCGGATTCATCCCCTGCCCACAAACGGCATCTTGCTGGCCATGATGGTCATGAACTGGACGTTGGTCTCGAGCGGCAGGTTGGCCATGTGCACCACCGCCTCGCCGACGTGATTCACGTCCATCAGCGGCTCGACGCGGATCTCGCCGTCGGCCTGCGGCACGCCCTTGGCCATGCGCTCGGCCATCTCGGTGCGCGCGTTGCCGATGTCGATCTGGCCGCAGGCGATGTCGTACTTGCGCCCGTCGAGCGAGGTGCACTTGGTGAGCCCGGTGACCGCGTGTTTGGTGGCGGTGTAGGGCGACGAATTCGGCCGTGGCGCGTGCGCCGAGATCGAGCCGTTGTTGATGATGCGCCCGCCGCGCGGCGACTGGTCCTTCATGATGCGGAAGGCTTCCTGGGTGCAGAGAAACATGCCGGTCAGGTTGATGTCGACGACGTTCTTCCACTGCTCGACGCTCAGCTCCTCGAGCGGAATGCCGGGCGCATTGACGCCGGCGTTGTTGAACAACACGTCGAGCCGGCCGAAGGCCGCCCGGGTCTTCGCGAACAAGGCCTTCACCGAGGCGGGGTCGGCGACGTCGGTCGGCACGCAGAGCGCGTTGGCGCCGGCGCCTCCGGCCTCCTTCTTCACGTTGTCGAGCGGCTCGGCACGGCGGCCGGCAAGAACCACGCGGTAGCCGGCGCGCAGCAGCGCGAGCGCAGCGGCGCGGCCGACGCCGGTCCCGGCGCCGGTGACAATGGCAACTTTTCCTGGGGTGGGCATTTCCTGAATCCTCTCTCCATGACAGATTTTTCGAGTCGCGCGAGTGTAAACCGTAAACCTGCGGTTGCCGTCGGCAGGAGGGCGCGGCACCATTCGCTGCGAGAGGAGCGTTTCGCATGATCAGTGCAGAGCAGAATGACCTGATGACGCGCGTGGGGCAGGGATCGCCCGCCGGCAGCCTGCTGCGCCGTTACTGGCAGCCCGCAGCGCTGGTCGACGAGCTCGATGCCGATCCCGAGCGGCCGCTGCGCGCGCTGCGCCTGCTCGGCCAGGATCTGGTGCTGTTTCGCGACGCGCAGGGCCGCTATGGCATGGTCGATCGTGACTGTCCGCATCGTGGCGCCGACCTGGCCTTCGGCCGGCTCGAGGACGGCGGACTGCGCTGCGTGTTCCACGGCTGGCTGTTTGACGTCGAGGGGCGCTGCCTCGAGACGCCCGCCGAGCCGGCGGGCAGCCGGCTGTGCGACAGCATCCGCCAGCGCGCCTATCCCGTCGTGGCAAAGGCCGGGGTGCTGTGGACCTACCTGGGCGAGGGTGCACCGCCCGCCTTGCCGCACTTCGACTGCTTCGTCGCGCCCGACAGTCACGTATTCGCGTTCAAGGGGCTGTGGGACTGCAATTGGCTGCAGGCGCTGGAGGTCGGCATCGATCCGGCACACGCCTCCTGGCTGCACCGCTTCTTCGAGGACGAGGACCCGACGGCGAGCTACGGCCGCCAGTTCCGCAGCGCCTCGATGGACTCGGACGCACCGATGACGCAGCTGCTGCGCGAGTACGGCAGCCCCGAGATCCGCGTCGAGCGCACGGATTACGGCATGCGCCTGGCGACGCTGCGCCGCATCGACGATGCGCGCACGCACATGCGCATCACGAACCTGCTGTTTCCGCAGGCCTTCGTCATCCCGATGAGCGCCGAAATGACCATCACGCAGTGGCACGTGCCGATCGACGATACCGCCTGCTACTGGTATTCGCTGTTCACCAGCTTCGGGTCGCCGGTCGACAAGGGGACGATGCGCGCGCAGCGCCTGAAGACCTACCCGGCACCGGACTATCGCCCCGTGGTCGGGCGCAGCAACCGGTGGGGCTACGACCCGCGCGAGCAGCGCAGCCAGACCTTCACCGGGATGGGCTTCGACATCAACGTGCACGACCAGTTCGCCTGCGAGTCGATGGGGCCGATCCAGGACCGCGGACGCGAACATCTCGGCTCGACGGATAAGGGCATCGTGCTCTACCGGCGCTTGCTGGTCGACGCGATCCGCAAGAGCGGGGCCGGCGAGCGCCCGCTGATGGTGCTCGACGATGCGCAGGCGCGCGCGATGACGGGGCCGGCGGCGATCGACGGCATCGGTCCGGGCGACGCCTGGGAAGCGTACTGGAAAGAGACCGACGCCCGGCGCCGGCAGGCCTGTTCCTGGCTCGGCGCGTCCGCCGAGCAGACGGCATGAGCTTCGTCGAGCGCCATGCGGCGTGGAACGCGGCGCAGCGCGAGGCCGCACAGCGTATGCTGGAGGAAGTAACCGAGCGCGGCCTGCAAGTGGTGCGCTTTTCGTTCGCCGACCAGCACGGCATTCTGCGCGGCAAGGCGGTGGCTGCCGCCGAGCTGGCCGGGGCGCTGGCCAACGGCGTATCGATCACGACCACGTTGCTCGCCAAGGACACTTCGCACAAGACGGTGTTCCCGGTGTTCACGCCGGGCGGCGGCTTCGGCATGGACGAGATGCAGGGCGGCGCGGATGCGTTGATGATCGCCGACCCGACGACCTTCCGCGTGCTGCCCTGGGCGCCCGATACGGGCTGGGTGCTGTGCGAGACCTGGTTCGGCAACGGCAAGCCGGTGCCCTTCGACACCCGCCGCCTTGCGCGCGGTGTGCTCGAGCGCCTCGCGCAGGCGGGCTTCGACTTCCTCGCCGGCCTGGAGATCGAATTCCACGTCTTCCGTCTGGTCGATCCGAAGCTGCGCCCGGAACACGCGGGGCAGCCGGGCGAGCCGCCGGAGGTGGCGTTGCTTACGCAGGGCTACCAGTACCTCACCGAGCTGCGCTACGACGCGATCGACCCGGTGATGGAGATCCTGCGCCGCGAGCTCGCGCCGCTCGGCCTGCCGCTGCGCTCGTTCGAGGTCGAATACGGACCGAGCCAGCTCGAGGTAACGCTCGGCGCACTGCCCGGCCTGGGCTCGGCCGACGCGATGGTGCTGTTTCGCAGCGCGGCCAAGCAGGTCCTGCGCCGCCATGGCTATCACGCCACTTTCATGTGCCGGCCGAAGCTGCCGAACGCGATGTCCTGCGGCTGGCACCTGCACCAGTCGCTGCGCCGCATCGCCGACGGTGCGAACGCCTTTGTCCCATCGCAGGGCGACGCACAGCTCTCGGAGATCGGATGGCATTGGCTCGGTGGATTGCTCGCGCATGCGCGCGCCTGCACCGCGCTGTCGACCCCGACGCTGAATGGCTACAAGCGCTACCGGCCGTTCGTGCTCGCGCCCGACCGCGTCATCTGGGGACGCGACAACCGGGGGGTCATGCTGCGCGTGCTCGGCGGCGCGGACGACCCGGGCACGCGCATCGAAAACCGCGCCGGCGAGCCGGCCGCCAATCCTTATCTCTATTTCGCCTCGCAGATCGTTGCCGGGCTCGACGGCCTCGCGCGCCAGCTCGATCCGGGGCCTTCGGCGGACGCGCCGTACGCGACCCAGGCCGAGACGCTGCCCGCGACGCTCGGCGAGGCGCTCGCGTGCCTGCGCGCGAACGAGGCGCTGCGCGCCGGGCTCGGCGCAGGCTTCGTCGATTACTTCTGCCACATCAAGCAGGCCGAGATCGCGCGCTTCAATCTCGAGGTCAGCGATTGGGAGCAGCGCGAGTATTTCGAGCTGTACTAGGGGCCGGATGCCCCGTGGGCAGGTCCCGGTGGGCGGTGAATCAGTGTCCCGGATCGACCCTGCGCCAGCCCGAATCCGGGTCGAAGCGCGTCAGCCCGCCTGCGCGCGACGCCGTGCCCGGACCGAGGTCCTTTTCGTACACCGCGCCGTCGTGGCTCACCATGAACGTCATCACGCCCGTATCGCCATAGCGCACCGGCCAAGCGACGGCCGCGAAGCCGCCGATCATCCGGCCGCGCACGACGAAGTCAAGGGCGCCGCCGGGCGCATTCTTGCCCTGGGCGCGCAGCAGCTTGTAGCGGAAGCCGTAGTAGCCCTCACCGCGCGCGCCGCCTGCCGCATGGGCTTCGGCCAACGCCGGACCGAGAGGGCTCGGCGCCTCGCCGGCCTTGGCCGGCCAGTACAGACCGTCGCGCTTGCCGGGAGAACTCTTGAAGTGTCTTGCGTATTCGAGCACCCCGTCGCCGTTGCGATCGATCGCGGCGTAGTCCTTTTGCGCATCGTAGATCGCGAGCATCACCTTCATCACGGCAAGCTCGTTGCGCCCGATGCGGCGCACACGGATCTCGTCGGCGCCGGCGCGCATGTCGAAGCGCCAGCCCTTCGCGGTCTTCAGGATCGGGATCGGCAGCGTCCAGCCTTCGGTGCCGACGGTGATCAGTGCCTTAGCGTCGCCCTCGGATTTGATGGCGTGCGACTTGGCCCAGGCTTCGAGAAAGCGATAACGGATCTCCACCCCGACCGGTGGGATGTACTTGCGAAAGTCGGGGCCGAGCAGCGCTTTCACGGCATCGTCGTCGCTGCGTGCGACCGCATCGCCGAACGCGGCCATCGCCTCCTCGGGCGCGGAAAACGTTTTCTGCTGTGCACCGGCGACTGGTGTCCAGGCGAAACAGACGGCGAGTGCGGCGCCAGCCGCGGCGCTGCGGAATAGGAACTTCGTGGTGCGCATCGTCCAGCCTCTCTTAACGTCTGCCGCCGCGGCCACCGCTCGGCCGCGAACCGGCACCGCTCGGACGCGCGCCTGCGCCGCCGCGGTTACGCGCCATCGATTGATTGCTCGCCCGGCCACGATCGAATTCGCGTTGCGCGCCGCCGCCGCCGACCCCGCTGAATGCGTTGTCGCGGCCCGTGCCACGATCGATGCTGCCGCCACGATCCGGGGCGCTTGGGCGCTGACGATCCCCTGGGGTTGCGCGGTCGCTCGCAGACGGACGCTCCCGTCCTCCGGCCCGGTCGCTCGCAGACGGACGCTCCCGTCCTCCGGCCCGGTCGCCCGCGGCAGGACGCTGACGATCCCCCGGGGCTGCGCGGTCGCGCGCAGTCGAACGTTCACGTCCCTCGGCTCGGTTACCCGGGGCGCTGTCGCGTCCACGGTAGTCGCGCCGGCCTT
>LJTQ01000017.1 GCA_001303445.1 Betaproteobacteria bacterium SG8_39 | reverse complement strand
GATCGACGAGACCGGCGGCGGCGAGGAGCCGCTCTATCAGTACGTCCGCACGCTCGACCGCGAGGCCGAGGACATCGAGGCGGGGCGCCTGTTCTATGTGGCCGCAACGCGGGCGGAGTCGCGTTTGTTTTTGCTGGGCTGCGTGAAGGTCGACGAGGACGGCGTAGTGAAGCTGCCTGCGCGCCGTTCATTGCTGGGACTGGCCTGGGGGGCGCTGGCGGATCAGCTGCAGTTGCCCACGGCGGTGACCGCGCAGCCCGAAACGGAAACACTGCCGCCGGCTGGGGCGATGAGGCGGCTGGCGGCGGATTTCGAGATGCCCGAGGTGCCGGCGGCGGTGGCGTGGGCGGCGGGCGAAGAGAGTCGTGCGGAGGCGCAGGTCGAGTTTTCGTGGGCCGGAGAAACCGCGCGGCATGTGGGGACGGTGGTGCATCGCTGGCTGCAGAGAATGGCGGAGGATGCGTTGCGTGGGTGGACGAAGCCGCGGATCGAGTCTCTCGGGCCGCGCGTGGCGGGCGACCTTCGCCGCCGCGGCGTGCCGGCGACCGATCTCGAAACGGCGGTCAAGCTCGTCCTCGCGGCGCTGACCCATTCGCTCGAGGACGCGCGCGGGCGCTGGTTGCTGGGACCGCACGCCGAGGCCTGGACCGAGTACCGTGTGCGCACGCGCGAAGGAAAGCGCTATGTCGCCGACCGTCGTATCCGGGATGCGAGCGGCGTGCACTGGGTCATCGACTACAAGACCAGCCGGCACGAAGGCGCGGACCGTGAGGGGTTCCTGGACCGGGAGCGCGAGCGCTATGCGCCGCAGCTTGCGCGCTACTCGGCGGCGCTCGGCGGCGCGCGCATGGGTCTTTACTTTCCCTTGCTCGGCGGTTGGCGGGAGTGGGAGGGCGATTGACGCGCGGGGCGCGGACCGGCGCCTCGACGGATCGAGCGTATCAGCCGAGGCCAAATCCTGACGTGGGTCACGGCTGGGGTCGACCCTGCGCCGTCATTCGGGTGAGCCGACGCGAGCCGACCGAGGCCGGTGCCCGTCGTCCGGGCAGCGCGCCTCTTTATTCTGGCAGACCGGCCATGCGCAGCGCTTCACGGTGGTGCTCGAGGTCGGATTCGCGCTGGTAGTGAAGAATGGGCAGGCAATGCGCGCGGATGGTGAAACCGGGAATGCGCTTGCGCACTTCCTCAGCGTGCGCGGCCGCCTCCGAGGTATTCCCCAGCTGGGCATGGCAGGCGGCGAGCAAGGCGTGATGCAGGCTGTCCAACGCGGTGACGTGCCGCATGGACTCGATCGCCTCGGCATAGCGCTTGGCGACAAACTGCGCGCGCGCCAGATGGAACCAGAAACGTTCCGGATGGTAGGGGTTGAGTCGCATCGCTTTGTGGATCCATTCGATGCCCTCCTCGGCCCGGCCGAGCCAGGTGAGAATTTCGCCCTGCTGCACCACGATCAGGTCATCGTTCGGGTTGAGGCTCAGCGCGCGCTGCTGGTGATGAAAGGCCTTTTCGAGATTGTTCCGGACGACGCCTACGGCGGCAAGAATGCGGTGCACGTCGCTGTCGTTCTCGTCCAATTCGAGTGCGGTCTCGAGCTCCCGCTCGATCACGGATTCGGTCGCGGCGCGGTCCTCGCACCAGTCGTAGCCCCATTGCTGGCCGAGGATGCAGGCGCGCCAGGCGCGCGCGTGACCGTACCTCGGATCCAGCTCGATGGCGCGCTGGATCAGGTCGACCGCGCGCGCGTTGTCGTCGGGGTTGGACCGGTGGTGCAGGGTCTTGGCCGCCAGCACGCATTCGTAGGCGGCCATGTTGGAAGGCAGCTTGCGCTCGGCGCGGCTGCGCGCGTCGGCCTCCAGGCGCCCGGGCAAGGTCGCGACGATGGCAGAGGTGACCTCATCCTGAATCGCGAAGATGTCCTCCAGGTCACGGTCATAGCGTTCCGCCCAGATGTGGCGGTCGGACTCCGCGTCGATCAGCTGCACCGTGATTCGCACCCGGTTGCCGGACTTGCGCACGCTGCCCTCGACGACGTAGCGCACACCCAGCTCGCGCGCGACCTTCTTCACGTCCACCGCTTCGCCCTTGTACTTGAAGGAGGTGTTGCGCGAGATGACGAACAACTCGCGGAAGCGCGAGAGGTCGGTCAGGATGTCTTCGGTCAAGCCGTCGGCAAAGAATTCCTGCTCCGCCACGCCGCTCATATTGGTGAACGGCAACACGATGATGGACGGCTTCTCGGAGCGCGGCGTGCCGGCTGCGCCGGGCGCCGAAGCCGCCTGGGGCAGCGTCGATTCGGCTGCCTGAACCCTGAACGCGCGAACGGGATGTGCGATGTTCTTCACGGTCTGCTCGCCCTGATCGACGAAGCTTGCGGTCACCTTGCCCCGCACCGCGCCTTGAACCGAATCCGAGACCGTAATTCCGCCGGGCTCCGCCAGGCCTTCCAGCCGCGCGGCGATATTCACGCCGTCGCCGTAGATCGTGCCGTCCGCCTTTTCGATGACATCGCCCAGGTGAACGCCGATCCGAAACCGCATGCGGCGGTCTTCGGGAATCGCGTCCAGGCCGGCATTCAGCTCGTGCTGTACCGCAAGTGCGACGGATACCGCCCCCGTCGCGGTCTCGAACGCCGCCAGAACGGAGTCGCCCGCCATGTCGATGACACGGCCCTGATTCGATTCGATGTGCGACCGAAACACCTTGCGTGCGACGTCCAGCGCCGCCACCGTGGCGCGCTCGTCGAGCGCCATCAGGCGGGAATAGCCTGCCACATCCGCGGCCAGAATCGCCGCCAGCCGCTGCTTGAGATCGGAACCGCTCATTCGATGTCGACCCCTCCTGCGGGCCGTGCTGCTCGCGCAAATACTACTCCGCTACTCTGCCGCGCGCCCGCTGCGTCCCTGCGGCGACATCCGGTGAATCGAAATGAGCGGGTTTTGATGTCCGAGCCGTTAGAATCGACGCCTCAAAGGCGCGAAGAAGGAACGCTCAGATGACCACGGTCATCGGGACGCGATGCATTGCCGCAGCGGTCAGCGGCGCCCTGGCGCTCCCGGGTCGTGCCGCAATGAGCCAGACGGAAAAGGACACCGCGACGGGTGCCGGCATCGGCGCGTCGACCGGTTTCGCTTGAAGGAGATTCGAAATGATCCAAACCCGCCACCTCTTCACCCTTACCGCCGACGTACCGAAGATCGCAGACCTCGGCGCCACCCCCAATGGCGCGCGCCGCATCGCCACGGTCACCGGCGGCAGCTTCAAGGGTGAACGCCTGAACGGCACGATCCAGCCCGCGCCCGGCGGCGATTGGCTGCTGCACCGCCCCGATGGCGCGACGATCCTCGACGTGCGCGTCACGCTCGAGACGGACGACGGCGAGCTGATCTACATGACCTACCGTGGCATTCGCCACGGGCCGGCCGACGTGATGGCGCGCCTGGCGAAGGGCGAAGCGGTCGATCCATCGAGCTACTACTTCCGCACCACGCCGGTGTTCGAGACGGCCTCGAAGAAATACGACTGGCTGAATCGCATCGTCTCGGTGGCCACCGGCCGTCGCGAGGCAAGCGGGCCGATCTATGAGGTGTTCGAGGTGCTCTGAGCGGTGCAGGCCGCACCTCCGTCATGAAGTACCTCATTGCCGCGCTGGTCATCGGCGCGCTCGTCGGCATGCTGCTGCTGCGCCGGCGAAGCGCAGAGCGCATCGCCTTCGAGCCGCTCGACGTCTCCGGCCGCGAGGACCGCTCGGCAGAGGCGTTTTACCGCGCGTTCTACGCCGACGCCGGCCTGCCGAAAGCCTCGGTTCCCGACATCCGTGCGGTGCTGCATGCGGTGGCCAAGGCCAGTGGCCTGGCAGCCGGCAAGCTCGAGCCGGCCGACGAACTGGGCGCGATCGCGGCGGCGAACGGCCTTTCCCGCGCCTTTCTCATCGCGCAGCTCGGCGTCGCTTTCCCTGAAGCGCAGGCCGAGATGATGCAAAAGACCGCGGCGGGGGATTTCACCAAGCTGCATCACGCGATTGCGCTGGTCGTGAACGCGCGCGGCCGGGCGCGAAATCGCTAAACTGAGCGGCGACTGCGCCAGCGCCGGGGAGAGCCGCATGACCGACAAGCCGTCCCTCGAAGAGCTCCTCGTCCAGAGCCGTGACCTGCCGTGGCGCGCGAAATCGCTCAAGGGCGTGCACGAAAAGATGCTTTGGCGCGACGCCGCGAGCGGCGCATCGATTGCGTTAATCCGCTTCGACAAGGGCGCCGGCATCCCCGCACCGCACTCACATGCGTCCAACCAGTTCATGTACTGCCTGGAGGGTCGCTATGAGTACACCACGACGCGCACGGTGCTTACCCCGGGCTGCTTCTATGCCAATCCGAAGGGCAATGTGCACGGCCCGACGGTCGCCCACGAGGACAGCGTGGTGCTCGAAATCTACGACGGCCCGCACTACCCGGTGAAGCCGGACTGGTACACGGATGCGGAAGACGCGCGCTGAGCCGTCGGCCATGAAGCGAAAATCGGTCTCGCAGCCATCCCGGGTCTACGTTTTTCTGCGCCTCGTCATAAGCGTCTCGCGTATGACAATAGCCCATGTCCGGTAAAGCCGCCGCATCGAGCCAGCCGGCCCAGCTTCCTTGGCGCGTCACCGAACGCCGCCTCGGTCACGGTCTGCTGCGCTGCCTGTGCGCGCTGCTGCTGTTCGGCGCAGCGACGCTGTTCGCCGCGCCGCTTTGGTTCGGCGTGGCCGCGCAGGCGCCGGCGCCGGCTGCCGTGCCGCTCGCGCTCGCGACCGCCGGTCTTGTGTGCCTTGTCTGGGGGATCGACGCGCTGCTCTACCGCGCACAACTCACGCTCGAACGCGATGGCGTGCTCTTTGAGCAACGCGGCCTGCGCGGCGCGCAGGTCTGGAGCGAACCGCTCGATGCCTACCGCGGCATCCTGGCGACGTCCGAGGCGGCGCGTGGCAAGGTTCGCTATACCGTGGTGCTGAAGCACGTCAAGGACGCCACGCGCGATGCGGTGCTGCGCCGTGCGCCGAGCCCAGCCGGGCAGCGCGCGCGCGTTGCCGCCTGGGCGCAGCTACTCGGTCTTCCCGTGCTTGCCGCGGGAGCGCAGGGGCTCGAAGCACGCGCCGCCGCGGATGCCGGCAAGTCGCTGGCCGCGCTTGCCGCCGAGGGCAAGTTCAGGCCGCCGGCGGCTCCCGACACGGCGGTGCTCGGCAGCGCGCTGCGTTTGCTGCCGCGCGCCGAGGGCTATGCCTTCCGACGCTGGCGGGGTGCTGCGGTGATCGTGCTCGGCCTCACGGCTGTCGCCGCAGGCGTCGCGCTGCTTGTGGCGCTCGACGGGCTCGCCGCGGTGCAGCGCGGCGATTATGCGCGGCTGATCGCGTTGCCGCTCGGTGTGGCTGCGCTCGTGTTCGGCGTGCGGCTCAGCGAAACACTCGAAGTCGATCCGACCGGGGTGCGCGCGCGCCTGGTCGTCGGTCCAGGCGTATTGCGCGAGACGGTGCTTGCGGCCAGCGCGGTGGACGACGTGCGTGTCGATGCGGCACTCGGGGTGCATGTCGCCTCGGACGAGGGCGCGATCTGCTTTGCGCGCGGCGCGCCGGAGCGAGCATTGCGCGCGATCGCCGACGCGGTGCTCGCCACCGTGGCGCGCGGCACGGCGGACGTGGGTGCGGCGCAGATCGCGCGGCTGCGCAAGTTTGCCGCCGCGGGCTTCGCGGCCGGCCTCGGCCCCGACCAGGTGCACGTCAAGCTCTCCGAGCTCGGCGCGCCGGTCGAGGCCGTCGAAGCCTGCCTGCGAGCGATCGCCGAGGACCGCGCTTTGCCGTATTCCGGCCTCATGCGCGCCCACCTGAAACTCGGTCGGCTCGCCACGGAGCGTCCGGCGCCAGCGGTGCTCGCCCTGCCGCCGATTGTTCAGGCCGGCCTGCCGCGCGCCGCGCCGCGCGCGACGGGGCGCGACGGACTGCTCGTGACGGCTGCGCTGGTCGCGGGGTTCATGTTTCTCGCCTGGCTCGCTGCGCCGCTCGTCGCGCGCGCGGCGCTTTTCGTCGCCCCCTGGGTGCCGACGTCGGTGCTCGCCGCGATGCACAATGCGACGCGCAAGGCGGGCGAGGCGGACTACGCCACGGCAGGGCGCATCGCGCAGGGCTATGCCGGTTTCGCAGTGCCCGCAGCGCAAGGCACGCGCTACATCCTGTTTGGCGCGCAGCGCGTGCGCGCCGAGACCCAGGGCCGTCACCTGCGCGTGGTGGTGGAGAACCTGCGCCTGGAGAAAAAGGGCGACGTGCCGCAGGCGGACTACGCCGCGGTCGGCATCGTGGTCGCGCCGCTCGATGCGCGACGCTCCGACCAGTGGGTGCCGGCCTATGACTTCAACGTCGGCGGAACGCTCAGCACGGAGACGCCGGTCGCCCTGCTCGCCGAGCAGGTGTTCATCGTGCCGACGATGGCGGGGGCTTGCGCAAGCGGCTGTCAGGCGCGGCTGCTGCTGCAGGTGCGCAGGGGCGCCGAGCCCCCCTTCACCGAGAATTCGCCGGCCTTCACGCTCGAATCCGGCACCGGCAAGCCGCCTGGCTAGAGCGACTCGAAGAACTGCTCCATTCTGCGGCGCATGGCCGGGTCGGGCAGGCGGCCGCGCGCAGCGCCCAAATTGTCGAGCACGTGCTCGGGCTTGCGCGTGCCGGGAATCGCGACCGTCACGGCAGGATGTGCGACCACGTATTTGAGGAAGAACTGCGCCCAGCTCGCGCAGTCGAACTCGGCGGCCCAGCCAGGCAGCGGCTTGCCGCGCACCGCAGCGAACAACCGCGCGCGGCCGAAGGGCAGGTTGACCAGCACCGCGGCGCCGCGCTCCAGCGCAAGCGGCAGGATGCGCTCGGCTGCGCTCCGGTTGTCGAGCGAGTAGTCCACCTGCACGAAGTCGAGCGTCTCCTTGCGCAACACGTCTTCCATTTCGCCGTACTGCGCATCGCGCGAGGTGGTCACGCCGACGTAGCGGTAGCGCCCCGCCTGCTTGCCTTCGCGCATTGTCGCGAGCTGGGTCGCGGTATCGGACAGGTTGTGCACCTGGATAAGGTCGATGCGGTCGGTGCGCAGGCGCTTCAACGAATCGTTCATCTCTTCGACGCCGGCTTCGCGACTGTTGGCGTAGACCTTGGTCGCGAGGAAAAGCTGCTTGCGGATGCCGAGCTCGGCGATGAGCTGGCCGAGCACGACTTCCGAAGAACCGTACATCGGTGCGGTGTCGATCAGCCTGCCGCCCTCGGCCGCAAAGGTCTTCAGCGTCTCGCGCAAAGGCGCGATTTCCGCGTCCGACCCGGTTCGATAGCGGTTGGTGCCGATGCCGACCACCGGCAGGCGCTCGCCGCTGGAGGGGATCGACCGCGTGACGAGCGCGGGGGTACTGTGCGCGGCGCCGCCGAGCGCTGCCGCAGCGGCGCCTGCGCCGAGCTTGAGGATGTCGCGTCGGGTGAGGGTCATGCCTGTGCTCCTTGGTCAGCTTGCAGGGATTTTGCCGCCTGGTCCTGGCGCCGGCCGAGCCACAGTGCAAGCGCCGCCCACAGCGCAGCGAGCGGTGCTGCAGCGAGCGCGATCGCGCCAATCGAAAACCCGAGCGCCTTCAGTCCGGTGAAGATCCAGCCGCTGGCAAGATCACCGCCGCGGTAGACCGCGGCGTCGAGAAAGGCCTTCGACTTGTACTTCTCCTCGCGCCCGAGCACGGTGAACAGCACTTCCCGCGTCGGCTTGGCGAGCCCGTAGCGCAGCGCGCGGTACGCGATCTGCAGGGCAATCAGCACGGCGAGCAGCGGCGTGCTGCCGAGCCAGAGAAAACCCGCGGCGGTCACCACGGGCAATGCCGCGAGTGTTGCGCCCACACCGAACCAGCGGATGACGCGCGCCGCGAGCCAGACCTGCAGCACGATGGTGCAGACATTCGACCAAAGATCGATGCTCGCGAACAGGGCGGTGCGGGCCGCGCGGTCGGTGATCGCGGTGCGCACGAGATCGGCCTGCACGAAGTACAGTACGGTAGAGGCGTAGGTCATCAGCAGGATGTAGCCCGCGATGCCCATCAGATAGGGCGAGCGGAACACGGTCGCCATGCCGCTCCAGGCCGTGCCGGCGAGCGGTCGGTTCTCCGCGCGCACCGCGCCGGTGTTGCCCGCGAAGCGCCGGTGCAGCGCGCGAGCGCACCAGCAGGCGGCCTCGAGCGGCAGGCAGGAAACCAGCAGCAGGGTGAAGGGCGGCAGCGTCTGCGCGAGTGCGGCGGTGACTGCGCTGCCGGCGATCGCGCCAAGCGAACTTCCCACGGCGATGAATCCGAACAGCCGTTTGCCTTGCTCGTTGCCGAAGCAATCGACCATGAAGCCCCAGAACACGGTCACCGCGAACAGCGCGAACACGCTCGCCCAGACGTAGAACACCCGGTCGATCCAGGCGCGTGCGCCCTCGGGCAGCAACAGCAGCGCGACATAGAACAGCACGAGGTTGGCGATGAAGAATCGATTGACCAGCGGCACGAAGGTCCCGCGCGGCCAGCGCGAGCCGGCCCAGGAATACAGTGGCACCACGACGAGCATCGCGACGAACACCGCGGTCCACAGATACTGCAGGTTGCCGCGGTCGGCGGCACTGATCTCGTCGCGCACCGCGCGCAGTACGTAGTACGAAAACAGGACGCAGAAGCCATAGGCGGTGGCCCAGGCGAGCGGCGCAGCCTCGTCTTCCTGCGCAACGGCGGTCTTGAGGATCAGGCGCTTGAGCATGCGGATGCGCACTCTACGCCCGAAGCGTTCACTGCGGCCGGCGGGCGAGCAAAAAAAACAGTGAACCCAGTCCGGCCACGACCGCGATCACCGTGAAGCCCGCGCGGTAGCTGCCGGTCAGGTCGGCGAGCAGGCCGGCGATCAGCGGGCCGCCGATCTGGCCGATGACGATGATGAGCGAGGACAGGCCGAGGATCATACCGATCGCGCGCCGGCCGAAGTAGTCGGCGCGGATCGCCTGCATGAACGGGCCGCGTACCCCCCAGGCGACGCCGTGCAGAACGGCGAAAGCGACCAGCATGCCGGCGCCGGTGGCGTAGGTCAGCATCAGCAGTCCCGCGGCGTGCGAGAGCATGCAGCCTGCGGCGACGAAGCGCTTTTCGTAGCGGTCGCCCAGCCACCAGCCGAGCATGATGCCGCCGAGCTGCGACAGCGTGACCAGGGTGATGACCAGCGCGGCCTGCTGCAGCGTGTAGCCGAGACCTTCCTTCATGTGGCTGATCGCATGCACGTTGACCGCGAAAACGACGAGCAGCGCGAAGCCGTGGCCGAGCGACAGCAGCCAGAAGGCCGGTGTGGCGAGTGCCTCGCGCGCGCTGAACTCGCGCCGCGCCGGTGGCGCCGCGCCGGCGGCTGCGCCGGGCTCGGGCGGCGGCGCCGGCGGCAGGCCGTCGACCGTCTCGCCGTAGTCCTCCGGCCGACGACGGAATACGCGCGCGAGCGGAAAGCCGAGCACGATGACCAGCGCACCCGAGACGAACGCAGTGGCGCGCCAGCCGAAGCTGTGCAGCGACCAGGCCACGACCGGCACAAAGAGGCCGCCCAAGCCGAGGCCGAGCGAGAGCGCGGAGAGCGCGCGGGCGCGCTTTTTCTCGAACCAGTGGATCAGCGCGACGTTGAGCGGGAAGAAGCCCGCCAGGCTCGAGCCGAGGGCGACGACGACAAAGGCGGCGTAGAAGCCGGCCAGCGAATCGATCTGGCTGAGGAGCATGAAGCCCAGCCCGAACAGGACGATCCCGATGCGGATCATGCCCTGCGGGCCGAAGCGGTCCATCAGCCAGCCGAGCACCGGGCCGAGCACCGCTGCTTCCATCGGCTGCAGGGCGGCGGCGCCCGACAGCGCGGTCTTCGACCAGCCGCGCTCGTCGCTCAGCACCGCCAGGTAGGCGCCGAAGCCCTGGTGCAGCAGGCCGGCCTGCAGAAACTGGAGCCCGCAGCCGGCAGCGACCATCCGCCAGCCGTAGAAAATTTTCATACGAGGGGCGGCAGCATAGCCCAGCCGCGAGGCGCGTGCGGCCGCAGGTTCGCGTGCGCACCGCAACGACGTGAGGCGCCGTGTGCATAAGTTGGCACAGCCATTGGCCTAGGGGCGTGCCGCGCCTATAGTATTGGCCGCATGACTGAAGACAAAGGTCGCCTCGAGGTCGGGTCCAAGGACGTCTACGCCCTGACCGGACGCGGCAGCCACGAGCTGCGCGAGTCGGGTACCCGTCTTTCGGCGGCCGAGCTCGAGTTGCTGGTGCTGATAGACGGTAAGGCCACGGTGACGCAGATCGAACACAGCGCCGAGGGCCAGTCGCCCGAGCAGGTGCGCGCCACCCTCGGCAAGCTCTACCGCAGCGGACTGATCGATCTCGCCAGCCGCATGCAGCAGAATGGCATCGAGGCCGGCGATTTCTTCAGCCTCACCATGCCTCTCAAGCTTCCGAAAGCTACGACGGCGGAAAAGCGAGAGGAGGCGAGCGAGGGGGTCAGCTCGTTGCAGGACAAGGGGTACTTCGTCAGCATCGCGCGGCGTCGCGCCGGTGGCCAGCGGCTGCCCGAGGGGCACAAGCCGGTGATGCTGCTGATCGACGACGACGAGACGCTGGTCAAGCTCCTGCATACCGTCTTCCAGCTGGAAGGCTTCGAGTGGCGCACGGCCGCCAATCGCGCTGGCATCGCCGAGGCATTTGCCGTCGCGCCGCCGCCGGATCTCGTGCTGCTCGACGTCATGCTGCCCGACATCGACGGCTTCGAGGTGCTCGGCCGCATCCGCTCGCACCCGACCCTGAAAGCCCTGCCCGTGATCATGCTCACCGCGAAGGCGACGCGCGAGGCGGTGCTCAAGGGCCTGCACCTCGGCGCTGACGGCTACGTCACCAAGCCGTTCGAGATCGAGGTGCTGATGGGCGCGGTGCGCACCGTGCTCGGGCCCACGGAAGCGGGCGACTGGCCCAAGGGCGGCGGCCCCATCCGCAACGACTGAGGGCGGGGCGCGGGTGTGAGCGACGCGGACGAGCTTGCCGCCGCGCTCGCCGCGCTCGCGGCCGACTACCGCGTGAGACTCGCAGCGCGCCTCGACGCGCTCGACGCGCTTGCCGCCGGGCTGCGGTGCGGGCAGACCGACGTCGCGCGGCTCGAGGACCTGCGTCGCGAGTTGCACACCATCGCCGGCTCGGCGAAGACCTTTGGCCTGCCCGAGGTCGGCGCTGCGGCGCGCGCCGGCGAGCGGCTTCTCGATCCTTGGTGTGACGCGGGTAAAACGCCCGGCGCAGCCGGCTGGGCCGAGCTGCGGTCGATGCTCGCGGCACTGCGCAGGGCGGGCGGGTCTGGCTAGCCGCGCGGGGACGCTAGGCCCGCACGAATGCGCCGCCCATCAGCTCCTGGCTGAGATAGTGCTGGCGGAAGCTCTCGAAATCCTCGTGGTCGGCGGCCTCGATCGCCTGCTGCTCGACGATCGAATCTGCGGCCAGCTTCGCGAAGCGCGCGGCGACCGCAGCGTCGAGCGGCCGCGCAAGCAGCGCCGCGCGGTGCGCCTGCGAGCGCGAGAGCACGAAATCCGGGTACGACTTGCCGGGGAAGGCCTCGAGCTCGGCGAGCACGCGCGCCGAAGGCGTGCGCGCGGGATCGGCGAGCATCGCCCGCGCTTCGGCGAGCGCCGCGCGGTAGCTGTCTGAGCCATGCGCGGCATCCAGCGCTGCCGCGATCGGCTCGCAGCGGGCGAGCACCTCGTCGCCCCAGTCGGCAAGGCGCCGCTCCTCGCCGCGCCGCAGCAGGCGCACGTCCGGCGCGCGCCCGCGCTCGGCCGCGGTGTGCTGGTTGTGCGCCAGCTCGGCGGTCTCTGCCGGCGTGTCGGACGGGCTGTCGGCGAGCAGGCAGTAGAGCAGAAACGTTTCCAGCAGGCGCATGGTCTGCGCCCGGATGCCGAGCGGGCTGTCCGGATCGAGGTCGACCAGGCGCGCCTCGACATAGGCGACGCCCCGTTCGCCGAGTGCGTGCAGCGGACGCTCGCCGGTTTCGATCGGCTGCTTGGGGCGGATCGTGCCGTAGAACTCGTTCTCGATCTGCAGCAGCGCGGTGCTCAACTGGCGGTACTCATCGCCGGCCTTGACGCCGATCTTCTCGTAGGGCGGGTACGGCTCGGTGAGCGCGCCGTGCAGCGAGTGCGCGTAGCTCTTCAGGTCGTTGTAGCTCACCGCCAGCGTCGACTGTGCCGCGCTCTGGTAGCCGAGCGGTCCCATGCGCAGCGTCGTGCCGTAGGGCAGGTAGAGCGTGCTGCCGGCGAGCGTCTGCAGCGCATGCCGGCGCCCGGCGACGAAGCTCGCGCACACCGCGGGCGAGGCGCCGATGAGGTAGAGCGGCAGCCAGGCATGGCGGCGGAAGTTGCGGATCAGTGCGAAATAGGCGTCGTTGCGATACGCATCAGGCGAGCCGCTGCGCGCGTCGGCGGCCTGCAACGCGGGCCAGGCCGCTTCGGGCAGCGAAAAGTTGTAATGGATGCCCGAGATCGTCTGCATGCGCCGGCCATAGCGATACGACAACCCCCGCCGATAGACGGTCTTTGCGGTGCCGACGTTCGAACGGCCGTAGCGCCCGAGCGGAATGTCCTCCTCGGCCGGCAGGCGGCAGGGCATGCTCGCGCACCACAGCTGCTCGTCACCGATCGCGCGCACCACCACCTGGTGAATCCGCTCCAGTTCCTCGAGGCAGTCTTCGACGCGGGTGTGCACGCCGGTGATCAGCTCGAGCTGCGCTTCGCTGAAATCGGTCGTGATGTGCGGATGCGTCAGTGCCGAGCCGAGCGCCTTCGGGTGCGGCGTCGTGGCAAGGCGGCCGTCGGGCTGTACGCGCAGGCTCTCCTTTTCCAGCCCGCGCCGGATGCCGCAGAGGATCTCCGGCGTCAGTGCGCCGAGGCGTTCTTCGAGGGACACGCAGTCTTGCCCGTCTTGGAGAGGAGCGAAGGGTAGCAGACGAACGTGGGCGGGAACCCGCCCCCGGCCGGCGGGGCCGGCCAGACCCGGCCGGTGGACGGCGGACCGACCTTGGCCTGGCAGCTTTACGTTTATTTACGCGGCGCTCACAGCCGGCTTACAGCTTGGCTGGATACTGGCATTGCCTGATTCACGCACACAAGGAGACGACCATGAAAGTTCTGACCCCCGTACTCGGCGCCTGCCTGCTCGCCAGCGGCCTGGCGCTCGGCGTGCCTGCGACCGCCTCGGCCGACGACATGCGCCGGGTTTCCGCCGCCGGCGACTGGCGCGGCGGCGAGATGCATCAGCGCGGCGGCCGCGGGCATGACAGTGCGATGCGCATGCTGCGCGGGCTCGATCTCAGCGAAGCGCAGCGCGACCAGATCTTCGAGATCCGCCACGCCCAGGCGCCGGCGATGCGCGCGCAGATGAAGGCGCTGCACGCGGCGCGCCAGGACTTGCGCGAGCTTGCGCTGGCGCCGGAGTACGACGCCGCGAAAGCCCAGGCCTCGGCCGACGCGCTCGCCAAAGCGACTTCGCAGATGGCGCTGATGCGCATCGAGTCGATGCGCAAGCTGCTGGCCGTACTGACGCCCGAGCAGCGCCAGAAGCTCGACGAGCGGCGCGCGCGGTGGCAGGCGCGCCGCGGCGCGCGGGGCTGAAACCCGCAGTTCCCCGCTCTTCGCCTAGAATCGCCGGCGTGCGCGCAAGCGCACGCCGGTTTTCTTTTTGGGAGAGCGCCATGGGATGGCTTGAACGACGCACCGGGTGCGGCGCATGAAGGCGGTCATCTCGCCGCGCGCGCTGCCTACGAGCGATGCGGGCTGCTTCGTCGACGCGACGCTGCCCGATCCGGGACCGCCCGCGGGGCACGACCTGCGGGTGCGCGTCGAGGCGGTGTCGGTGAATCCGGTCGACACCAAGGCGCGCATGCAGCGCTACGGTGGGTCCACCGGGCGCGGCGGCGAGGCGATCCTCGGCTGGGATGCCGCAGGCACGGTCGATGCCGTCGGGCCCGAGGTCTCGCTGTTTCGACCGGGCGACGCGGTCTATTACGCGGGCACAATCGGGCGCCCGGGCAGCAACGCCGAGCTGCAGTTGGTCGACGAGCGTATCGTCAGCGCGAAACCCCGCAGCCTCGACTGGGCGGACGCCGCCGCGGTGCCGCTGACCGCAATCACCGCCTACGAGGCGATCGTCGACCGGCTGGGCGTCGATCCGGAGGCGATGGACCGCGGCAAGAGCGTGCTGGTGATCGCCGGTGCGGGCGGTGCGGGATCGATGGCGATCCAGATCGGCCGCCTGCTCGGGCTCGAGGTCATCGCCACCGCGTCGCGCGCGGAAAGTACGGACTGGTGCCGCGCGCTCGGCGCCTCGGCGGTGATCGACCACCGTGCGCCGCTCGCCGAGGGCCTGAAGGCCGCGGGCCACGGCGAGGTCGACTGCGTACTGCTGTGCGCCGACACCGACGGCTACTGGCCGCAACTCGCGGACGTCATCAAGCCGCAGGGCGCAATCTGTTCGATCGTGCGCACCCTGGCGCCGGTCGCCCTGAACACGCTGATGGCCAAGTGCGCGCGCTTCTCCTGGGAGGCGATGTTCGCGCGCTCGAGCTTCGGCACGCCGGACATGATCGAGCAGCACCGCATCCTGGAGCGCGTCGCTGCCTGGATCGACGCCGGTCAGCTGCGCAGCACCGCGACCGAGCGGCTGTCGCCGATCAACGCAGAAAACCTGCGCGCCGCGCATGCGCGTGTCGAGAGCGGGCGCATGATCGGCAAGATCGTTCTGTCCGGCTGGAAGTGAGGAACCCGATGCGACTCGTCATTGCGCAGATGAAGCACGAAACCAACACCTTTTCGCCGGTGCCGACCGACCTGCGGCGCTTCGCGCGCGGGCAGGCGACCCCGCTCGAAGGCGAGGCGATCCGCGCCGCGTTCAAGGGCACGGGTACCGCGATCGGCGCGTTCATCGATCTGGCCGAGAAGGCGGGCGCCGAGCTGGTGCTGCCGGTCGCCGGCGATGCCTCGCCGAGCGGCCCGGTGCAGACCGCGGCCTATGAATGGATGGCGACACGCATACTCGATGCGATCGGCAAAGGCTGTGACGCGGTGCTGCTCGACCTGCACGGCGCGATGGTGACCGAGGCGCACGACGACGGCGAAGGCGAGCTGCTGCGCCGCATCCGCACGCTGGCGCCGAAGCTGCCGGTCGGGGTCGCGCTCGACATGCACACCAACCTGTTCCCCGCGATGGTCGAGAACGCCACCGTGCTCGCCGGCTACCAGACCTATCCGCACGTCGACATGTACGACACCGGCCTGCGGGCCGGGCGGCCGATCCTTGCGCTGCTCGAAGGCAAGGCAAAGCCGGTCATGGTGTACGGCCATCGCCCGATGCTGCCGCATGTCATGCGCCAGTCGAGCCTCGATGCGCCGAACCTCGGCATCCAGACGCGCGCCAAGGAAATGGAGCGCCGGGGCGCCCTCGCGGCGACGTTCTTCGTCGGCTTCCCGCACGCCGATATTCCCTGGGCGGGCTCGTCGGCGGTGGTGGTCACCGACGGCGACGCGGGGCAGGCGAAGCGGTACCGCGACGAGCTGCTCGACCTGGCATGGAAGGAGCGCGCCGCCTTCGTCTATCGCATCGAGCCCCTGCAAGACGCGCTTGCGCGCGCGCAGCAGATGCAGGGCGGGCCGATCGTCCTGCTCGACCATTACGACAACTGCGCCTCGGGCGGCACGATGGACACCATGACCGTGCTCGGCGCGATTCTGGATGCCGGCCTGTCGGATGTCGCCGCGTTCGCGCTCTTTGATCCCGAGGCGGTGGCGAAGATGAAGGCCGCTGGCGTCGGCGCGAACGTGACGCTTGCGCTCGGCGGCAAGCTCGACATGCCGGCGCTCGGCCTGAAGGGCATGCCGCGCCAGGTGAGCGGCAAGGTCAAGGCGCTGGTCGATGGGCAGTACAGGAACGAGGGCCCGATGTCGAAAGGCGCGCGTGGTGACATGGGCCTGTCCGCGGTGCTCGACACCGGCAAGGTGGAGATCGCGGTGATCTCGCGCCACACCGAGCCCTACGACATCGCGCCGTTCCGCCTGCTCGGCATCGACCCGGCGAAAAAGCGCTACCTGATGCTGAAGAGCCGCGTGCACTGGCGCGCGGGGCTCGGCTCGCTCGCCAAGGCGACGGTCGAATGCGCCGGCACCGGGGTATGCACCTCGGACTACGCGCAGCTCGATTTCCGCCGCGTGCGGCGGCCGATCTATCCGCTCGACGCGGACGCGCAGGCCTGAGCGATCAGCCGGGCGTCTGCCCGCGCTCGGGCGGATGACGGGGGACGTAGCGCGGCGCTGAGACGGCGAGGAAGATCTCGCGCAGGAACAGCAGCAGACAGCCGATCAGCGCGAGCATCGCGAGCACGAACAGGGCGCCCACCAGGCGCGCGAGATTGACTGCGACGAAGGCGCCGAGAAACGCGCTTGCAATGAGCAGGCAGACGAACAGGCCCGCCAGCACCGCGCAGAGGATTGCGTAGTAGACGAAGCGGATGCGTTGTCCGATCACCGCGAGCTCGGCGCGCGCCGTGCGGCCGTCTTCCTCAACGAGATCGGCGATCTCGCGTTCGAGCGCACGGCGCCGGTCGGTGGCGCGGCCGAGCCGGATGCTGAGCGCCGCGATGACCGTGCCGACTGCGGTGAGCATGAACACCGGCGCCACGGCGAGCTGGATGACATGGGTGATGTCGGCGACGGCGGCTGCGGCCATGACGGCAGTCTAGCCGACCTGTGCCGGCCCGCCGAACCGGGACATAATGATGCCTCCGCCGACAGCGTGAAGCCGGGGAACGGAGCCGATGCGATGACCTCTGGCAGCAACCCTGCACGACGACGCTTCGTCACGGGCATGGCCGCGGCGGGCGGCCTGTTGGGGGCGCTGCCGCTCGAGACGGTCCTCGCGCTCACGCGTCGCGAAAGCGGACCCTCGGCGATCGGCGCGCCGCGCATCGCGCTGGTGATCGGCAACGCGAACTACGCGAAGGCTGCGCCGCTCGCGAACCCTGCGAATGATGCGCGCGGCATGGCCGATGCGCTCGGACGGGCCGGCTTCAGCGTCGATCTGCTGCTCGATGCAGCGCGTGCGCAGATGGCGCAGGCCATCGAGGCCTACGTCGTCCGGCTCGGCCGCGACAAGGCGGTGGGCCTGTTCTACTTCGCCGGGCACGCCATGCAGTTTTCCTGGCGCAACTACCTGCTGCCGGTGGACGCCTCGATCGCCCGCATGGACGAGGTCACCCAAAGCGCGATCGACGTCAACGCCGTGATCGAAGGCATCGGGCGCGCCGCCAATCCGATGAACGTGATCGTCCTGGATGCCTGTCGTGACAATCCCTTCGGGCGCGATTTCCGCGTGGCGCAGAAAGGCCTGTCGCAGCTCGACGCCCCCCCGGGCACGCTGCTCGCCTATGCCACCGCGCCAGGCAACGTGGCGATCGACGGCGACGGCGCGAACGGCCTGTATACGGGAGAGTTGCTGCGCGAGATTCCCGCCCCGGAGGCAAAAATCGAGGACGTCTTCAAGCGCGTGCGCCTGGCGGTGCGCCGCAAGTCCAGGGGGCTGCAGATTCCCTGGGAGAGCACCTCGCTCGAAGAGGACTTCTACTTCTTCCCCCCGGTCGAGGTGCGCCGGCTCGGTGAGGACGAGGCGCGCGCGCGCTTCGAAGCGGAGCTCGCCCTGTATGAGGAGATCGCGGAGGCGAGCGAGGCGGCCCCGCTCGTCGATTACCTGAGACGCTATCCGAGCGGGCGCTTCGCCGAGCTCGTCCAGCTGCGCCTCGACCAGGTGCTCGCGCGCGCCGGCGAGAAGCCCATCGAGATTGTCCAGGCCAATGACAATCCGTACACCAAGGGCAGCGCGCGCATGAGCACCGCGCACCAGGTCGGTGACAGCTTCACGTATCGGCTGTTCGACCTGTATACCGGTGTCGAGCAGGAGACCCGCACCCTGCAGGTGACCAAGGTGACCGACACCAAGGTCGTCTACAACAACGGCAAGCGTGTCTCCGACCTGCTCGGCAACCCGCTGCGCATCCGCAAGATGCGGATCAGCGGCAACCAGAACATCCCGGCGGAATTCGCCCTCGGCAAGCGCTGGACGACGCGCTGGATCACCGAGCGGGCGAACGGCACGCGCGAGGAAACCGACTTCGACCTGCGCGTCGTCGCGCGCGAAAACATCACCGTGCCGGCGGGGACCTTCGACTGCTTCAAGGTGGAAATCAGCGGGCTTGCGTTCGGTCCGAAGGGCGCAGTGGAAATCGAAGGCCGTTACTGGATGGCGCCGGATCGGGTGCGGCAGATGGTCGCGCAGGAGATCCTGCGCAAAACCAGCAAGAAGGGCAAGGTGCTCAAAGGCCTGCGACGCGAGCTGATCGCCTACCAGCAGGCCTGAGGGCGCCGGGCCCAGGGCGCCGGGTGGCGCGCCGAGCCCTGTGCGGCACCGCTCAGTACTGGGTGCCCATGCGCCCACCGAGATGGCCGCCGACCACCGAGCCGATCGCAATCGCTGCGGTGTTGCCGCGGCCCTTGCCGATGCGGCTGCCGATGGCGGCGCCCGCGACCGCGCCGACCACGGTGCCGAGCGTGGAGGAGGGCGCGCCGCCGCCTTCGTAGCTGCCGCCGCCACCGCCACCGAGCTGGATGTTCGGGCTGATGACGATCGCCGGCTCGGACGTCGCCGCCGGCGCCGGCTCGTAGATCACGCGCTCGACGTGCCGCCCGTGGTGATGGCCGTACCCGTGACGATGATGCCGTCGCCAGTTGCGCTTGTGCTGACGCCAGTGCGGGCCGTGGCCGTAGTGCGGGCCGTGGTGGCCGTAGCCGACCGCCCGTCCATACGGCGGCCCGTCGGCAATGGCGGCGCTTGGCAGGGAGAACGCGAGCGCGGCGCCAAGGCCGATGGCGGCAATTGATTTTTGCAGAGCATTCATGACAACCTCCTTTGCATCCTGCGGTGGCGAGCCCGTTGCCCGCAGCTGCAGTCTCACGCGGGCGCGGCGCGCATGCTGAAACGGTGTATTTCCAAATGTTTCGACGGTTACGTTTGTGGCGAGTCTGTGCGGTCTGCGCGGCGCTTGCAGCCGGGATGGCGCAGGCCGCGGATCCAGCGCGCGCACACAACATGGTGTTGCTCGGGCACGACCCGCTGCAGGGCCGCGGCGCGTACCAGCCGGTCATTGCGCAGCAGGGCGGGCGCTGGATCGCCTATGTCGGACATCATGCGGGCGAGGCGCTGAACACGCTCAGCGGGCGGCGCGAGTCGAACGGCACCTCGATCCTCGATGTCAGCAATCCGCGCGCGCCGCGCCTGCTCGCGCACCTGCCCGCCGAGGGTGGCGCACAGATGGTGCGCGTGTGCAGCGGCGATCTGTTGCCGCGCGGTGCGCGCGGCCGCTGGTACCTGCTGCGCACGCGCGGCCATTCCGCGCACGAGCTGTGGGACGTCACCGCGCCGGAGGCGCCGCAGTTCGTGACCACGGTGGCCGATGGCCTGAGCGACACGCACAAGAGCTGGTGGGAGTGCCACTCGGGGATCGCCTACCTGGTATCGGGCGTGAGCGGCTGGCGTACCGGGCGCATGACGCAGGTCGTCGATCTCTCCGACCCGCGCCGTCCGCGCCACATCCGCGACTTCGGCCTGCCCGGACAGCAGCCCGGCGCCCGCGGCACGGTGCCGGTCGGTCTGCACGGGCCGATCTCGGCGGCGCCGGCGCGCAACCGGGTCTACTTCGGCTACGGCGTGAACCGCGGCGGCGTGCTGCAGATCGTCGACCGCGATATGCTGCTACGCGGCGCCGCCGCGCCGACCGAGACGAACCTGCGCGCGCCGCAGCTGGGTCGCTTCGATTTGCCGTCGGACTACGGTGCGCACACCGCACTGCCGGTGCTGGGTGTGAAGACTGACGTCGGCACGCGCGATTACGTGTTCGTGGTCAATGAGGCCATCGCGAGCGGCTGCGCCGAGACGCGCCAGAAGGTTTGGGTGGTCGACGTCACCGACGAGGCGCAGCCGAGGCACGTCGCCTGGTTCGACGTGCCCGAGGACGACTTCTGCCGTCGCGGGCTGCGCTTCGGCGCGCATGCCTCGAACGAGGCGCAGCCGCCGGTGTTCGAGCGGCGCGTGCTGTTCTTTTCCTGGTTCGCAGCCGGCGTGCGGGCGGTCGATATCCGCGATCCGCGGCGCCCGCGCGAAATCGGCCACTACATTCCGCCTGGCGCCCCGCTGACCAACAATGTCGAGGTCGACGCGCGCGGCGTGATTACCATCGTTGATCGCGCCGGCGGGGGCATGCACCTGCTCGAGCTCAGCGGCACGGCGCGCGAAGCGATGCGGTTGGAGTAGGCCGCTGCAGGGGCCGGGGCGCCTTGCGCCGCCGCCTAAACGTGGAATTTTCCTCTTTTGAACAATACCCTACGCCATTCAGGGGGGCTTGCGCAGGCGCTCTTTAGTAAGATGTGCAGATAACAATGAATCCGCAAGCCCCCAGCGTCACGGATGGCGCGTTCGATCTCGACCTGAGCCTGCAGGTCGGCAAGTACGACGTCGAGAAGCTGCTCGGCAAGGGCGCCACCGGCACCGTCTACCTCGCGACCGACACGTTCACCGGCGAAAAGGTGGCGCTGAAGACCATCGAGCCCGAGGTGTTCCGCGACCCGGAGTTCGGTTCGGTGCACCGCGCGCAGTTCCTTAACGAGGCCTCGCTCGCGGGCAAGCTCAAGCACCCGCACATTGCACAGATCCTCGACGCGGTGATGCAGGAGGATTCCGGCTACATTGCGATGGAACTGGTGCTGGGCGGCGACCTGTCGCTGCACGCCACGCCCGAGACGCGGCTGCCGGTCGCCGACGTGCTGCAGATCGCCTTCAAGTGCTGCGGCGCGCTCGAGTACGCCTTCGACGAAGGCATCGTGCACCGCGACGTCAAGCCTGCGAACATCATGCTGTCCGAAGGCACGACCGCCGACGTGAAGGTCACCGACTTCGGCTCGGCGGTGCTGCGCCGCAGCCAGGTGGTGCAGACGGCGATCATGGGCTCGCCGTTCTACGTCCCGCCCGAGCAGATCGAAGGCGAGAAGCCAACCTTTCACGGGGACATGTACAGCCTCGGCGTGGTGCTCTACGAGCTGCTCGCTGGCCAGCGCCCGTTCGTCGCGACACGGCTGAACGAACTTGTCGTGAAGATCCTCAACGAGAAGCCGGCCCCCCTCGCTCTCCTGCGTCAGGATCTGCCCGCCCAGATCGACGACGTGGTGCGGCGCGCGATGGCGCGGCGGCCCGCGGAGCGCTTCGAAACCTGGGCAGAATTCGCCGGTGCGCTGTCGAACGCGCTGCGCATCGTTTTGCCCGAGGGCGCGATCCCGGACAGCGAGTGCTTCCTGTCGCTCAAGCGGGTCGCGATGTTCACCGGCCTGGACGACGCGGAGATCTGGGAGCTGGCCAAGGCCGCGCGCTGGTCGCGGGCGCGCAAGGGCGACACCGTGATCCGGGAAAACGAGCCGGGGACCAGCTTTTTTTTCCTCGCCGAAGGCGAGGGCAAGGTCACCGTGAAGGGGCGCCTCCTCGCGCTGGTCAACCCGGGCGAGTGTTTTGGCGAGATCGCCTACATCCGAGGCGGCAGCGAACCGCGCCAGGCGACGGTCGAGGCGACGAGCGACATGCTGCTCGCCGAGTTCGAGCCCGACGCGCTGCGCAAGATGTCGCTGGGGGCGCAGCTGCAGCTGATGCGCGCGCTGGTTCGCAACGTGGTCGACCGGCTGGTTTTCGCCAATCGGCGCGCCGGGCGCAGCAGCTGACGGGGGGCGGGATGCGGCTCGATTCGCCCCAGGCTTGCCCGATTGATGGTCAGGGCCGAGAATCCCTCATCGCGTCCTTCCACTCTAGCTAGCGCAATGGCGTACCGGGAGATTTCTGTCGACGAACTTCGCTTCGGCATGTACGTGGCGAAGCTCGACCGTCCCTGGACCGACACGCCGTTCATGTTTCAGGGCTTCGTGCTGCAGAACGAAAAGCAGCTCGAGACGCTGAAGAAGTTCTGCAAAAAAGTGTTCGTCGACCCCGAGAAGGTCGACCGCAAGACGGAGGAGGAGGCGGTCGCGCGGGCGGTGGCGGCGGTGCGCGGCAAGACCGTGTACCAGGAGGTGGCCAGCGTCGAGGCCGAGCTGCCGCGCGCCGAGCGCGTCTACCAGCGTTCGACGGTCGTGGTCGCCGAGATTGCGCGCACCGTGCCGGCAAAGGGCACGATCGACACCGAGCGCACCCAGCAGGCCTCGCAGCAGATCACCGAGAGCGTGGTGCGCAACCCGGACGCCATGACCCTGCTGTCCAAGATGCAGGAGAAGGGCAGCGACGTGCTCAGCCGCGCCGTCGAGGTGTCGGTCATGATGACCGTGTTCGGGCGCTTCCTGCAGTATTCGGAGGAGCAGCTGCACACGCTGAGCATGCTCGGGCTGCTGCAGGACGTCGGCAAGCTGCGCCTGCCTGCGCCGATGCTGAAGAAGACCTCCTCCTGGCTGGCGCAGGAGCAGGAGCTGTTCAAGACCCACGTCAATCATTCGGTCGAGATCCTGAGCAAGACCTCGGGCCTGCCACCGGACTTTCCGGGCCTGGCGTCGCTGCACCACGAGCGCTACGACGGCACCGGGTATCCCCGCGGCCTGCGCGGCAACGCCATCAACCTGCTCGGCGCGATTGCCGGCCTGGTCGACGCCTACGACATGCTCGTTGCGCCGCCCCCCTGGGGCGAGAACATGACGCCGTCGACCGCGCTCGGCGTGCTGTACCGCAACCGCGGCGAGAAGTTCACCCCCGGCCTGGTGGAGCAGTTCATCCAGTGCATGGGCGCGTTCCCGGTGGGCAGCGTGATCGAGATGCAGACCGGCGAAATCGGGGTCGTCATTTCGCAGA
>LJTQ01000016.1 GCA_001303445.1 Betaproteobacteria bacterium SG8_39 | reverse complement strand
ACGAGGGTCCGGTCACCTTCTGGCTGCAGGTGAAACCGCAGGGGGAATGAATTGGCGCGCGGGGGCGAAACGGCTAAGCTTGGCCCGACGCAGCCGAACCGCTTCGCAGACCGCGATACCCGCCCCCCGGATGTTTGATCAGTTCGTCGGAACCAAGCCGGTCGAACCGCGCCATCGTTTCGACGAGGCCGCGCTCGAGGCCTATCTGCGGGCGCATCTGCCGGCGTTTCGCGGCGCGCTGCAGGTCGAGCAGTTCAAGGGCGGCCAATCGAACCCGACCTACCGTCTCAGCGTGGACGGCGCGCATTACGCGTTGCGCAGGAAACCCCCTGGCAAGCTGCTGCCCTCGGCGCATGCGGTCGACCGCGAGTTCCGCGTCATCAGCGCCCTGCACAAGACCGGTTTTCCGGTTGCGCGACCCTACGTGCTGTGCGAGGACGAGTCGGTGATTGGCACCATGTTCTACGTCATGGACTGTGTCGAGGGCCGCGTGCTCTGGGATCAGGCGCTGCCCGGCCTGTCGGCCGCCGAGCGCCGCGCGATCTGGGTCGAGCTCAACCGCGTGATCGCGCGGCTGCACACGACCGACTACAAGGCGATCGGCCTGGAAGGCTTTGGCAAGCCGGGCAACTACATCCAGCGCCAGCTCGATCGCTGGACCAAGCAGTACCGTGCCTCCGAGCTCGAGCGCATCGAGGCGATGGAAAACTTGATTGCCTGGCTGCCGGAGAACATCCCGCAGGGCGACGAGACCGTGATCGTGCACGGCGACTACCGGCTCGACAACACCATCTTTCATCCGACCGAGCCGAAAATTCTCGCGGTGCTCGACTGGGAGCTGTCGACCTTGGGGCACCCGCTGGCGGACTTCGCCTACCATTGCATGAGCTGGCACATTCCGCCGGGCAAGTTTCGCGGCATTGCGGGGCTCGACCACGCGGCGCTGGGCATTCCGAGCGAGCGCGAATATATCGACATGTACTGCAGCCGCACCGGCCGCGAGGGCATTCCCGAGTCGGACTGGGATTTCTACATGGCGTACAACCTGTTCCGCATCGCCGCGATTCTGCAGGGCATCGCCAAGCGCGTCGTTGACGGCACCGCGGCGTCCAGCCACGCGGCCGAGAGCGGCGATCGGGCGAAGACCATGGCCGAGCTCGGCTGGCAGCAGGTCGAGAACATTCTGAAACGTACTGCGTAGGGAGAACCATCATGGATTTCGCGTATTCACCCCGGGTCGAGGAATTGCGCAAGCAGCTGCTCGCCTTCATGGACGAGCACATCTATCCCAACGAGCACAAGTATTACGCGCACGTGCGCAGCGACAAGCGCTGGGAGCCGGTACCGATCATCGAGGCGCTCAAACCCAAGGCGCGCAAGGCGGGGCTGTGGAACCTGTTCCTGCCGCGCTCGCCGCGCGCGCCCGAGGGGCTGTCGAACCTGGAGTACGCGCCGCTGTGCGAGATCATGGGCCGCGTGAGCTGGGCGCCGGAGGTGTTCAACTGCTCGGCGCCCGACACCGGCAACATGGAGACGATCGAGCGCTACGGCACTGAGGAACAGAAGGACGAGTGGCTCGAGCCGCTGCTGCGGGGCGAGATTCGTTCGGCCTTTCTCATGACCGAGCCGCAGGTCGCGAGCTCGGATGCGACCAACATCGAGTGCCGCATCAAGCGCGAGGGCAACGAGTACGTCATCAACGGGCGCAAGTGGTGGTCGAGCGGCGCCGGCGATCCGCGCTGCAAGGTTTACATCCTGATGGGCAAGACGGACCCCGACAACACCTCGCGCCACGCGCAGCAGTCGATGATCCTGGTGCCGGCGGGAACGAAGGGCGTCAACATCCTGCGCCACCTCAACGTCTTCGGTTTCGACGACGCGCCGCATGGGCACATGGAGATCGAGCTCAAGGACGTGCGTGTGCCGGCGTCGAACATCCTGCTCGGCGAGGGGCGCGGCTTCGAGATCGCGCAGGGCCGCCTCGGGCCGGGCCGCATCCACCATTGCATGCGCCTGATCGGCCAGGCCGAGCGCGCGCTCGAGAAGATGTGCAAGCGCGCGACCGAGCGCGTTGCCTTCCATCGCACCGTGGCGGAGCAGGGCGTGACGCGCGAGCGGATCGCCGAGGCGCGCATCATGATCGACTCGGCGCGCTTCATGGTGCTGCACGCCGCCTGGAAGATGGACGTGGTGGGCAACAAGATCGCCAAGAAAGAGATCGCGATGATCAAGGTGCTTGCGCCGAACATGGCCTGCCAGGTGATCGACTGGGCGATGCAGGTGCACGGCGGCGGTGGCGTGTCGGACGACTTCGGACTGGCCTTTGCCTATGCGCATGCGCGCACGCTGCGCTTCGCCGACGGCCCGGACGAGGTCCATCGCAATGCGATCGCCAAGCAGGAGATCGCCGAGCAGACCACGGTCGCGGAGTCGCTCGCCAAGGCGAAACGCGTCTGAGCGACGTGAAGGTCACCCGGCTGGAATGCGGTCATTACCGCATTCCGCTCCCGGTCGTGCTGTCTGACAGCACGCATGGCGAGATCAGGCATTTCGAGATCGTCAGCGTGCGGCTGGCCGACGGCGACGGCGCCGAAGGCGTCGGCTATACCTACACCGTGGGGCGCGGCGGCGCGGCAATTCATTCGCTGATCGACCGCGACCTGCGCGACCTCGTGGTCGGGCAGGATTCGACCCGCGTCGAGCAGCTCTGGCAGAAGATGTGGTGGGCGCTGCACTACGCCGGCCGGGGAGGGCAGACCAGCTCCGCGATCTCGGCGATCGACATCGCGCTGTGGGATCTGAACGCGAAGCGCGCCGGGCTGCCGCTGTGGCGGCTGCTCGGTGGCAACGACCCGCGGGTGCCCTGTTACGCGGGTGGCATCGACCTGCAGTTTCCGCTCGACAAGCTGCTCGCGCAGACCGAGGCGAATCTGAACAAGGGCTTTCGCGCGATCAAGATGAAGGTCGGACGCGAGAGGCTGTCCGAGGACGTCGAGCGCGTCGGCGCGATGCGAACGCAGCTCGGCGCGGATTTCGCGCTGATGGCCGACGCCAATATGCGCTGGACGGTCGACCAGGCGATTGCGGCGGCGCGCGCGCTGCAACCCCAGGGGCTGGTGTGGCTCGAGGAACCGATCGTCCCGGACGACGTCGCCGGTCATGCGCGGGTCGTCGCGCAGGGTGGCGTGCCGATTGCCGCGGGCGAGAACCTGCATACGCTGTACGAATTCAAGCAACTGATCGCGGCGGGCGGGGTGACCTACCCGGAGCCCGACGTCACCAACTGTGGCGGCGTCACCGTGTTCATGAAGGTGGCGCACCTTGCAGAAGCCTGGAACCTGCCGCTCACCTCGCACGGCGCACACGACATCACGGTCCATCTGCTCGCCGCGGTGCCGAACCGCTCGTACCTCGAGGTGCATGGTTTCGGGCTCGATCGCTACATCGCCGCGCCGCTTGCGATCACCGAGGGCATGGCGGTCGCGCCCGAGCGGCCGGGCCACGGGCTCGAATTCGACTGGAAGGGCTTGGACGCGCTGCGCGCGTAGACGCGTCGGCGCGCGAAAAGGAGAGGGCAATGGCAATTGAGATCGTTCCGGTCACGCCCGGCTTCGCCGCCGAGGTCGGCGATGTCGATCTCGCGCGCCTCACGCCTGAAGAGCTCGAGGCGGTGAAGCAGGCGTTCTGGACCTACGCGGTGCTGGTGTTTCCGGGCCAGACGCTCGACGCCGAGCAGCATCTCGCCTTTGCGGCCCGGTTCGGCCCCCACGAGACGACGATTGCGGTGCACCGGCCGGACGCGGACAAGAAGCTGCGCGTGCGCCGGGAGTTCGCCGACGTTTCGAACCTCGATCCTGAGGGGCGGATCTGGAAAGCCGACAGCCGGGTGCGCGAATTCGAGCGCGCCAACCGCCTCTGGCATACCGACAGCTCGTTCAAGCGGCTCCCGGCGCTCGCTTCGTTTCTGTACGCGCGCTCGATCCCGCCGGTGGGCGGGCGCACCGAGTTCGCCGACCTGCGGGCCGCCTACGACGCGCTACCCGAGGCGACGCAACGGCGTCTGGAAGGGCGGGTGGCCGAGCATTGCATCGCGCACTCCCGCGCGCGGATCGGCTTTACCGCGTTTACCGAAGAGGAGCGCAAGGCGATGCCGCCGGTGCCGCAACTGCTCGTTCGCACGCTGCCGCAGAGCGGGCGCAAGACGCTCTACCTCGCCTCGCACGCCGGGCGCATTGTCGGCCTGCCCGAGGCCGACGGACGCGCATTGATCGACGAGCTGATCGCGCACGCAACGCAGCGCCAGTTCGTCTACTCGCACCGCTGGCGGGCGCAGGACCTCGTCATGTGGGACGACCGTTGCACGATGCATCGGGCCATGGGCTACGATGACCTGCGCTTTCCGCGCGACGTACAGCGGGCGACGGTTTCGGACGTCGCCAACAGCTGCGAGCAGGAAGGCGTTCAGGCCGTGCTGGCCTGAACGCCCCGGCGCATCAGGCGGCCGCCGGCAGACCCGCGAGGGCCATCGCCAGCTCTGCTTCGTCGTAGTTCTGGTCGACGAGCTTGCCGGCGAAATAGTCCATGTAGGCCTGCATGTCGAAGTGGCCGTGGCCGCAGAGGTTGAACAGGATCACCTGCGACTTGCCTTCCTTCTTGCAGCGCAGCGCCTCATCGATCGCGCCCTTCACCGCGTGGTTGGCTTCCGGCGCGGGCAGGATGCCCTCGGTGCGCGCGAACTGAACGCCCGCGGCGAAGCACTCCTTCTGATGATAGGCGACCGCTTCGAGCAGCCCCAGTTCCTTGCAGTGCGACACCAGCGGCGCCATGCCGTGGTAGCGCAGTCCACCGGCATGAAAGCCCGGCGGCGTGAACGTCGAGCCTAGCGTATGCATCTTCACCAGCGGCGTCAGATGCCCGGTGTCGCCGAAGTCGTAGGCGTACTTGCCGCGTGTCAGGCTCGGGCAGGCCGCGGGCTCCACCGCCACGACGCGCACCTTCTTGCCGCCGCGCAGCTGCGCACCGATGAAGGGAAACGCCAGGCCGGCGAAGTTCGAGCCGCCGCCGGTGCAGCCGACGAGCACGTCCGGATAGTCGCCCGCCATCTCGAGCTGCAACAGGGCTTCCTGGCCGACGACGGTCTGGTGCGTGAGCACGTGGTTGAGGACCGAGCCGAGCGCGTACTTGGTGTCGTCGTGGGTCGCCGCGACCTCGACCGCCTCGGAGATCGCGATACCGAGGCTGCCCGGGTGGTCCTTGTTCTGCGCCAGGACCGCCTTGCCCGACTGGGTCTCCGACGACGGCGACGGGATGCAGGTCGCGCCGTAGGTCTCCATCAGCGCGCGCCGATAGGGTTTCTGGTTGTACGACACGCGCACCATCCACACCTTGATTTCGATGCCGAACAGCGCGCCGGCGAAGGCCAGCGACGAGCCCCACTGGCCGGCGCCGGTCTCGGTGGTGATCTTCTTGATCCCCGCCTCCTTGTTGTAGAAGGCCTGGGCGACCGCGGTGTTCGGCTTGTGGCTGCCGGCGGGTGAGACACCCTCGTATTTGTAGTAGATCTTGGCGGGCGTTTGCAGTGCCTTTTCGAGACGCCGCGCCCGGAACAGGGGCGATGGCCGCCATTGCTTGTAGATTTCGCGTACCGGCTCGGGAATCTCGATTTCGCGCTCGGTGCTGACTTCCTGCGCGATCAGCGCCATCGGAAAGAGGGGCGCGAGATCGTCCGGCCCGACCGGCTGCTTGGTGCCCGGGTGCAGCACCGGCGGCGGCGGCGCGGGAAGGTCCGCCATGATGTTGTACCAGTGCTTCGGGATGTGCGTTTCGTCCAGGACGTACTTAACGGTGTCTGTCATGGCCTCCTCCTTGTCGATCGCAATGTGGATTGTCGCTGAAGCGCGCGGACCATGCTCGCGGTCCGTTGCGTTTTGTCAAACTCCTGCAGCCTCCGACCCGATGTTTGCGACGGCAGCGTCCCGTTCCAGTGCACGGCCTGCCTCGAAGGCGCGCGCATTCAGCATGCGCATCGGCTGGTCGCGGGCAAAGCGCTCGAGCAGCGTCTGTGCGAGCGTTTCGGCCGCGAAGGGCAGTCGCGCGCTGGCAGCGCCGAGCATGATCGTGTTGGACAGGCGGCGATCGCCCAGCCCGCGGGCAAGGGCGTCGGCGTCAACGGCGCGGACCTCGACGCCGGCGCGTGCGGCCATTCCGAGAGGATCGTCCGGATAGGCCGCGGCGCCGCTCGCGACGATCGGCGGCACCGCGCGGAACGTGTTGACGTAGGCCGCCGCACCGGGCGCAAGCCAGTGGCTCCAGCGCAGGCCCTCGGCGACCTCGAGCGCGATGAGCAGGTTGGCCTCGCCCGGGCGGATCTCGCTCGCCATGACCTGATGGCCGATGCGCACCTGCGAACAGACGATGCCGCCGCGCTGCGACATGCCGCTTACCTCGGTCTTGGAGGCGTCGAGACTGCTCGCCAGCGCCGCGCGCGCGAGCGCTTCGGCCGCGGTCATGACCCCTTGGCCCCCGATGCCGACCACCAGGACGTTGCAGCGTGCGGCAGCGGCGTCCATCTCAGTGCCCCAGTGCCCCCGCTGGCGCGACGATCGCGTGCTGGCCGCAGGCTTTCTCGCACAGTCCGCAGCCGGTGCAGGTCGCCGCGTCAATTGTCACGAAGGCAAGCTCGACGACCGCGCCGCTCGCGCGCGTCTGCTGCTCGCGCCGGGTCACGCCGATCGCCGGGCAGCCGAGGTCGAGGCAGCGTGCGCAGCCGTTGCATTTGTCGTCGATGACCGCGAGCGGCTTGAGTCGTTCGAAGTCTGGCGACAGCACGCACGGCCGCGTGGTCACGATCACCGAGGGCTCGTCGGCCTTGACCTCCTCGCGCAGCGCCTTGAAGAAGGTCGGCAGCTCGTACGGATCGACCACCCGAACACGCTCGGGCCGCACGCCGAGCGCCTCGACGAGCCTGGCGAAATCGATACGCGGCGCATCCGCGCCGCCGAGCGCATGCCCGGTCCCCGGATTGTCCTGTCCACCAGTCATCGCGGTCGTGCGGTTGTCGAGCAGCAGCACGGTGACGTTCGCCTGCTGGTAGACGATGTTGGCGAGCGCGGACATGCCGGCGTGCAGGAAGGTCGAATCGCCGATCGTCGCGAGCACCGGCTTCGGCTTCATGTCGGCGGCGCTCGCCTTCGCCATGCCGTGCGCGACGCCGAGCGAGGCGCCCATCGAGATGATCGCGTCGATCGCGTTCCACGGCGGATTGCAGCCGAGCGTGTAGCAGCCGATGTCGCCGATGATGATCACGTCCTTCAGGTGGCCGAGCCAAAAGTACACGCCGAGGTACGGGCAGCCGGCGCACAACGTGGGCGGGCGCGGGAATACCTGCACCGGCTGCGGCGCGGCGGCGCCCGTCGCCGCCGTGCCAAGGAGCTGCGCGACGGCCTGCTCGATCACCGGCGCCGTCAGCTCGCCGCGCAGCGGCAGCACGCGCTTGCCGCTCGCTTCGACACCGGCCGCGCGCAGCTCGGCTTCCATCAACGGGTCGACTTCCTCGACCACCAGCAGCTGATCGACACTCTCGGCGAAACGGCGCGCGAGCGCCACCGGCAGCGGGTGCGAGAAGCCGAGCTTGAGGACCGGCGCATCCGGGCAGGCCTCGCGTACTGCCGGGTAAGGCGCGCCGGAGACGACGATTCCGACGCGGCGGTCGCTGCCTTCCTCGATACGGTTCCACGGCGAGGCCAAGGTCTCGCGGGCGAGCGCCGCGTCGCGCGCGGCGCGCAGGTCGATGCGCTTGCCGACGTGGTTCGGGGTGATGATCCAGCGTTCGACATCGCGCGCGTAACCGTGGCGCGCGGGATCCGGCGCGCCACGACTGCCGACCGACACCGGGCGGCGCACGTGCGACACGCGCGTGGTCAGGCGTAGCAGCACCGGCACTTCGAAGCGCTCGGACAGCTCGAAGGCGTCGCGCGCCATGCCGTAGGCCTCGGCGGCATCGCAGGGCTCAAGCACCGGCAGGTGCACGAAGCGACCCCAGACGCGCGAATCCTGCTCGTTCTGCGACGAGGAAAAGCCGACGTCATCCGACACCGCGAGGACCAGTCCCGCCTTGACGCCGACCAGGCCCATGGTCATCAGCGAATCGGCGGCGACGTTTACGCCGACGTGCTTCATCGAGCAGATCGCGCGCCGGCCCATCATCGAGGCGCCGAGCGCGACCTCGAGCGCGACCTTCTCGTTCGTCGACCACTCGCAGTACACGCCGGGCAGCCGGGTGAGCGTCTCGAGAATCTCGGTCGACGGCGTGCCGGGATAGGCGGCGGCCACCTCGACGCCGGCCTCCCAGGCCCCGCGTGCCGCGGCCTCGTTGCCTGAGAGGAATTCGCGTGCGATTCGGCTGTCGGGCTCGGCGACGCGCACTTCAGCGGGCGGTGACATCGTCCGCCTCCTTCGCCTTGTCATAACCATATTCGCGCGCGGCGGCCTCGGGGCTGACCTTGCCCTGCACGAGGTCGCGCTCGATCGCCGCGCGCTCCCGGCGGCGCGGATCGCCGTAGCCGCCGCCGCCGGCGGAATCCATGACGATGCGGTCGCCCGGCTTGAGTTGCGTCAGGCCGTAGGGATTGCCGGGTGCGCCGTTGACGAGAAACCTGGCGCGCATGCCGGGCTTGCCGCCGGCCAGGCCTTCGGGCGGCAGCCGAAAGCGCCCCGACTGCAGCGCGAGCTGCACCGGCGGCTGCGGCGCGCCGTCGCCGTCGGGCAGTCGAATCACTTCGCGCCGCCCGAGCGCGCCGCGCTGGCGTCCCGGGCCGCCCGAGTCGGCGAGCAGCTCGCGCCGCTCGACGATGAGCGGCGCGTCGCTTTCGAGAATCTCGACCGGCGTGTTGGCCCCATTGGCCGGAAAAATGAAGCTGCCCTCGCCATCGCGCGCGGTGCTCGCGCCGAGTCCGCCGCCGCGGATCATGACGGCGTGGAACGGGCGGCCGTCGCCGCGCCGGCCGTACATCACCTGCATCGTCGCTGGCGTCCCGCCGCCAGCGGCGACCACGCGCGCGGGCAGCGCGTCGGCGAGCGCGCGGTAGATGATCTCCGTCATGAAGTGGCCGATCTGCATGCGCGCGGCGACCGCCGCCGGGAAGCGGCAGTTGACCACCGTGCCTTCGGGCGCGGTGAGGCGGATCGGCATCGCGGCGCCGTCGTTGTTCGGCAGGTCTGGGTCGAAGATGCTCTTCACCGCCATGTGCACGTAGGCGTAGGTGAAGTTGTAGACGACGTTTCCGCCCCAGCGGACCTGCGGCGACGAGCCGCTCAGATCGATGTGGATGTCGCTGCCTTGGATCGTCACCGCGCAGCGGATGCGCAGGTCCGGCTCGCCCTCCACTTGCTCGATGACGCCCTCCGCGCTGTAGCTGCCCGGCGGCGTCTTCGCGATCGCCGCGCGCAAGCTCGCCTCGCTTCTGCCGATGATCTCGTCGGCGAGCGCGTCGAGATCCTCGAGCCCGTATTCCTCGAGCATGCGCTGCACCTGGGCCGTGCAGACGTGGTTCGCGGCGACCTGCGAGCGGATGTCGCCGTTCACCTGCTCGGGGGTGCGTACGTTGGCGAGGATCATGGCGAGCACGCTCTGGTTGAGGGTGCCGGCCTCGTAGAGCTTAACCAGCGGGATGAACAGCCCCTCCTCGAACACGTCCTGGTTGTCCGAGGCGACGCGCCCGCCAATATCGGCGTGATGCAGGATGCAGGCGGTGAAGCCGCACAGCCGCCCGTGGTGGAAAATCGGGCTCAGCACACAGACATCGTTCAGGTGCCCCGCGAGCGCCCAGGGATCGTTGGTGACGTAGACGTCGCCCGGGCGGAAGCCTTCGGCCGGCAGGCGCTGCACCAGCTGCTTGATGCCCAGCGCCATCGCGCCCGACTGCCCCGGCGTCGCCAGCGTGCCCTGCGCCAGCTCGCGCCCGCGGCGGTCGGTGAACATGCAGGTGTAGTCGTGCGCGTCGCGCAGCAGGCTCGAGAATGCGGTGCGCGCGACCGCCGCGTCCGCTTCGTCGACGATCGAGATCAACCGTCGCCAGAGAATCTCGAGCGTGATCGGGTCGAAGGCGCGCGTCATGCGGAGGTCTCCGGCAGGTCGATCCACAGAAAGCCCCGCGCGTCGATCCGCGCGCGCGCGCCTTCGCCGAGGATCACGGTCGATTCGCGCTCCTCGACGACCGCCGGACCTTCGAACGCGGCGCCGGGAAAAAGGCGGTAGCGGTCGTAGACCGCGTGCGGCACGAAGTCGCGCGCGCGCGCCGAGTACGCTGACCGCGCACCTTTCTTTGCGTCGGCGAGCCGCGCGACCTTGGGCGTCTCGCGCTGCGGCAGCTCCAATTCCTGCACCGGCAGGCTCGCGCGCACGCGGAAGTTGACGAACTCGACCGGCGACTCGGGGTAGGTGCGCCCGTAGAGCCGCGCGTAGGTTTCGTCGAAGCGGCGGCGCAGCGTTTGCGCGTCGAGCCTGCGCAGATCGCGCTCCGCGATCGGCAGCGTGGTCTCCGAGCCCTGGCCGATGAAGCGCGCGTCGACCGACCGGCTGAAGCGGATCTCGCCTGCGGCGCCCGCCTGGCGCAGCGTCGCCTCGCCCTCGGCCTCGAGCCTGCGGAACAGTTCCTCGAGCGCGGCGAAGTCCGCGTCGTCGAACGGCGTCTTGTGGCTGCGCGCGAGATCGAAGGCCCGCGGCGCAGTGAAAAAGCCGAGCGCCGAGCCGACACCCGCGTTCGGCGGCACGACGAGGCGCGGCGCGCCGAGCTTCTTCGCCAGGCCGTAGGCGTGCACCGGCCCCGCGCCGCCGAAAGCCACCACGGTGAGCGCCTTCGGGTTGCCGCCGCGCTCGGCGATGTGCGTCTTTGCCGCCGCGGCCATCGTCTCGTTGATCAGGTCGTGGATGCCCCACAGCGCATCGAGGTAGGACACGCCGAGCGGCCCGGCGATGCGTTCCTCGACGCCGCGGCGCGCGCCCGCAACGTCGAGCGACATCGCGCCACCGAGGAAGTAGTCCGGATCGAGATAGCCGAGCAGCAGATCGGCGTCGGTCACCGTCGGCTCGGCTCCGCCGCGCGCATAGCAGATCGGTCCCGGCTCGGCGCCGGCGCTCTGCGGACCGACCTGCAGCGTGCCGAGCCGGCTGACGCGCGCGATGCTGCCGCCGCCGGCGCCGATCTCCATCAGGTCGACGACCGGCACCTGGATGGCAAGACCGCTGCCCTTCATGAAGCGCTGCACGCGGCCGACCTCGAAGGTCGGCACCACGCCGGCCACGCCGTTTTGGATGAGGCAGGATTTCGCCGTCGTACCGCCCATGTCGAAGCAGAACATCTCGGGGCTGTTGAACAGGCGGCTGTAATACTCGCCCGCGATCACCGCGGCGGTCGGCCCGGACTCGATAATGCGCACCGGGTACTCGGCGGCAATCTCGGCCGAAGTCACCCCGCCGCTCGAGAGCATGATGAACAGCCGCCCGCGCAGGCCGAGCCCCTTGAGGCGCGCGGCGAGCCGGCGCAGGTAGCGCTCCGTGAGCGGCTTGACGTAGGCATTGGCCACCGTGGTGCTGGTGCGCTCGTACTCGCGGATCTGCGGCAGCACCTCGGTCGAAATCGACACTGAGGCACCGGGGCATTCCTCGGCGAGGATGCGCTTCAGCGCCTGCTCGTGCGCCGGATTCTCGAAGGCGTTGATGAGGCACACCGCGACTGACTGCACCTGCATCGCGGAGAGCGCGCGCGCCGCCTCGCGCGCCTGCGCTTCGTCCAGCGGCTCAATCACCTCGCCGTCGGCGCGCACCCGCTCGTTCGCCTCGAGGCGCCGCTCGCGCGGCACCAGCGGCTCGGGAAACTCGGCGAACGCGTCGTAGGCGGCGTAGCGGATCTCACGCCCGATCTCGAGCACGTCGCGGAAGCCGCGCGTCGTCAAGAGACCGGTTTTAGCGCCTTTGCGCTCAATGATGGCGTTGATGACGAGCGTCGTGCCGTGGATCACCTCCTCGAGGCGCGCGACGCACCCGGGCACGGCCTTGGAGAGCGCGTCGATGCCTTCTTCGATCGCGTCCGAGGGGTCGCGCGGGGTGGTGAGGCACTTCCAGGTCTCGATGCGCCCGCTCGCATCGTCGAGCAGCACGAAGTCGGTGAAGGTGCCGCCGACGTCGATGCCAATGCGCATGCCGAGCCTCCTTGAGCTGCCGCCGCGTGCCGGCGGCAGACCCGCGTTGACAGGTCCCCGCCAGCCGTATACGGTATACCGTACACCAATCTTCCGGGAATTCCAAACCCGCCGCATGATCGCCAGGCTGAAGGTGCTGCAGCGCCCGGAGTCGCTCAGCGACCGGGTGTACGCGACGCTGCGCGAGTACCTGCGCGCCGGGCGCGTGCCGATCGGGCAGCCGCTCGCCGAGGCCGCGCTCGCCGCGCAGCTCGGCGTATCGCGCACGCCGGTGCGCGAGGCGCTCGCGCGGCTCGCCGCCGACGGGCTGCTGGTCTCGGACGGGCGCAGCTTCACGGTGCCGATGCTCTCCGACAGCGACGTCGAGGACATCTACGCGCTGCGCTTCCTGCTCGAGCCCGAGGCGCTGCGCGAGATCGGCGCGGCGCGCCCGTCACGCAAGACGCTCGCGCCGCTGCGCAGCGCGCTCGAGGACATGACCGCGGCGCATGCCGCAGGCGACGGCGCCGAGTTCATGGAGGCAAACTACCGCTATCGCACGGCCTGGATGACTCTCATTCCCAACCGGCGCCTGGCGCGCGCGATCGAGCTGTACGCCGACCACGTGCGCTACCTGCGCGCCTTCACGCTGGGGGACGCGGCGGTGCGCGCGGTGGTGCTGAAAGGGCTGCGCCGCCTGCAGGGCGCGCTGGTTGCGGGCGACGGCGCGGCCGCGGCGGCGGCGATGGCGGCGCACCTGCGCGAAGCGAAGCGCATCCTGCTCGAGGTGACGGGACGGAAATCGCAGGCCGTCGCGGCGGGCTGACAGGGAGAACGAGAGACGCGATGACTTACACCGCGGAAATCCCCTACGGCGCGTACTGGAGCACGCCCTTCGCGCGCTGGCAGGGCGCGTTCGCCGACCTGAACGCGCTCGAGTTTGCCGCCTGGGTGACGAGGCGCGAGCTTGCGCGGCGCGGCATCGATGCGGCGCTATTCGATCACGGCGCACTCGGCTTTTCGGTGCCCCAGAAGCATTCCTTCTACGGCCTGCCGTGGTTCGCCGGCATGGCCGGTGTCGGTCAGATCGGCGGGCCGGTGCTGATGCAGGCCTGTGCGACTGGCGTGCGCACGCTGCTGGCCGGGGTGCAGGAGATCGAATCCGGGCTCGCCGAGGCGTCGCTCACCGTGACTTGCGACCGAACCTCCAATGGCCCGCATCTGTATTACCCGAACCCGCGTGGGCCCGGTGGTACGGGCGCACACGAGGACTGGGTGATGGACAACTTCGGCTGCGACCCCCTCGGCCGGCACTCGATGATCCAGACCGCGGAGAACGTCGCGGCGAAGCACAAGATCGGCACCGCGGAGCAGCATGCGGTCGTGCTGCTGCGCGAGGCGCAGTACCGTGCCGCGATGGCCGAAGAGCATGCCTTTCAGAAGCGCTACATGACACTGCCGTTCGAGGTGCCGGCGCCCGGGCTGCGCAAGGTCGCGGCGACCATCCCGGGCGACGACGGTATCCGCTTCTCGAACGCGGAAGGTCTCGCCAAGCTCAAGCCGGTGCTCGAGGGCGGCACGGTGACCTTCGGCGGGCAGACGCATCCGGCCGACGGCAACGCCGGCATCATCGTGGCGCGCCCCGAGAAGGCAAAGGCGATGAGCCGCGATCCCGGGATCCGTGTGCGGCTGCACGGCTTCGGCCAGGCGCGTGCGGCGCTCGCCTACATGCCCGAAGCACCGCTGCCGGCGGCGCAGCACGCCCTGGCGCAGGCCGGGAAGAAGGTCGCGGACATGCGGGCGGTGAAGACCCACAGCCCTTTCGCGGTCAATGACATCTTGTTCTCGCGCAGCACCGGCGTTGCGCTCGAGGGCATGAACAACTTCGGCTGCTCGCTCGTCTGGGGTCATCCGCAGGCGCCGATGGGCACGCGCGCCATCATCGAGCTGATCGAGGAGCTTGCGCAGGCTGGTGGCGGATTCGGGCTGTTCACGGGCTGCGCGGCGGGCGACACGGCCATGGCCGTGGTGCTCGAGGTGTGCGACGCCTAGGGGGTTGCGGTGAACTTCGAGCTCACGCCCGAACAGCGCCAGGTGCGGGATGCGTTCGCACGCTTTTGCGACGAGCGCATCGTCCCGCAGGCGGCGTCGATCGACGAGGCGCACGCGTACCCGCGCGCGCTGGTGAACGAGCTGGGTGCGCTGGGGCTGTTCGGCATGCGCTACCCGGAGGACGTGGGCGGCAGCGGCATGCAGCTGACCGAGTTCTGCCTTGCGCTCGAGGAGGTCGCGCGCGGCTCGATGTCGCTCGCTGCCTGCGCCGCGATGCAGTCGCTGATGGGCACCAAATTTCTGCATCTGCTCGGCAACGCGGACATTCTCGAGCGGCTGTTCAAGCCGGCGCTCGCCGCGGAGAAAATCGGCGCGATCTGCATGACCGAGCCCGACGCCGGGAGCGACCTCGCGGCGATCGCGACCGTGGCGCGCAAGGTCGAAGGCGGCTACCTGCTGAACGGGCGCAAGACCTGGGTGACGGCAGCGCCGGTGGCGGACTTCTTCACCGTGTTCGCCAAGGCGGGCGAGGAGAAGAAGCTCACCGTCTTCCTGGTCGAGCGCGGCTTCAAAGGGCTCACCATCGGGCGTGCGATCGAGAAGATGGGCGTCTGGGCGCTGCCGACCTCGGAGCTTTCGTTCGACGACTGCTTCGTTCCCGACGGCCACCGGCTGTCGCGCGAGGAGGGCGACGGCGAGGCGCACCTGAGAAAGACGTTGGCCGAGATCCGCATCATCACGGGAGCGATGGGCATCGGCATCGCTCGCGCGGCGCTCGACGCGGCCCTCGGCTACGGCGCCGAGCGCCGGCAGTTCGGCAAGCCGATCAACCGCTACCAGGCAATCCAGCTCAAGCTCGCCGAGATGGCGACCGCGCTCGAGGCGGCCACCCAGCTGGTCTACCGCGCGGCCTGGTTGCGCGACGCGAACCGCCCGCATCACAAGGAGGCGGCGATGGCGAAGCTCTGCGCGAGCGAAACGGCGGCGACCATCTGCGAGCAGGCCGCGCGCGTGTACGCCTCGTACGGCTACGCCATGGAGTACCCGGTGCAGCGCTACCTGCGCGACGTGCGGTTCCTACTGATCGGAGGCGGGACCAGCGAGATCCTCAAGCTCGTCATTGCAAAAGAGATCTCCGTCGCATGACGCAGGCCAAACGCATCAAGGTGGTGCTCGCCAAACCCGGGCTCGACGGGCACGACCAGGGCGCAAAGGTCGTCGCGCGTGCACTGATGGACGCGGGCATGGAAGTGATCTACACGGGGCTGCGCCAGACCCCGGAGGCGGTGGCGCGCGTCTCGCTCGACGAGGATGCCGACGTGATCGCGCTCTCCTCGATGGCGGGCTCGCACATCCCCTTTTGCGAGAAGCTGAAGACGCTGCTCGAGGCCGACGGCCTCGACGACAAGCTGTGGGTGATCGGCGGTAACCTGCCGCGCCAGGACCACGACCGGCTGCACGCGCTCGGTTTCCGCGGAATCTTTCCGTCGAGCTCGAAGCTCGATGACATCGTCAACTTCATTCGCACGCACGTGCAGGGAGCGACGCCATGAACGATCGGCTGCAGGCCGCCATGCGTCCCGTGGTGAACGAGTCCGGCATCGAGATCAAGCCGCTCTACGGCGCCGCGGACGTCGAGGCGAGCGGCGGCTTCGGCTTCGTCGGCGAGCCGGGCGCCTACCCCTTCGTCCGCGGGATCCACCCGACGATGTACCGGCACCGGCCGTACACGATGCGCCAGTACACCGGTTTCGGCAATCCGGCCGACACCAACAAGCGCTTCAAGTACCTGATCGCCAACGGGCAGACCGGGTTGAACGTCGCCTTCGACCTGCCGACGCAGTGCGGACTCGACTCTGACGATCCGCTCGCATACGGCGAGGTGGGCCGCGTCGGCATGGCGGTCGACACGCTGCGCGACTTCGAGACCGCGTTCGACGGCGTCGACCTCGACGCAATCACGGTTTCGCTCACGGTGAACGGCGCCGCGCCGCAGCTGATCGCCATGTATCTGGCAATGGCGGAAAAGCGCGGCTACGACGTCGCCCAGCTGCGCGGCACCGCGCAGAACGACATCCTCAAGGAGTTCATCGGGCGCGGCACCTGGATCTACCCGGTCGAGCCCTCGGTGCGCCTGGTCGGCGACACCATCGAGTACTGCGCGCATCATGCGCCCAAGTACAGCCCGGTGTCGGTGTGCGGCTACCACATCCGCGAGTCGGGCGCGAATCCGGCGCAGGAGATGGCCTACGCGTTCTGCATCGCCAAGGCCTACGCCGACGAGGCGATGCGGCGCGGCCTCGACATCGACGCATTTGCCGGGCGGCTGTCGTTCAACTTCAACGTGTTCGGCAGCCTCTTCGAGCAGGTGGCGAAATTCCGCGCCGGGCGCGGACTGTGGGCGAAGATCGTCAAGGAGCAGTACGGCTCGCAGAAGCCGTCTTCCGCCTGGTTGCGCATGATCGCCGGCGGCGGCGGCGGCGGCCTGACCTTCGAGCAGCCCGAGGTGAACATCGTGCGCGGCGCGTACTACGCGCTGATCGCGGCCCTGTCGGGTGCGCAGACCATGGCGTTGTGCTGCTACGACGAGGCCTACACCATTCCGACCGAATACGCGCAGCGCATCTCGCTGCGCACCATGCAGCTGCTCATCGAGGAGATGGGGCTGGCCGACACCGTCGATCCGCTCGGCGGCGCCTGGTACGTCGAGACGCTGACCAACCAGATGCGCAGCAAGATGGAGGCGATCATGGCGGAGGTCGACGCCGCGGGCGGCATCAAGCAGCTCGTCGCCGAGGGCGCGATCCAGGCCAAGGTATCGGCGCAGGCCTACCAGACGCAGCGCGCGATCGAATCGGGTGAGTTCCGCAAGGTCGGCGTCAACTGTTACCGTGTCGAGCAGACCGAAGAGCTCGAGGTGCAAATGCACCCGTACAACGAGGCTGATACGCGGCGCCAGGTCGAAGCGCTCGAGCGCGTGCGCGGCGAGCGGGACGCGGCGCGCGTGCGCACCACGCTCGCTGCGGTGCGGGCGGCGGCGCAGGCCGAGCAGAACGTGATGCCCGCGGTGGTCGAGGCGGTCAAGGCGTACGCGAGCGTCGGCGAGATCACACAGGAACTCGTGGCGGTCTACGGCCGCTACCGCGAGCCGGTCCGATTTTAGGGGCCCCGACGCCAATGACGATCGAACGCTACTGCGCCCCCAGAACCCTCGACGAAGCGCTCGAAATCCTTCGCGCGGGGCCGGTCAGCCCGTTCGCGGGCGGCACCGACCTCATGCCGCAGTCGCAGGCCGGACGCGTCAGGCTGGCGCCGGTGCTGATGAACCTGCGGCGCATCGAGGGGATGGGCGGCATTGCCGAGAACGACGGGGTGGTGCGAATCGGCGCGCTCACGACGATGACGCAGCTGATGGACAGTGCAGTGGTGCGCGAGCGGCTGAACATCCTGTGGCAGGCCTGCGACCACTTCGCGAGCGACCAACTGCGCAACGCTGGAACGCTCGGCGGCAACATCTGCAATGCGTCACCCGCAGGGGATACGCTCGTGCCGCTGCTCGTGCTCGATGCACGGGTCGAGCTCGCGCAGAAGCCGAACGGCAGGATCGAGACGCGCAAGCTCCCGCTCGCCGAGTTCCTGCTCGGCCCCGGTCGCACAACGCGCGCGCCGCAGGAGTTGCTCAGCGCGATCGAGATTCCGCTTCCGGCCGAAGGTTTTTACGGCGCGTTCTTCAAGCTCGGGACGCGCCCGGCGCTCGACATTTCGGCGATCTCGATCGGTCTGGGCGCGCTGCACGATGACGGCTGCCTGCGCTCGGTGCGCATCGCTTTCGGCGCGGTGGCGCCGACCGCGATCCGCGCGGCACGCGCGGAGGCGGAACTCGAAGGCCGCCTGCTCGACCAGGACGTAATCGACGCGGCCGTGCAGGCGGCCGATACCGAGATTCACCCGATTTCCGACCTGCGCGCCTCAGGCTGGTATCGGCGCGAGATGGTGTGCAACATGCTGCGAAGGATGCTCGAAGATGCCCGCTCGCATTGACATCGCGTTTCGACTCAACGGCGTCGGCAAGCGCGCGAGCGTCGCGCCGGAAACGAGCGCGCTCGAGATGCTGCGCGAGGTGATCGGCCTGACGGGCACCAAATACGGCTGCGGCGAGGGCGAGTGCGGCGCCTGCACGATTCTGGTCGATGGCGTGACGATCAATGCCTGTCTCATGTTCGCGGCGGACTGCGACGGGCGCGACGTGATGACCATCGAGGGCGTCAACGCGACACCGCGCGGTGAGGCGCTGCGCCGCGCCTTCGTCGAGCACGGCGCCGTGCAGTGCGGCTTCTGTACCCCGGGCATCATGGTGCAGGCCTGGCATCTGCTGGAAAGCAATCCGCATGCCGACCAGGCCACAATTCAGCGTGGCATCGAAGGCAATCTGTGCCGCTGCACCGGGTACAAGAAGATCATCGAGGCGGTCGCCGCTGCGGAAGCGGTAGAAAGGGGTCAGACCCCTGTGGAACAGTCGCGGGAGGTGCAACGTGGCTGAGCTGCGAGCGAAGACTTCTCCACAGGGGTCTGACCCCGCCCGAGGCTCGCTCATCGGCAAGCGCATCCCGAAGATGGACGCGCCGGACAAGGCGAGCGGCCGCACGCGCTACATCCACGACATCAACCTGCCGGGGCAGCTGCACGCGAAGATCCTGCGCTCGAGTGAGCGGCACGCGAAGATCGTCTCGATCGATACGCGCGCGGCGAAGGCGTTGCCGGGCGTGCATGCGGTGATCACCGCGGCCGATGTGCCCTGGCAGCGTCCGATCGGCGTGGCGAAGGACCATCTGCCGCTCAAGACCGACCGGGTACGCAGCCTGCGCGACGAGATCGCGGCAGTCGCGGCCGACTCGGTGGAGATTGCGGAGGAGGCGCTCGGGCTGATCCGCGTGGATTACGCACCGCTGCCGGTGCTGACCGACCCGGTGGCCGCGCTCGCGCCGGATGCGCCGCGCATCCACCCCGCGCCGCAAGGCGCCGACGGCGGACCGAGCCTCAAGCCCGGGCTGCCGGTGGCGTACACCGGCAAGCCCGACAACGTCGCCATGGTCATGGAGTACGCGCAGGGCGACGTCGCCGCGGGCGAGGCTGGTTCGGCTCTGGTCGTCGAGGACGTGTTTCGCCTGCACTACGTCACGCACTGCTGCCTGGGCGTCTCGGGCGTGATCGCGGAATTCGATCCGAGCGGCAACCTGCTGCTGTACTCGAACACCCAGGTGCCGTTCCTGCACAAGCGCGAATTCGCCGAACTGCTCGACATCGATCCGGGGCGTGTGCGCATCATCCAGCCGCCGATCGGCGGCGGCTTCGGCTCCAAGCTCGACATCTACCCCTTCGAGCCGATCGCGATCTTTCTCGCCAAGATCACCGGCCGGCCGGTGAAGCTCGTGTTCACGCGCGAGGAGGAGTTTCTCGCCTCGCCGACGCGCCAGCCGGTGCTGCTCAAGCTGCGCTCGGGCTGCACCAAGGACGGCGTGCTCACCTTTCGCGAGGTCGAGACGCTGCACGACAACGGCGCCTACACCTCCTGGGGCGCGACCACGCCGTTTGTCATGATGCAGACGGTGTCCTCGCTCTACCGCGTGCCGCACTGCCGCTACCGCACGCGCGCCGTGTACACCAACAACCCCTACGCGGGATCGTTTCGCGGCTACGGCAACCTGCAGGCGACCTTCGCGGTCGAGGCGCACATGGACCGGCTGGCGGAAGCGCTCGGCATCGACCCGCTCGAGTTCCGCCTGAAGAATGCGCAGGATCCGGGTGAGGTCACACCGCAGGGCATGCACTTCAAGACCTGCGGCCTGAAGGACTGCCTGCGCACTGCCGCCGAACGCGGCGATTTCCTGCGCAAGCATGCGGCGAATCGCGCACGCTGGTCGGACGGCGATCCGGTGAAGCGCGGCGTCGGCATGGCCTCGATGCTGCACGTTGGCGGTGGCGCGAAGATCTACCCCTCCGACGGCTGCGGCACGATTTTGAAGATCGACGACTTTGCCCACGTCACGCTGATCACCGGCGCGTCCGAGATCGGGCAGGGCTCGGAGACGGTGCTCGCGCAGCTGGTCTGCGAAGAGCTCGGCCTGCCGCTCTCGGCGGTGACAGTCGTCAATAACGATACCGACATCACGCCCTGGGACGTCGGCGTGCACGCCTCGCGTACCACCTTCATCGCCGGCAATTCCGCCATCGGTGCGGCGAGAAAGGCGAAAGACAAGATTCTCGCCCTGGCGAGCAGCAAGTGCGGCGATGCGGCCGAGGCGCTCGATCTCGCCGAAGGGTGCGTGGTGAAGAAGGCAACCGGCGAGCGGGTTTTCGAGCTCGCCAAGCTCATTCGCTCGTTGCATTTCTCGGACAAGGCCGAACTGGTGATGACCACGCATTATTACGAGCCGCCGAGCGTGCACCAGGACAAGCAGTTCAAGGGTGACGTCTCGGCGGCCTACGCCTGGGCGACGCAGGTCTGCGAGGTCGAGGTCGACACGCGCACCGGGATCGTGCGGCTCGTCAAGGTCACCGGTGCGCACGATGTCGGCCGCGTGCTCAACCGGCTCGGCATCGAAGGGCAGATCGAGGGCGGCATCGTCATGGGCCAGGGCTACGCGCTCACCGAGAACCTGATGGTCGAGGACGGATGGGTGCGCAACCCGAACTTCCGCGACTACAAGCTCGTCACCGCACCCGAGATCCCGGAAATCGACGTCTCCTTCATCGAGACGATGGACGGCGAAGGGCCGCAGGGCGCGAAGGGCGTCGGCGAAGCGCCGGCGATCTGCATTGCCGCGGCCGTGGCGAACGCGATCTACAACGCGACTGGCGTGCGCCTGACGTCGCTGCCGTTCACGCCGGAGCGGGTCTACCGCGCGCTGCACGGCGCGGCGCAGCCGCTCGAATGGAACGTGCCGCAATGACGAGGTCAAGTCGGGGTCAGACCCCAAGACGCCGCACCGTCCTGTCGATGGAGCAGGCGCTGGCGCTGCCGTACGCGACGCTGCGCTTCGTGCACCTCGGCTGGCGGGTGATCCGGCTCGAGGCGCTCGGCGCGGGCAAGGGGCTGCCAGGCGACCCGAACCGATACATCGGCGCACAGACCGGGTCCGAGGCGGAGGGCGGTGGCGAGCGCCGCACCTACTTCGTCGCGCCGAATGTCGGCAAGGAGGCGATTGCGCTCAATCTCAAGTCGAGCGAAGGACGCGCGGTGCTACAGCGCCTGATCCAGGCGCTAAACGTCGACGTGTTCTGCTGCAACACGGTGCCCGAACGCTACGCTCCGCTCGGCATCGACTACGCAACGCTCTCGGCGGCCAAGCCGGATCTGATCTGGGCCGGCATCTCCGCGATGGGACCCGATTTCCCGGGCGTGCCAGGCTACGACCCGGTGATCCAGGCGCTGGCGGGCTACATGGAGCTGACCGGTGATCCGGCCGGACCGCCGACGCTGTGCGGCATCCCGCTGGTCGACCTGAAAGCCGGCGACGAGGTCTACGCGAACGTCCTGCTCGCCCTCGCCGAGCGCGCCGAAACGGGCGCCGGCCGGGAGCTCCACGTTTCGATGCTGCAGGCGGCGGCGTCCTGGCTGATCACCACGCTGCCTCTGCTCGATTTCGACTGCGAGCCCTGGGAAGTGACCCGGGCGGGCAACGAGCACCGCAAGTTCGTGCCGACCAATGTCTATCCGACCCGGGACGGTTATCTCTACATGGCGATCGGCAGCGACGTGCAGTGGCAGCGGCTGACGGCGAGCGAGCGCTTCCGCTCGCTCGCTCGCGACGAGCGTCGCACCAACGACGGCCGTACGCGCGAGCGCGTCGCGCTGAAGCGCGAAATCGGCGAGATCACTGCACGCCACGCCGCTGCCGAGCTCGAGGACGATCTGCGTGCCGCAACGATCGCGCACGCACGCATCCACGACATCCGGGCGGTGGCGGCGCTCGATGCGCTGGCCGGGCGGCTGACGCACACGCACACGCCGCAGGGCAAGGCGATCCGCATGCAGCCGATGCCGGTCGATCTGCCCGGCGCGCCGCGCGCGTTCGCGTTCGCCCCGCGTTACGGCGAGCACACGCAGGCCGTACTGCGCGAGGCGGGATACGGCGCATCCGAATGCGCCGCGCTCGTGGCGGGCGGCGCGATCCCGGGTTGAGCGCGGCGCGAGGACGGGCCGAGGGGTGCAGGCGGCAGCACTGTTCGCGAGCGGCTTCCGGCCCTTCTTCCTGCTGGGTGCCGTCTACGGCCCGCTCGTAGTCGGCGCCTGGTTTGCGCCGCAGAGCGGGCCTCTGGCGCTACTGCTGCCGGCGGCACCCGCGGCGCTCGTTCACGCCCACGAGCTGCTGTTCGGATTCTCAGTCTCGATCGTGTGCGGCGTGCTGCTCACTGCGCTGCCGAGCTGGTCGGGCGCGCAGGAGCTGCGCGGGGCGCGTCTGGCTGCGCTGGCCGCGCTTTGGCTTGCCGGGCGGGCAGCGATCTGGTGGGCCCATGCGCTGCCGGGCCCGCTGGTCGCCGTGCTCGACTGCGCGCTGATCCCGGTGCTCGGCCTGCTGCTAGCGCCGGCGATGCGCGGTGCGCGCAAGCGGCTCTTTGTGTGGACCCTGCCGCCGCTCATCGGGCTGGCGCTCGCCAATGCGCTGTATCACCTCGCGATGGAGTTGGGGCTGGACGACGGTGCGCGCTGGTCGATCCGCTTCGGACTCTATGCGCTCGCCTTCCTGTACTCGCTGTATGGCGGGCTGCTCACGCCGGCCTTCACGCGCACCTTTTTGC
>LJTQ01000114.1:8933-12261 GCA_001303445.1 Betaproteobacteria bacterium SG8_39 | reverse complement strand
ACACCAAGGCCGTCGGTGTGGCCGCGACCGCGGGCGAGGCGATCGAGGGTATTGTCGCCGCGCGGCCAGACGTCGTGGTGCTCGATCTGCGTCTCGCCGAAGGCAGCAGCGGCATCGAGGTGTTGCGCGCGCTGCGCGCCAAAGACCTGGCGGTCGAGGCGATCGACGTCTACCTGTTGACCAATTTCGCCGAAGCCCCCTATCGCCGCGTCGCCGAGCGACTCGGCGTGCAGGGGTTCTTCGACAAGAGCACCGAATTCGAACGCGTGCGCGACGTGCTGGCCGCGCGCGCGCGCGCCATCCGGGTCGACCGGATGCATTGAATGAAGGCCGCATTGCATTATCCAGGAGAGGAGTTGTTATGAGCACAGCGAACGAAGCCAGGGCGACCGCGAAAGTCGTTCCATTGCGCAGTTTGGAAAACGGCAACCTGCGCAGATTCGAAGTCACCTGCTCGAGCTGCAACCTGCGCGAGCTCTGCCTGCCGAAGGGCCTGGCGGAAGAAGACATGGCGCGCATGGAGCGCATCGTCTACGCGCGCCGGCGCATACGGCGCGGTGAGGCCCTGTTCAATGCCGGCGACGAGTTTCACTCGGTCTACGCGGTGCGCAGCGGATTCTTCAAGACCACGATCCTGAACGAGGACGGCCGCGAACAGGTCACCGGGTTCAACATGCCCGGCGAACTGATCGGCATGGACGGCATCGGCACGGGCAGCTACCACGGCAATGCGGTGGCGCTCGAAGACTGCGAGGTCTGCGTGCTGCCCTTCTCGCTGGTCGAAGAGCTCGGCCGCGAGATTCCGACACTGCAGCGCCACCTGCACTGCGTGCTGTCGCGCGAGATCGTGCGCGATCATGGCGTGATGATGCTGCTTGGCTCGATGCGCGCCGAGGAGCGACTTGCGGTGTTCCTGCTCAACCTCTCCCGGCGCTTCATGCGCCGCGGCTACTCGCAGTCGGACTTCCACCTGCGCATGACGCGCGAGGAGATCGGCAGCTACCTCGGACTCAAGCTCGAAACGGTGAGCCGGCTGTTCTCGAAGTTCCAGGAAGACGGCCTGATCGAGGTGCAGCAGAAGCACGTGCGCATCCGCAACATCGACGGCCTCGAGCAGGTGCTCGGCAGCAAGCACTAGCCCGGCGCGGCGTCCGGGGAACGCCCCCCGGACGCCGCCCGCCTTCAGAATTCGATCGTCTCCCCGGCGCGCGCGACGCCCACCCGGTCCGCCGGCCAGCCGAGGTCCTGCTCGATGCGTTCGCGCAGCGCCTGCGCGGCGAGCGACTCGCCGTGCACCACCCAGGTTGCGCCGGGCGGCGCGTGGAATCGGCCGAGCCAGGCGAGCAGCGCGGCCTGGTCGGCGTGGGCCGACAGCCCGCCGATGGTGTGAATCCGCGCGCGCACGGGAATGGCTTCGCCGAAGATGCGCACCGTTTTCGCCCCGTCGACCAGCCGGCGCCCGAGCGTGCCCGCGGCCTGGAAGCCGACGAACACGATCGCGCACTCCTTGCGCGGCAGGTTGTACCTGAGGTGGAACTTGATGCGCCCGCCTTCGCACATGCCGCTCGCCGAGAGAATCACCGCACCCGAGCGGACGGTGTTGATGCGCTTGGAGTCCTCGACGTCCTCGGTGAAGTGAATGTCGGTGCCACCGTGCTTGTCCTGCAGCCAGGTCGTTAGCCGGACGGTTTCGCGGTCGTGCAGCTCCGGGTGCTCGAGCGTGATGCGCGTGGCGGCAAGCGCCATCGGCGAATCGACGTAGACCTGCGACGGGCAGACCCGCCCCGTGCGGCAGAACTCGGACATCACGTAGAGGATGTCCTGCGTACGCCCTACGGCGAACGCCGGGATGACGACGTTGCCGAGGTGCCGGCCGAGTGTCTCCTCGAGCGCGACGGCGAACTCCTCGAGCGTCGCCGCGCGGTCCCGGTGGTTGCGATTGCCGTAGGTCGACTCGACGAGCAGGACGTCGGCCCGCTCGACGGACGCCGGGTCGCGCACGATCGGGTGACCCGGCTGGCCGAGATCGCCCGAGAAGACGATACGCCGCTCGCGCCCGTCGGCGCGCACGCGAACCTCGAGGATGGACGAGCCGAGGATGTGCCCGGCGTCGCGGAAGCGGCAGTGCACCGCGTCGTGTGGCCGGACGTCGGCGTCGTACTCCACCGGCAGCAGCCGCTTCAGGCTGTCGCGCGCCTGCTGCACGGTGTACAGCGGCGCCAGCTCGCGTCCGCGCCCACGCCGGAAGCGTCCGCGGTTCTCGCGCTCGACCTCCTTTTCCTGTAGGTAGCCGCTGTCGGGCAGCATCACCCCGAGCAGGTCGACGGTGGCGCGTGTCGCGTACACGGCACCGCGAAAGCCGAGCGCCACCAGGCGCGGGATCAGGCCGGAGTGGTCGATGTGCGCGTGCGACAGCAGCACGAAGGCGATTTCCGCGGGATCGAAGCCGAAGTGACGGTTGCGCTGCGCGGCGCCGGCGCGCCCGCGCCCGCCGCCCTGGAACATGCCGCAGTCGATGAGGAACTTAATGTGGCCGGTGTCGACGAGGTAGCAGGACCCGGTCACCTCGCCGGCCGCGCCGAGAAAGGTCAGCCGCACGCGGCGCCTATTTCTTGAGTCGGTAGTACGACTGGTTGAGGTACTCGGCGATGTCTTCGAGGTCGTCGCGCGTGAACGGGCGCCCGGTCAGCGCAGCGCGCTGCGCGACCTGGTCGCGCAGCTCGGCGAGCGAATGCACCAGCGAGCGTTCGCGCGGACGGTCGTGCAGCCGCCCGTAGTGGCAGCCGCCGCAATGGGTTTCGTACAACGACTTGCCGCGCTCGGCATCGGGCGGATTCTGCGCCGCCGCGCCGCCTGCGGCCAGCGTGAGCATGATGGCGAGACCGATTGCACGCATGGTTTCAGTGTCCATCTTCGACCCACCGGTCGCGGCCGCTCTGATCGAGATCAACGATTGATCTCCTTGGGCGTGCGCTGCAGGAAGCAGGTCAGCGCGCTCGACGCTGCGGCGAAGGCCCAGCACAGGAAAAAGCCGATCGAGTAGACGCCGAGGCGGCTCAGCGTTGTCGGCTCACCGAACAGGTACAGCTCCTGCGGATCGAACACGGTGAAAAATATGATCTCGCCGATGCCGGCGACGATGAACGATGGCCACAGTATCCAGATCGCCCGCTTCATCTCCTGCCCTCCTCGCGTGCCGCCTCAATGCTGCCGCCCGGTCGCCTGCGGCGCGCCGAGCGTGAACGCTTGCAGGGCCCCCGACCAGTCGCCGGCAATGCGCCAGCTGGCCTGCGGATCTTCGATCGAGACCCGCCAACGCCCCGGCGGC
>LJTQ01000114.1:0-8907 GCA_001303445.1 Betaproteobacteria bacterium SG8_39 | reverse complement strand
GTGCGCCCTCGTAGCGGCCGTCGGTGACCCGTGCGAGCCGCAGCCGCAGGTCGTGGCCGGCGCGCGTCGCGTGTGCCAGCTGCACGAAAAGCGCCGGCGGATGCGCGCCGGACGCGCCAGAGAGGCTGAGCAGCAGCCGGCCCGCCGCGGGCTCGAGCTGCGCGGTCAGGCCGAGCTGCCGCGCCGCTTGCTCGCGCTCGATGACGCGGTTGATCGCAAGGCCCTGTTTGTAATAGTCCTCGGCAACGAGGCCGTCGGCGCTCGAGACCGCGAGCCAGACGGTGACGACACCCGCAACGATGACGGCCGCCGGTCCCGCCATCAGGATCCAGGGCCAGGGCTCGCGGTACCAGGGTCGATCGCTCAGAACGGACTCCGCTGTGCTCATCGCATCATCTCACGATAAAGATGGTTTTCTCGCGCACCAGGATCTTGGCGTCGTCCTCCGCCTGCACGACGAGTGTGACCGGGTGCTTGCCGGCCTGCACCTGCGCGGGCTGCACGCGCAGCTTGATCGGCACCAGGCGTGCCGAGGCCCCGGTGATCTCCAGCGTCTGTTCGCCGACCAGCACCAGGCTCGGCAGGCCCTCCACGCTCAGCCGGAAGCGGCGCGCGGTTTCCTGCGTGTTCATCAGCTGCACGCGGTAGACGTTCTCGATCAGCCCACCCTCGACCTCGCGCGCAATCGCCGCGCGATCGCGGATGATGTCGACTTTGAGCGGGATGCGCACAACCAGCGCGAACGCCGCGGCGAAGATGATGCCCCACAGCACTGCGGTGTAGACCAGGATGCGCGGCCGGAACACGCGTCGCCACATCGCGCGCACCCCGAGCTTGTTGTCGAGCGCGTGCTGGGTCGAGTAGCGGATCAGGCCGCGCGGGTAGGCCATCTTGTCCATCACCTGATTGCAGCCGTCGATGCAGGCCGCGCAACCGATGCATTCGTACTGCAGCCCCTCGCGGATATCGATCCCCGTCGGACAGACCTGCACGCAGATGCCGCAGTCGACGCAGTCGCCGAGCGTGCCCTTGTCGCGCCCCCGCGCGCGGCCGCCGCGCGGCTCGCCGCGCGCGCCGTCGTAGGTGATGATCAGCGTATCGCGGTCGAACATCGCGCTCTGGAAGCGCGCGTAGGGACACATGTACTTGCAAACCTGCTCGCGCATCCACCCGGCGTTGCCGTAGGTCGCGAAGCCGTAGAACAGAATCCAGAACGTCGCCCAGGGTCCCAACGCCGGGGCAGGGGTCCCGGCGTTCCATCCCAGGAGCCCGAGCGCGTCAGCGCCGAGCGCACGGATCGGCGTGAAGTAGCCGACGAAGGTAAACCCGGTCCACAGCGCAAGCGCGATCCAGGTGGCGTGCTTGGCAGCCTTCAGGCCGAGCTTGCGCGGCCCCCAGTCACCCCGGTCGAGGCGGATGCGCTGGTTGCGCTCACCCTCGATCAGCCGCTCGATCCACAGGAAGATCTCCGTGTAGACCGTCTGCGGGCAGGCGTAGCCGCACCACAGGCGCCCGGCGACCGCGGTGAACAGAAACAGGCTCAATGCCGAGATCACCAGCAGGATCGTCAGGTAGATGACGTCCTGCGGCCAGAACACGACGCCGAAGATGTAGAACTTGCGCTGCGCAATGTCGAACAACAGCGCCTGGCGGTCATTCCAGCGCAGCCAGGGCCCGCCGTAGAACACCAGCTGCGTGACCCAGACGAGCGCCCAGCGCCAGGCCGCGAACCAGCCGTGCACCGCACGCGGGTAGATCTTCGCCGCCGCGACGTAGAGCGGCTGGTTCATGCCGGCGGCGTTCGCTCGGGCGTCGGGGACGCGGTGGCCCCCCGCGTCGCGGCAGTTTCGTCGTTTTGCACCGGGTTCAGGACAGGCTGCAGCGCGCCTGCCCTCTCGCGTTACTGACCCTGCGACAGAGAATAGACGTAACCCGCCAGGAGGTGAATCTTCTCGGGCGTCAGAATGTTCTTGTGCGCCGGCATCTGGTTGTTGCGCCCCTTGACGATGGTTTCGGTGATCACCGCCTCGCCCGCGCCGTAGAGCCAGGTCTTGTCGGTCAGGTTGGGCGCCCCCAGCGCCGGATTGCCCTTGCCCTCAGGTCCGTGGCAGGCGACGCAGGTCTGCGCAAACAGCGGCTTGCCGCGCGCGACACGGATGCTGTCGGACGCCAGCCCTGAAAGCGACATGACGTAATGCGCGACGTCCTTGACGCCTTCCTCGCCGAGCACCGGCCCCCACGGGGGCATCACGCCGACGCGCCCCTCGGTGATGGTGGTCTTGATGGCCTCGGGCGTGCCACCCCACAGCCAGTCTTTGTCGGTCAGGTTGGGAAAGCCGCGCGAGCCGCCGCCGTCCGAGGCATGGCATTGCGCGCAGTGGTTGAGGAACAGCTTCTGTCCGATCGCCATCGCCTCCGGGCTCTTGGCCAGCGCCGGCACGTCCTGCGCGGCGAACTCGGCATACAGCGGGCCGATCTTCGCCTCGATGCGCGCATTCTCGGCCTCGAGCTGACCGACCTGCGTCCAGCCGAGCACCCCTTTCCAGCTGCCCAGGCCTGGATAGAGCAGGAGATAGACCAGCGAAAACAGTACCGTAAGATAGAACAGCCAGGACCACCAGCGCGGCAGCGGGTGGTGGTACTCGGTCAGCGTCTCGTCCCAGACGTGCCCGGTGGTCGCCGTGCCGCCCTCTTTGGTCTCGATCCGGCGCACGCTCTGCAGCTTGAGGAACACCGCGCAGGCGATGATCGATACGAGCGAGATCAGCCCGATGTAGACGTCCCAGAAACCGCTCGTGAACTGACTCATTTCCGCGCCCCCCCGTGATTCGGTGCGTCCGCCTCCTCGAACGGCAGCAGCGCGTCGCGCTCGAAGCGTGCGCGCCGCGACGGTGCGTACGCCCACCAGACGATTCCGACGAAGGCGGCAAACGCCGCCAGCGTCATGAGACTTCTCAGGTCGTTGATGTCCATCGCGTCCTCGCTGTCCTTTAACGTGCTGCCAGACCCTGGCGCGCGCTGCCGAGCCCCTGCAGATAGGCGATCAGTGCGTCCATCTCGGTCTTGTCCTTGAGCGCCGCGCCGGCGCCGGCGATGTCCGTGTCGCTGTACGGCACGCCGACCGCGCGCAGAGCGCGCATCTTCGCCCCGATGTCGACCGCGTTCGCCGCGGTGCGCGCCAGCCAGGGGTAGCCCGGCATGTTTGACTCGGGCACCACGTCGCGCGGGTTGATCAGGTGGATGCGGTGCCATTCGTCGGAATAGCGCCCACCGACCCGGTGCAGGTCCGGCCCGGTTCGCTTCGAGCCCCACTGGAAGGGATGGTCGTAGACGAACTCGCCGGCGACCGAGTAGGGGCCGTAGCGCTCGACCTCGGCACGGAACGGCCGCACCATCTGCGAGTGGCAGTTGTAGCAGCCCTCGCGCAGGTAGACATCGCGCCCGGTGAGCTGCACCGCGTCGTACGGCTTGAGGCCCTTAATCGGCTCGGTCACTGACTTCATGAACGACAGCGGCACGATCTCGACCAGGCCGCCGACTGCGATGAGCAGGATGACGAGAACGATCAGCAGCGCCTGGTTGCGCTCGATCATGTCATGGGTGAATTTCATGGTTCGCGTCCTTTCGCCTCAGGCGTGCACCGCGCTCGCGGGCGCCGGGATCGTGGCATCGACCGCCTTGCTGCCGGCGATCGTCTTCACCATGTTGTAGAACATGATCAGCATCCCGCTCAGGTAGAGCGCACCGCCAAGCAGGCGGATCGCATAGAAGGGATAGGTCGCCTTTACGCTCTCGACGAAGCTGTAGGTGAGCGTGCCATCCTCACCCACCGCGCGCCACATCAGACCCTGCATCACCCCGGCGATCCACATCGCCGCGATATACAGCACGATGCCGATCGTCGAGACCCAGAAGTGCACGTTGACGAGGTTCGTGGAGTACATCTCGGTGCGACCGAACAGGCGCGGGATGAGGTAGTACATCGAGCCCATCGACACCAGGCCGACCCAGCCGAGCGCGCCGCTGTGCACGTGCCCGATGGTCCAGTCGGTGTAGTGCGACAGCGCGTTCACGGTCTTGATCGACATCATCGGCCCCTCGAAGGTCGACATGCCGTAAAACGACAGCGAGACGATGAGGAACTTGAGAATCGGATCGGTGCGCAGTTTGTGCCAGGCGCCCGAGAGCGTCATGATGCCGTTGATCATCCCACCCCAGGACGGTGCCAGCAGGATCAGCGAGAACACCATGCCGAGCGACTGCGCCCACTCGGGCAGCGCAGTGTAGTGCAGGTGGTGCGGCCCGGCCCACATGTAGGTGAAGATCAGCGCCCAGAAATGCACCACCGACAGGCGGTAGGAATACACCGGCCGGTTGGCCTGCTTGGGAATGAAGTAGTACATCATGCCGAGGAACCCGGCGGTGAGGAAAAAGCCGACGGCATTGTGGCCGTACCACCACTGCACCATCGCATCCTGCGCACCGGCATAGGCCGAGTAGGACTTCCAGAACGTCACCGGCACGGCCGCGCTGTTGACGATGTGCAGCACGGCGACGGTGAGGATGAATGCGCCGAAGAACCAGTTGGCAACGTAGATATGCTCGACCTTGCGCTTGGCGAGCGTGCCGAAGAACACCACCGCGTAGGCCACCCAGACCAGCGCGATCAGGATGTCGATCGGCCACTCGAGCTCGGCGTATTCCTTGCCCGAGGTCAGGCCCAGCGGCAGCGTGACTGCGGCCAACACGATCACCACCTGCCAGCCCCAGAAGGTGAACGCCGCGAGCCCATCGGAGAACAGCCGCGCGTGCGCGGTGCGCTGCACGATGTAGTACGAGGACGCGAACAGGGCGCAGCCGCCGAACGCGAATATCACCGCGTTGGTATGCAACGGCCGCAGCCGGCCGTAAGACAGCCACGGAATGTCGAGATTGAGCGCCGGCCAGAGCAGTTGCGCCGCGATGATGACGCCGACGAGCATCCCGACGACGCCCCAGACGACGGTCATGACCGCGAACTGCCGCACGACCTTGTAGTTGTAGGTGGATTCAGCAGCCATGTGCGTGGACTCTCCCTGTAAGGCGCGCACCGCGCGGCGCGGAGGAGCCATCGCGGACGCCGGGGCCGATGCTAAAACGGGGCTTCGGTTCGCGTTTGATTTAGATCAACCGGCCCATCGCCGCGCAGTTAAGACTTCCAGTAACCGCACTCTGCAGCGAGACCCGCCATGTCACTTCTCGAGTTCGCACGCGGCCCGGCCTTGACCGTGTCACTGCTGGTGTTCTTTATCGGCACCGCGTGGCGTCTGTGGGCGGTCCTTCGCCGCCCGCGCAAGACCGACCATTCCGCGCCGCGCCGTAGCGACACCGTCACCGGCGGGCTGCGCGCGATCTGGCAGCGCATGCTGCCGCGCAGCGCCTATGAGCGCATCGGCATGACCGGGACAATCAACGCCTATGCCTACCACATCGGCATCGCGGTCATCGTCTTCGCCTTCGCGCCGCACATCGGCTTCATCGAGCGCCTCACCGGGCTGTCCTGGGCGGCCCTGCCCGACGGGGTGACCTATGTCGCGACCGCATTCGCGATCGTCGGACTGGTGTTCGCGCTGGCGACCCGCCTGACCGACGATGTACAGCGGCTGCTGTCGAATTTCGACGACTACTTCACCTGGCTGGTGACGATGCTGCCGATCGTCACCGGCATGGCGCTGATCGAGCAGAGCTACGTGCCGGCGACGCCGATGGTCGCGCCGGCGACACCGAACCCGACGCTGCTCGCGGTGCACCTGCTCAGCCTTGAGCTGATGCTGATCTGGTTCCCGTTCGGCAAGCTGGCGCACGCGGCGCTGGTCTTCGTGTCGCGCTACCGCACCGGGGTCGAATTCACTCGCAAGGGGGCCGCGCTATGAGCGAGCTCGACACGAAGCACCCGCTCGATTTCGACGCACCGCGCTTCTCGATTAAGCAGCCGGCGGTACGCTCGGACGAGCAGGGCCACCTTTCGGACACCGAGCGCGTCGAGCGCGCGATGAAGGCGTTTGCGCGCGACATGAACTCGACCGTCGCGGCGTACCTCGAATCCTGCGTGCATTGCGGCCAATGCGCGCAGGCCTGCCATTTCTATGTCACCAGCCAGGACCCGCGCCACACGCCGATCTGGAAGATCGAGCCGTTCAAGCAGGCCTGGAAGCGCGAGGCGGGGCCGTTCGCCTGGCTGACGCGCACCTTCAACCTGAAGCCCGCGGTGACCGCCGACCAGCTGCGCGAGTGGCAGGAGCTGCTCTACGACAGCTGCACGATGTGCGGGCGCTGCAGCATGGTCTGCCCGATGGGCATCGACATCGCCGCGCTGGTGGGGCTTGCGCGCCATGCGATGTTCGAGGCCGGCCTGATACCGCATGAACTCTGGGCGGTCGCCGAGCGCGCCGAGCGCGAGGGCAGTCCGCTCGGTGCCACCCCGGCGGTACTGAAAGAGCGCGTCGAGTGGCTCGAGGACGAGCACGAGGTCGAAATCCCGCTCGACAAGCCGACGGCCGAGGTGATGGTCACCCTGTCCTCGATCGAGATCATGAAGTACCCCGTCTCCATCGTCGCGCTGGCGCGCGTGATGAAGCACGCGGGCTATGACTGGACGCTGCGCAGCGACGGCTACGAGGCCACCAATTTCGGCCTGCTGTCGGGCAACCTCGAATGGCAGAAGGACCTCAGCCTGCGGCTGATCCGCGCGGCGGTCGCCTGCCAGGCCAAGCTGCTGGTGCTGCCCGAATGCGGCCATGCCTACGGTGCGCTGCGCTGGCAGGGCGCGAACATGTATGGCCAGCCGCTGCCCTTTGAGGTGCTGCACATCACCGAATTCCTGGCGCGCGCGATGCGCGAAGGCAAGCTGCAGACGCAGGGCATGAAGGGTTCGGTGACCTATCACGACCCCTGCCAGGTCTCGCGTCGCGGCGGCGCGACGCAGGCCGCGCGCGAGGTGCTTGCCGGCCTGCGCGCCGACCTGCGCGAGATGCCGCAAGCGGGCGATGCCAACTGGTGCTGTGGCGGTGGCGGCGGCGTCGTCACCCTGCACCGCGCCGACGAGCACCGCCGGCGCGCGTTCTCGATCAAGGTCAAGCAGGTCGAGCAGACCGGCGCCGACCAGCTCGTTACCAGCTGCTCGAACTGCCGGCTGAGCTTCGACGACGGCCAGGCGCATTACCACTGGGACCGCAAGATGGGCAGTCTGCTCGAAACGGTGGCCGAGCACCTGCAGGACGCAAGCGCCGCCCGCGGGTAGACTGGCGGCGCATCCCTGCGCCGCCATGTCCGCGACACCGCCCACCCCGGCCCGTTCGATCGCCGCGCTCCCCGGCCCGGGCGGCGTGCCGTATTTCGGCAATGTGCTGCAGTTCCGGCCTGCGCGCATGCACCTGCAGCTTGAGGACTGGGCACGGCGCTACGGCACGCCCTACCGCCTGCGGCTGATCGGCCGCGACATGCTGGTCGTCGCCGACAGCACGCTGATCGGCGAAGCGCTGCGTGCGCGCCCCTGGACCTTCCGCCGCGCGCGACCCGTGCAATCGGTATTCCGCGAGATGGGCATCGCCGGTGTGTTCTCGGCCGAAGGCGAGACCTGGGAGCGCCAACGCCGTCTGGTGATGCGCGCCTTCGATCCGGCGCATCTCAAGCGCTACTTTCCGAGCCTGGTGACGGTCACGCAGCGGCTGCATCGCCGCTGGCAAAAAGCCGCGGCCACGGGTGCGGTGCTCGATATCCAGGCCGAGCTGATGCGCTACACGGTCGACGTCACCGCCGGGCTCGCCTTCGGCGCCGACATCAACACCATCGAGGGCGGCGAGGACGTCATCCAGCGCCACTTGGAGCGGATTTTTCCGATGGTCAATCGGCGCACCACGGCGCCGTTCGCCTACTGGCGCCACGTCAAGCTGCCGGCCGATCGCGCGCTCGAGCGCGACCTCGCCGCCGCACGTCGCGCCGTCGAGGCGTTCATCGCGCAGGCGCGCGCGCGCCTCGCGGCGAACCCGGCGCTGCGCGACAACCCGGGCAACCTGATCGAGGCCCTGCTCGCCGCGCGCGACGCACCCGGATCGGAATTCTCCGACGCCGACGTCTCGGGCAACGTCTTCACGGCGCTGCTCGCCGGCGAGGACACCACCGCGAATACGCTCGCCTGGCTGTGCTACTACCTGTGCGAGGTGCCGGCGACGCTGGACAGCTTGCACGCCGAGACCGCCGTCGTGCTCGGCACGGCGCCCCAGGTGCAGGCCTTCGAGCAGCTCAACGCACTGCCGTATACGGAGGCCGCCACGCGCGAAGCGATGCGCCTGCGGCCGGTCGCGCCGGTGCTGTCCTTCGAAGCGCTCGAAGACACGCAGCTGGGCGGATTCGCGCTCGCCGCGGGCGACATCGTCGGCGCGCTGATGCGCCTGCCCGGCATGGACGCCGGCCTGCTCGATGCGCCCGAGACCTTCCGCCCCGAGCGCTGGCTCTCGGCAGAGGACGCGCGCCTCGCCGCGGCGAAGAAGGCGCTGATGCCCTTCGGCGGCGGACCGCGCTTCTGCCCGGGACGCTACCTCGCACTCGCCGAGATCAAGATGGTTGCCAGCATGCTGGCGCGCAATTTCCGCATCGTGCGCGAGCCGGGCGTGGTCGGCGAGCGCTACCAGCTCTCGATGATGCCCACCGGACTGCGCGTGCGGCTTGAGGCGCGCGCATGAACCGCAAGCTGCGCGGCACGTTCACGCCGCCGCCGGCGCATTTTGCACGCCTGCCGGACGTGTCCGGCAACACGGTGAACGGCGTCGGCGAGACGCAGCCGCGGCGACCGACGCCGATTTTCTGGCACAAGCCCGAAATCGAGGCGCATGGCGCGCTGCAGGAATCCATCGTCGCGCACTTCAACGC
>LJTQ01000159.1 GCA_001303445.1 Betaproteobacteria bacterium SG8_39 | reverse complement strand
CGAGCATCGCGAAGGTCGCCTGGCCGAGCTCGGCGCCGCGCTTTTGCTCCATCAGCGTGCGCCCGCCGAGCTCGCCGATGTCGGCGCCGGCGCAGAACGCCTTTTCCCCGGCGCCGGTGATGATCAGCGCGCGCGCGTCGCTCGCCGCGACCTCGTCGAAGGCGCGCGCCAGGTCCCTCACCAGCGCGAACGACAGCGCATTGAGCGCCTTGGGGCGGTTCAGTCGGATGAGGGCGAATTCCTCGACCCGGGTCAGCTTGATGGCCATCTCATGTCTCCTTTGCGGGCTCGCGCCAGCGTACCGGCTGCGGCGTGATGCGTCCGCCTGTCACCCATTCCTGCAGCTCGCGCTTCAGGATCTTGCCGCTCGCGGTGAGCGGGAACGCGTCCATGCCGAGGAAGAACTCGGGCATGTCGTACTTGGAAAGCCCGACCGCGTGCAGGTGATCGAGCATCGCCTCGCCGCTGACGCGCTCGCCCTCGCGGAGAATCACCGCCAGGCAGGCCTTCTCGCCGAGGCGCGTGTCGGGCACGCCGAAGGCCGCGGCCTTCTGCACCGCCGGATGGCGGTGCGCGAGATCCTCGATCCGCGCCGGATGGATGTTGTGGCCGCCGCGGATGATGAGGTCCTTCTTGCGCCCCATGATGCGCAGGCAGCCGCGATCGTCGAGCGTGCCGAGGTCGCCCGAGAGGAACCAGCCGCCGGCATTGAAGGAGCCTTCGGTGGTGAGCTGGTTGTCGAAGTAGCCGAGCATGAGCAGCGCGCCGCGCGTGCCGATCTCGCCCACCGCGCCCGCCGGGACCTCGCGGTCCGGGTTTTCCGGATCGAAGATGCGCGTCTCGTAGCCGTGGCAGGCGCGGCCGCAGGTCTCGACGATGGTCTGCGCGTCGTCGGTCGGCAGCGTGTACTGGTGCGAGCCGTTCTCGGTCATGCCGTAGATGTTCTGCGGCGTGATGCCCATGTCGAGAAAGGCCTGCGCCACCTCGCGCGGGATCGGCGAGCCCGCCATGTAAAAGAGCTTCACCGCGCCGAGGGTCGCCAGCCCGCGGCGCTTCGCCTCGGCCAGCATATCGATCGCGTGGGTCGGCACGCCCATGATGTAGGTCGCGCCCGACTCCAGCGCCCAGTCGAGCGGCGCGAGCCCCGCGGGCGGGTCGTTCACCGCCAGCTCGAAGCCCGCGGCGAGCATCTGCTCCACCGCCACCGTGCCGATGTGGTGGCTCATCGGCGAGAGGCTGAGCAGGATCGTCGAGTGATCGTGATGCCAGTCGGCGACCATCGCGCGGCCGTTGGCGAGCAGCGTGTTGTCGCTGTGCATCACGCCCTTCGGCACCCCGGTGGTGCCCGAGGTAAACGCGAGGTAGATGATCTTGTCCGGGTCGTCGAGCGCCGGCTGCGAGGACGCCTGGGCGGCGCCGCGCGCCGCAAACGGCTGCGCGCGGCCGTCGCCGCCCTGCGCGCCCGGCACCGCGTAAACCGCCTTCACGTGGCCGAGCGCCTGCGCTGCGCCGATCACGTCGGCCTTTGCCGCATCCGCCCCGTAGCCGGGCTGCATGACGAGCGCGGCTGCGCGGGTGCGCTCGAGCAGCTGCACGATTTCCGCGACCGTGTAGTTCTGGTGCAGCGACGGGTTGCAGACGTACCCGTTCCTCGCGCAGGCGAGCAGCGCCACCACGCTCTCGCAGCGCGACGGCAGCCAGACCGCCACGCGCTCGCCGCGCTTCACCCCGGCGCGGTGCAGGCTTTCCGCCATGGCGTCGACCCACTCGAGCAGCGCACGCCAGGACAGTCGCAGGCGCGCATCGCGCAGCGCCGGCGCCTGCGGCCGCTCGGCGGCATGGCGCACGAGGAGGGAATAAAACGTGTCGGCGCGCCAGGCCCCGGAGCGGTAGTGCTGCTCGGCGGCACGGGGGGTGAGGAGGGTGAGGAGGGTGTTCACAACGTTGCGTTGAGGCGTTCCAATCTCGATGGCGCGACCAACGAAGCCCGGCCGTCGATCAAAGGCCCATTCATCTCTCGCGTTTCCACGCTCTCGCCATCGCAAGAACAGGCTCTGCCGCGGGCGAGAACGTGGAAACGCGAGAGACCGGTTTGCCCATATGTGCCTGTGTGTCCTGTTCGATGCGATAAGCGCACCGGCGCTTCACTTGCCAAACTTCTCCGCATTCGGCTTGCGCTTGCCGCGAAACGCCTCGCCCAGCTCCTGCGATTCCTCGGTCTCGAGGTAGCCGCGCAGCAGCAGGTCGTGCGCCATGCGCGCGAGGCCGCCGACGCCGCCGTGACGCGCGTTGAATGCGCCCTTGATCGAGGCGAGCGCGAACGCGCCGCGCTCGGCGAGCTCGAGCGCCATCTTGCGCGTCTCGTCGCGCAGCTGGTCGTCGGGCACGACGCGGTTGATGAGGCCGATGGCGAGCGCTTCCCTCGCCGACAGGCGCGGGTTGAGCATCCACATCTCCTTGGCCTTTTTCTTGCCCACCAGGTCTTCCAGGTACCAGGTGCCGAAGCCGGCGTCGAAGCTGCCCATCATCGGCCCGACCTGGCGGAACACCGCGCTTTCCTTGGCGATGGTGAGGTCGCAGACCACCTGCAGCACGTTGCCGCCGCCCACCGCATAGCCGTTGACCGAGGCGATGACGGGCTTTTGCAGGCGGTCGATCGATTCGTACATCTCGAGGGTGGGCAGCACGCCGGCATAGAGCAGCGTCTCCTCCATGCCCTCCTTGCGCCCGCCGATGCAGAAGAACTTGTCGCCCGCGCCGGTGAGCACCAGCACGCGGGTGCGCGTCTCGCGCCGCACCTCGTTGATGCAGTCGCGGATCTCGTGGCACATCTGCGGCGTGAACATGTTGCCGTCGTCCGGCCGGTTGAGCGTCAGCCAGCCGATCGGGCCGTCTTCTTCGTAGAGGATGGTTTCGGTGCTCAAGGCGCTGCTCCCCGCGGGAATGATGTCCTGCAGCCGATCATAGCCCCGCGGCCGCGCGAATTGAACGCGCGGTTCACCGGGGGCGCGGTGCGGCTACTTGGCGCGCGCCTCGAGCAGCGCGTAGAGCCGCGCCGGCGTGGCTGCGCCGAGCGCCTGGGCGAGCGCGGCGGCCGCGGCGCGCACCGCGTCCTCGGTTTCGCCTTCGATGAGCAGGAACGGCGGCGGAATCGCGTCGGGCTTGTCGCGCAGTTTGGCCTCCGGGTTCGGCACGCGGGTGGCCTTTTCGTCCGGCACCGCAAGCCGCACGCGCTGCAGGCCGCCCGCGGCGAGGAGCGGCGCGACCGTCGCCTCGAGCGCCCTCAGGCCGGCGGGGGAGTCGCCCGCCGTGCCGACCTCGAGGCAGGCGAGCACCGCGCCGGCGTCGTTCTTCTTCACCGCGTCGCCGTAATCGGCATGGATCTCGCTCGCCGCGCGCACCATGTTGCGAAAGCGCGGCATGATCGCCTGCGTGCGCGGCGTCGGGTTGGCGAGCAGCTTGAGGTAGGCCGGCGAGCGCAGCGGCTCCAGGCCGTCGGTGTCGTACAGCGCCGCGTAGCCGCGCGGTTTGTCGAGGCTGCGGTAGCGCCGTGCGCTGAGGATGCCCGGCATCGCCAGCCGCTCGCCCAGGTGTTCCTCGTGGTACCAGGCGTTGAACGTCGCCTCGTCCTCGGCGTCGATGTCGTTCCAGACGGATAAGAGACCTTGCATGACATTCATGGGGTCAGACCCCTGTGGATAACTCGGCTCGCGATCGGAAATCCGATCTCGTGATTTTGGTGATTGTCGGTGCTTTTTCGACAATCACCAAAATCACGAGACAAAAGGGCGCCTGTCAGACGAGAAGGCTTGTCCACGGCGGTCAGACCCCTGTGGATAAACTTGACCCGCCTACGGCTCTGCTGCAACATCGCCGAGTCTCACCTAGAGGAGGAGGCATCATGAGGCAATTCAAGAAGGCCGCGATCGCGGCCGTGGTGGCGGCTGCGCTCGCGCCGGCGGGCATGGCGGTCGCGCAGGACAAGCCGGTCAAGATGAGCGTGGTTGCATTCCTGTCGGGCGCCGCCGCGGGCCCGTTCGGCGTGCCCTCGCGCAACGGCGCCGAGGTGGTGATCGCGGCGATCAACGCGGGCAAGCTGCCGGCGCCGTATAACAGCAAGGGCCTCGCGGGGCGCGAGATCGAGGCCGAGTACATCGACGAGGCGGGCGGCAACACCAAGCAGGTTGCCGAGTACCGCAACATGGTCGAAAAGCGCGGTGTCGACGTCGCGTTGGGCTACATCTCGAGCGGCACCTGCGCCGCGCTGACGCCGGTGGCCGAGGAGCTGAAAAAGCTCACCGTCTACGCGATCTGCGGCACGCCGCGGATCTTCGAGGAAGCCAAGCCGCAGTACGTGTTCCGCACCATGAGCCACGCGACCTCGGACAACGTCGCCGCCGCGTACTACGTCAAGGAGCACTTCCCGAAGATCAAGAGCTACACCGCGATCAACCAGAACTACGCCTGGGGCCAGGATTCCTGGCGCGACTTCGACGCCTCGATGGCGCTGCTGACCAAGGCCAAGGCTTCGGCGAAGCTGCAGTGGCCGAAGATCTTCCAGGGCCAGTACTCGACGGAGATCTCGGCGCTGCTGCTCGACAAGGCCGAGCTGGTGCACACCAGCCTGTGGGATGGTGACCTGGAGAGCTTCGTCTTCCAGGGCCAGACGCGCGGCCTGTTCAAGAAGAAGAAGGTGATCTTCACGGTCGCGGAGACCTCGGTCTACCGCCTCGGCAAGCGCATGCCGGACGGCCTGGTGATCGGCGCGCGTGGACCCTACGGCGCGATCGTGCGCGATCGCCCGAGCGCGCTCAACAAGTGGTTCATCGCGGCCTACAAGGACCGCTTCGGCCAGTATCCGTCGGGCCCGGCCTACCAGTATGCGCAGGCGGTGCTCGCGGTGAAGGTCGGTTACGACGCCGCGGCGAAGAAGGCGGGCGGTTTCCCGACGCAGGACCAGGTGATCGAGGCCATGAAGGGCGCGGAGTTCGAGTCGTTCTCCACGAACGTCAAGATGGGGCTCGGCAACGGGCACCAGGCGGTCACCGAGAACGGCTACGGCATCACCAAGTGGGATGCCAAGGCGGGCGAGCTGAAGCTGGAGAAGGTGAAGTTCTACCCGGCCGAGTGCGTCAACCCGCCCGAGGGCGTGGAAAGCGTCGAGTGGATCAAGGGGGGGATGAAGGGCGCCAAGTGCTAGAGGCTTGCGCGCTGAGCTGAGCAGCCCGGACGAACGGGGCGGCTTTGCCGCCCCGTTCGCCGCTTCTTTTCCGCATACGTGACAACGACCGAGTTTTCCTGACGGGGACGACAGGGTGGACACTGCACTCACGATCCTGCTCGACGGGCTGGTGTTCTCGTCGTACCTGTTCATCGTTTCGCTCGGGCTGACGATCATCTTCGGGGTCATGAAGATCCTGAACGTCACCCACGGCAGCTTCTACGCCTGGGGCGCCTACGCCGCGGCGTTCTTCATCGGCCTGGCGGCGAACGCCGGCTGGCCCGACTGGGTCGGCTTCCTCATCATCTTCGCTTCCGCGATCCTGGTCGGCGTGGTGCTCGGCCTGATCCTCGAGCGCGGCATCCTGCAGTTCATGTACCACCGCGACGAGGTATTGATCGTGCTGGCGACCTTCGGCACCTTCCTCGTGCTGGAGGACGTCATCCTGCTGGTGTTCGGCGTCGATCCCTATTTCGCCTTCCAGCCGATGCAGCTGCTCGGCGCGGTCGAGCTGGGCGGCATCGCGCGCGATGCCTACGGCCTGACGCTGATCGGCCTGGCGGTCACGCTCGCGCTGGGCTGCTGGCTCGCGCTCAAGCGCACGCGCTGGGGCAAGCTCCTCTCGGCGGTGATCTTCGACCGCGAGCTGTCGATGTCGATGGGGCTCAACGTCACCCGCGTCTACATCGTCACCTTCGTGCTCGGCGCGATTCTCGGCGCGCTGGGCGGCGCCTACATCGCGCCGACCGTGTCGGTGGCGCCCGGCTTCGGCGTCGACGTCATCGTGCTGTCGTTCGCGGTGGTGGTCATCGGCGGCATGGGCAGCGTGCCCGGTGCGATGATCGGCGCGCTCGCGGTCGGCATCGTGCGCGCGCTGGCGGTGCACAAGTTTCCGCAGTTCGAGCTGTTCGTGATCTACGCGGTGATGGCGACGGTGCTGGTGTTCCGCCCCGAGGGCCTGTTCGCCCCGGTCAAGGCGAGGAAGATATGAGCCTCGCCCGCGACCGCACGGTGCAGGGGCTGACGCTCGCGCTCGGCGTGATGCTGATCGTCAGCGCGCTGGTGCCGAGCTGGATCGTCAACCAGCTGCTGTTCGCCTTTTCGCGCGCCATCGTGGTGATCGGCCTGATGGTGCTGTGGCGCACCCGCCTGGTGTCCTTCGGCCATGCGCTGTACTTCGGCCTCGGCGCCTACACCGTGGCGATGCTCGCCCGCTACACCGGGGTGAGCGATGCCTTCGTGCTGCTCGGCGCCGCGGCGGCGCTCTCCACCGTGGTGGGCTTTTGCGTCGGCTTCATCGTGCGGCGCTATCGCGACATCTTCTTCGCGATGCTCAATCTGGCGTTCTCGATGATCCTCTACGGCATCCTGGTGAAGACCGAGGCGCTCGGCAGCACCGACGGCTTCACCATCGAGCAGCCGACCTTCGCCGGCATCGCCTTCGAGGACGCCTCCGACGGCAAGCTGGCGCTGCTCTGCGTGCTGATGGTCATCGGCTGGGCGGTGGCGGTCGGCGTGCAGGCCTACCTGCGCTCGACGCTCGGGCGGCTCACCACCGCGATCGGCGACAACGAGATCCGCGTCGAGTACCTCGGCTACTCGGCCGAGCACGCGATCCACATCAAGTACGTGCTGTCGACCTTCCTCGCCGGCCTCGGCGGCGGGTTCATGGCGCTCTCGCTCGGCCAGGTCGACCCCGACTCGATGGTCAACTGGACCGCCTCGGGCGAGCTGGTGTTCGTCACCATCCTGTCAGGGCCGGGCAGCGTCGCTGCGCCGTTCATCGGCTCGTTCGTGTTCGAGATCCTGCGCACCTATGCCTTCGAGTGGATGCCGCATGCCTGGCAGATGATCGTCGGCGGCACGCTGCTGGTGGTGATCTTCTTCATGCCGGGCGGACTGTGGGCGCTGGTCACGAAGCTCGCCGGCCGGCTCGCCGGCAGGCG
>LJTQ01000113.1:10406-13122 GCA_001303445.1 Betaproteobacteria bacterium SG8_39 | reverse complement strand
TGCTGCCGTGGTAGTGCGCCGGGATGCGCACGTTCGAGCCGCTGATCATCAGTCCGATCAGCCCGCCGACCCCGAACAGCAGCAGCGAGGCGGCGAGCGCACTGCGCAGCACGGCCTGCTCGGCGCGCGGCGGCGCCGCGCGCGCCAGCCCGATGATCACGGCGAGCGCAAACGGCAGGATCGCCAGCCCACCGCCGAAGCGCATCAGCCAGGTATGCAGCCGGTGATGCTCGACCGAGGTGACGTCGTAGGCGAGGTAGATCAGCGGCGTGAGGAAGACCGCGACCAGGCCGACGCCGAACAGCAGCGTCGCGGTGCGCGGCGTGAGCGGCAGCGGCGCGCCGCCGTCCTCCGCGAGCCAGAGCCAGGCGACGAACATGAGCAGCGTCCAGGCGAACTGCAGCACGTGCCCACCGCCCCAGAAGGCGAGCTCGTAGTAGCCCTTGGCATCGACGCCGGGCGGCAGCGCGCGCAGCGCCCAGACCGACCAGACGAAGGCGACCAGCGCCATGCCGGCCGCCACCAGCGAGGTGTTGAGGCCGAAGCGCAGTGCCCCCGGGCCGTCGAGTCGCGCACCGACCGGCGGCACGACCCACATGCCGCGCGCCACCGCCGCGGCGACGCCGAGCGCGAGCAGCGCGAGCCCGCTGAGGAACACCGGCTCGTCGAGCACCGGGATGTAGTTCGCCATCACCGGACGGCCCGCGCCGACGAACGGGGCGAGCGCCATCACCGCGGTGCCCGTGCAGGCCAGCGCGAAGGCGACCCATCCCAGCCCCGCCGCGCGCGGCGTGCTGTTCAGCGACCACAGCGCGCCGGCAAAGGCGACGAACCACACCAGCACCGACAGGTCGACGTGCACCACCAGCGCGACACGAAAGAAATCGACCAGCGGAAACACGTCCTTCACGCCCGGCGTTCGCGAGAGCACCAGCAGCACCGAGAAGACGCCCGAGACCGCGAGCGAAACCAGCGCCAGGAGCGTCCATGCCGCGGCGAGCCGGCGCCGCGCATCGGCCGGCACCGGCAGCGCGTACTGTGCCGCGCGCCTGCGCGGCACCGCGATCGCATCGAGCAGGGCGCGTGTATTCATGGCCTCAGGGCCGCATGGTCTCACGAGAAGACGATGCCGCCGCGCGCCGGCTTGAAGTCGATGCTGAGCACCTGTCCCGGAACGAGCACGAAGCGGGCGCGTCGCGCGTAGCCGCGCGCCGGCACGCGCAGGTCGTCGACCACGCGCACCGTCAGCTGGCGCTCGCCCGCGCTGATCGGAATGCGGCGATACAGCGTCGAGGTGCCGTCGCGCGCGAGCCCCGACGGCGCGAGCGTCTCGTCGACCAGCGTGCGGCCGTCGAGCTCGACCGTGACGCGCACCGGCGAGCGCCCGCGCGGACAGATCTCGGGCGCGCGCATGTTCGGCGCGCGCGCCGCAAGCTCCTCGGCCGACAGGCGCCGGCAGGGCGCGAGCCGCACGCCGGCATGCGCGATGCTGACCTGCAGCAGCGCCGTGCCCGCGGGTACCGGCGCGACCGAGGGCGCGTGCGACAGCACGACGATCAGCGCGCCGAACGCGCCCCAGGCCAGCAGGCCGCGCAGCAGGGCTGCCGCGGGCGGTCTAGCCATGGCCGCCCGCCCTGTCCCGGGCCATCGCTTCGCGCTTCGGGCGCGGCAGCGGCGCCGGACCCATCGCGGCCAGCGCGCCGCGCAGTGCGTCGCAGGCCGCGCGCAGCGCCGTTTCTTCGCCCGCGGCCTGCTCGACCATGCGCAGGCGTTCGCGCGGCACGCTCTTGCGCAGGATCGGCTGGCGCTCGCCGGCAAGGCGCTGCGCGGTCAGCTCCGCCCCCAGCCGGTAGACGCACTCGCCCGCGCGGCAGGCGACGAGCAGCGCGCCGTCGGCCCCGCTGCGCAGCGCGTACTCGATGAACGAGGGCGGCAGCATGCCGATGCAGCGCATGTCGAGCACGGCGGTGCGCGCGTCCTCGAGCGTCGCGGCCTGCGCGGCCTCGCTGCAGGCGAACACCATGATGCGGCCGGCCGCCGCGGGCGCGATGCGCGCCAGCGCGGCTTCGAGCCGCATCCGCTGGTGCTGCACGTCGCAATCGGGCATGTCGATGCCGGCGGCGAGCGCCTCGGTGCTGCGGAACGGTGTCGACGACGGGCAGGCACCGGCGCACAGCCCACAGGCGGCGCAGCGCTCGGCCATGATCTCGACCTGGCGGCCGGTGCGCACGTTCGGCGCAGGAATCAGCAGCACCGCCTGGTAGGGACAGTCGACCGTGCAGCGCGCGCAGCCGTTGCAGTTTGCCGGGTCGACCACCGCGGGCAGCGGCTTCGGGCCCGCAAACAGCAGCGGCAGCGCCACCAGCAGCAGCGTCGCGCCGCCGGCGAGCAGCCAGAGGAACGCCGGCGAGGTCGCGGCCATCAGCGGGTGCATGAACAGCAGGAACCAGTCGAGCTCGATCGTCGGCGGCAGGTGCAGCGGGTCCCACGGCGCCTGCGAGACCGCCGGTCGCAGGAGCGCGGCGACCAGCAGCATGGCGAGCGCCGCCGCGACCAGGCCGCGCGGCGCGACGGTTTTCGGCTGACCGATGCGCTGCACGTGAATCCACATCCCGGCGAGCAGCGCGAGCGGCATTCCGATGTGCAGGAACACGAACAGCGAAAACAGCCGGTCGCCGACGCTCTCGGCACCGAGGAAGTTGCGCGCCATCGGCTC
>LJTQ01000113.1:0-10398 GCA_001303445.1 Betaproteobacteria bacterium SG8_39 | reverse complement strand
AGCCCGATCGCATCGAACCACTCGGCCGTCGCCAGTGCCGAGATCTGCGCGCGTGCATCCCACACCAGCCAGTAGCCGACGATGCCGGAGGCGTACATCAGCCAGAGCAGCGGCACGCCGGAAATCCAGGAAAAGCGCCGAAAGCGGCGGAAGCGTCCCGCCGCCCACTCGCGCAGGAGGTGCAGCAGCGAGGCGGCGACGAACGCATCGGCCGCATAGCGGTGCACGCTGCGCAGCAGGCCGCCGGCCCACCATTGCTTCTGCGTCAATGCCTCGATCGAGGCGTAGGCCCCCTCGACGCTGGTGTCGAAGTAAATGAACAGGTAGATGCCGGTCGCCGCGAGCACCCAGAACAGGAAGAAGGCGAGCGTACCGAGATTGCGCAGCGGGTTGGCACCCGCGCCGAACGGCGCATCCAGCCAGCGTTCCGCCGCGACGAACGCCCGGTCGAGCACGTTCGCCGCAGCCATCAGACGCCCCGGAAGTCGAACCCGCCCTTCGTCGCGACGAAATCGATGAGCAGCATTCCGCCGGGCGCGAGCTCGAGCGTTTCCTCGCGCACGTAGTTGAACGGCCCTTCGGCGCGATCGCGCAAGCGTGCAACGACGCGATGCCGGCCCGCGGCGATCGGCAGGCGGTGGTACAGGCTCGCCGCGCCGTCGCGCTTGAAGCCGGCGGGCGGCACGCTGCGGCTGAACACCACCGCGCCGTCGATCTCGAGCTCGACCGTGAGCGGCGCCCGCTCGCGCGGGCAGTCTAGCGCCGCGCGCATGTTCGGCGGCAGCTTGGCCAGCTCCTCGGGCGAGCGCGTGCGGCATTCCTGCTTGCGCTGCCCGGCATGGATGAGCGAGATGCGCAGCAGCGCGTCGCCGGCGGGAATCAGCTCGAAGCGCGGGCTGGTCGAGAAATACCCGAGCAGCGCCATCAGCGGCACGTACAGCAGCAGCTGGGCGACGATGCGCAGGGGCGACATCAGCCGGTGCCTCCCAGCTTCACCAGCTCGCTCGACTCGCTGCGGATGCGCGGCGCGAGGCGAAACGCGTCCGAAAAACAGTCGTCCTGCGACAGGCCGCGCGCGCGGAATGCCGGGTAGGCGGCCTCGACCATGCCGGCCGAGCCGCAGGCGTAGACCTGGTATTCGGCAAGGTTGGGGAAGTCCTCGAGGATCGCCTCGTGCACCAGCCCGGAGCGCCCGCTCCAGTGGTCCTCCGGGCGCGGCTCGGAGATCACCGGCACGAAGCGGAAGTTGTCGTGCTCGCGTTCCCACTGCGCAGGCAGCGCCGCGAGGTACATGTCCTCGGGCCGGCGCGTGCCCCAGTACAGCAGCATCTTGCGCTGCATGCCGCGCGCGAACGCATATTCGACCATGCTCTTCACCGGCGCGAAGCCGGTCGAGCCGGCGACGAAGATGATCGGCTTCTCCGAGTCCTCGCGCAGGAAGAACGAGCCGAGCGGGCCCTCGAAGCGCACCCGGTCGCCGACCTTCATCGTCTCGAACACCTGCGTGGTATAGCGCCCGCCGGGAATACGCCGGATCTGCAGCTCGATTCGATCGCTCACCTGCGGCGCCGTGGCGAAGGAAAATGCGCGCTTCTCGCCGTCCTCGAGCAGGATGTTGATGTACTGGCCGGCGTAGAACTCGATCGGCTCACGCCCCTCGAGCTTGAGCATCACGCGCATCACGTCCGGCGCGAGCCTGTCCATTGACTCGACCACCGCGCGCCAGACGCGCGCCGGCACGCCCCCCGGCGCCGCGGTCGGCGTGTACTCGATCTCGATGTCGGCGCGCGGCGTCGCGCAGCACAGCAGCAGCTTGCCTTCGGCCCGCTCCGCGTCGGTGAGCGCATCGCGCTGGTAGGCGCCGTAGTCGACCGTGCCGTAGGCGAGCGTCGCCTTGCACTTGCCGCAGCCGCCATTGCGGCACTCGAAGGGGAACGGCACGCCCTCGCGCAGCCCCGCGTCGAGAATCGTCTCGCCCTCGCGGATCGCGAGGATGCGGTTGTCCGGTCGCAGCAGCATGTGATAGCCCTCGGCCGGACCCGCGCGCCGGCGCGGCGGCAGCCAGGGCAGCAGCACGAACAGCAGCGTCGCCGCGCCCATCAGCAGCCACACCCCGCCCGGCGACCAGCGGTAGAGCAGCGCGTACACCGGCAGGTAGAACCAGTCGAAGTCGAGCACCGTGACGGCGCTCGTCAGGTCGGCCTTGCCCTGGCTCAACGCAGGCTTGAGGAGCGAAAGCACCACCAGCGCAAGCGTGAGCGTCACCGCAATCGGCAGCGGCGGCGCGGTCTTTGCCTGCGGCACGCGCTGGGTGTGCACCCAGAGCACGGCGAGCACGGCGAGCGGAATGCCGATGTGGATGAACGACAGCAGCGAGAACAGCCGGTCGTTGACGGCCTCGGGGAAGATGAAGTTGCGCACCAGCGTGCCGTTGAACACCGGCAACCAATCGAACCACTCCGCGGTCGCCACCACGACGAACTGCGCCATGCGATCCCAGGGCAGCATGTAGCCGTTGATGCCGGCGGCGTACACCAGCCAGAGCAGTGCCACGCCCGAGAGCCACGAGAACCAGCGGAAACTGCGATAACGGTCGAAGGTCCAGTGCCGCGCCATGTGCAGCAGCATCGTCAGAATGACGCCGTCCGAGGCGTAGCGGTGCACGCTGCGCAGGACCCCGCCCAGGTACCACTGGGTACGCGTCAGATGCTCGACCGAAGCGTAGGCGCCGTCGACGCTGGTTTCGAAAAAGACATACAGGTACAACCCGCTCGCGACCACCAGCCACATCAGGAAGTACGAGATCGGGCCGAGGTAGTAAAGCGGGTTGAGGCGGTCGCCGAAGGCGAGGTTGAACAGCGCCTCGACCCGCATGAACAACCACTGACCCGCGGCATGAATCCGCTTCAGCAACCCTGGCTCCCTTTCACGCCGCTCTGCGGCCGACCGGATCGATGCTAGGAGATGACCCCGTGACGGCCTTGACGTGCGTCAACGCGCATCGCTGACGCGCGTCGCCGGGGCGCCGGGCGCCGCCTGCACCCGCCGCCGGCGGCGCCACTCGATCACCACGCTGGTCATGCCGACGAGCAGCACGCTCGCGCCGACCAGGATCTCGATGACGATCGCGTAGTTCACGCGGTACTTGCCGGACGCCGGATCGTAGATCGTGCACAGCAGGCGGATCTCCTCGACGATTGCCGACAGGGTTCCGGCCGGCCGCGGCGTATTCTGCGCCAGCTCGAGCAGCGGGCCGACGAATGCCGGCGCGTCGAAGGCATCGCCGTACACCTGGCGATAGATCCTGCCGTCGGCGTCGACGATGCTCACCTGCAGCAGGTGATCGAAACCGGCCGGCGTCGCTTCGCGCAGAAAGCCGAAATCGGCGAGCAGCGCATCGACGCTGCCCGTCTCGGGCGAGAGAAACGACCAGTTTGCGTTGCGCACACCCTGCTTGCGCCCGTAGTCGCGCATCGCCTCGGGCGTGTCGAACGGCAGGTTGAAGCCGATGGTGGCGACGTGGAACGTTCCCGGGCCGATCGCGCGCTCGGCCTGGCGCACCATCTGCTCGAGGTGCTTGGTCGTCGTCGGACAGATCTGGAAGCAGCCGGTGTAGATGAAGCTCACGACCAGCGGCTTGCCGCGGAACGCCGACAGGCGCACCGCCCTGCCCTCGGCATCGGTCAGGCGGTAGTCGCCGATCACGCGGCCGATCGCCGCCTGGCTTTCGCGCAGCGCGCGCTTTTCGTCGAGCGCAGCACTCGCCGGCCAGGCGCAGATCAGCGCCAGGAGCGCGACGAGCGCGCCCAACCGATGTGACCACGCGGCCAGGGGGGTCTTGCGGGAAGGCTTGAGCGGGAGCCGGTGCACGCTGCCCCCGCGTCCGATCATCGCAGCGCCACGTCCAGCATCGCGCCGCCCAGCACCGCGACCAGCTGGACGAGCGAAGCGCGAAACGCCGTGCGCGCCGTTTGCGGACCGGGCGCCGCCGCGAGCGCGTGGCATTGCAGCAGGAACCAGGCGCCGCCCGCGACCGCGGCGATCAGGTAGATCGGGCCGAGACCGACCATCGCAGGCACCAGCGTCGCGATGATCAGCAGCCAGGCGCCGCTCAGCACCGCATTCGCGGCGCGCGCGTCGCCCACCACCACCGGCAGCATCGGCACGCCCGCCTGCGCGTAATCCTCGCGGTAGGCGATCGCCAGCGCCCAGAAATGCGGCGGCGTCCAGAGAAACAGGATCACGGCCAGCGCAAGCGCCACCGGTCCGGGCACCGGCGAGACGGCGGCCGCGCCGGCCAGCACCGCGAAGCTGCCCGCCAGACCGCCGATCACGATGTTCCACCAGGTACGTCGCTTGAGCCACACCGTGTAGACCACGCCGTAGAAGAACGCGCCGAGGAAGACGTGCGCCGCGGCGACGACGTTGGTCGCCAGCGCCGCGGCGAGCACCGCGGCGATCGTCAGCGCGCCGATCGCCCAAAGCCAGGCCGGCCCGTGCCTCAGCCGGCCGGTGACGAACGGCCGGCCGCGGGTGCGGCGCATGCGCGCGTCGATGTCGCGCTCGACGTACTGGTTGAACGCACCGGCCGCGGCCGAGGACATCAGCACCGCCAGCGCGAGCACCGCGACCTGCCAGCCGGCCAGCGCCGGGCCGCGCTCGACTGCCCACCCGGCCAGCGCCGCGACCGCGATCGCGACGCCGATCCTCAGCTTGAACAGGTTGAGCAGCGCGCGCATTGCCGCCGTCCCTATTTAAGCGGCCAGACCGTCGACAGGTATTTCCAGTTGACGAAGTAGTACAGCACGAACGAAGCGAGGAACACGAGCGCCAGCACGAAGGTGCCCGGCGCCACCATGCCCCAGGCGCCGATGCCGGCATGCGCGCCCGGCGTATCCGGGGCTGCCGCCGGCACCGCACCCACGCCTTCGCGCGCGCTGACGTGCTTGAAGCCCGGCGTCTCGATCTTCTGGCCGAAGAACACCGAGCCGACCGTGATCGCGAGGTAGAGCGCGCCGCCGGCGAAGGCGATCAGCGCAGACACGCCGGTCAAACCCATCATCAGCCAGGCCGCGCCCGGGAATTCGTAGCCGAACACGTTGCCGGCGAAGCTGATGTCCCAGTGCCGGCGCGGCACGCCGAGCGTTCCGGCGCCCATCATGAACAGCGACACGCCCGCCATGCCGATGCCGAACAGGTAGGGCTGGTACTTCGCCAGCGGCTCGAACATGATCTTGCGCCGGAACAGCGTCGGGATGAGGAAGTAGGTCACCGCCATGAAGGCAAGCGTCGTTCCGGTCGCCACTGTGGCGTGGAAGTGCCCGGGCACGTAGATCGTGTTGTGGATGATGAGGTTGAGCTGCTCGGTGCCCATCATCACGCCCGAGATCCCGCCGAGGAAGCCGAAGATGATGATCGACAGGAAGATGCCGGCGAACGCCGGGTTGCCCCAGGGCGCCTTGCGCAGCCACTCGAACAGGCCGTTGTTGTAGCCCTTCAGGCGCTGCGCCACCTCGATCGAGCCCGGCACCGTGAGGCCGTGCACCATCGAGGCCAGCACCGCGAGGTACATCGCGTAGCTGGTGTTGAAGATCTTCCAGTTCGAGGTCAGCCCCGGGTCGGCGAGCAGGTGGTGCGCGCTCGCCAGCTGCAGGAACAGGATGTAGAGCAGGAACGCCGCGCGGCTCACCTTCTCCGACATCGGCTTGGCGCCGAACACGATCGCCGCGCCTGCGTACCACAGCGCGACGTGCGCCGCGACGTTGATCTGCTGCGACGAGTGGCCGAAGCCCCACCAGATCGTGCGGTACATCAGCGAGTCGATGTGCTCGATCAGCCCGAGCGACCAGAGCAGCGTGGGGATGAGGATGATCGCGCCCGAGGCGATGGTGAACACCGCGATGATCGCGGCGGTGATCGCGCCGAAGGTGACCAGCGACACCGAGCCGACGTAGGTGCGCTCGTTCTTCGCCACCACCAGGGTGCCGAAGAACACGAAGCAGGCAATGAGCGCGCCGACCGCGAACAGGATCAGGCCGAGATAGAAGGTCGGGTGCGCGCCCATCGGTGCATACGAGGTGAACATCACGCTCGAGTCGCCGCGGATCACCGAGTAGTTGTTCATCAGCGCGCCGAGGATCATCAGCCAGAACCCGGTCCAGGCCATTCCCGGCGTCGCCAGGCGGCAGCGCAACAGCGTGCTGGAGGCGAAGTACAGGACCGCAATCTCGAAGAAGATGATCCAGAACACCAGCATGTTGAGCCCGTGCGCGGTGAGCACCTGGTAGAAGGCGCTCGCATCGAGCATGTGCACCGCCTGCCAGCGCGTCAGCGTCACGCCGATCGCGAGGATGCCGCCGACCAGCAGGAAGACGACCGCGACGACTGCGTTCCAGCGGATCAGCTTCTCAGCCGGCTCGTGAAACACCAGCCCGGAGGACGGGCAGGTGCGGAAATTTCTGTTGATTGCCATGGCCGCCTTCCCCTATTTCACGTACAGCTTGCTGATCATGGTGTGGTGATTGATGCCGCAGTACTCGTTGCAGATGATCGAGTACGTGCCCTTGTGGGTCGGCGTCACCGTCAGGACGTGGTCGTAGCCCGGGTGCACCTCGATGTTGATGTTCTCGGGCTGCAGCGAAAAGCCGTGCAGCCAGTCCATCGACATGAGATGGATGCGGTAGGACTTGCCCGACTCGAGCTCGAGGATCGGGTACCACTGCCAGAGCCGCGCGACCAGGTAGACGTCGCTGCCCGCGGGCGGGGCGACCACCGGCACCTTCTGCCCCTGGGCGCCTTCCTCGCGCACTTTGTGCTGCGCGATCATCGCCTCGGTCTTCTTCAGGAACTCGGCCGGCGTGGTGCGGAAGGCCTCGTTGGCGAGGTTCTGCTTACCGTACACGTGCCAGTACGGCATCATGAAGAACATGATCAGGCACCAGACCAGCGCGATCACGATCCAGATCAGCTCGACGCGATCGAGCGGCTGCTTCCACCAGACCCGTTCGCTCGGTGGCAGGATGGCACTCATGGCATTCTCCCTAGGGTTGTCCGGGCGGCGCCGGTCACTTGGCGACCGGCAGCGAGACGATTTCCATCACGCCCCAGACGATGTACAGCACGGTGGGCACCGCGATGCCGAGGAACAGCAGCAGGAACGGGTTGTCGAGCCGATCCGGGATTGTTTGTTTGCGTCGCGTTGGCCATGTTTTCCCCCATAATTCGCGCCGTTGTGCGCAAGCCTTTCCTCGCGCATGGCGCGCACGTTACGCGCCGCGGCGCGCGCGCCGACTTGATTCGCATCAAGCTTTGCCGGGCTGTCGCAGCGCAGCATTGCGCTACATGCAATTCCGGGTAGCCGGGCCTGCGCCGATTGACCCAAATCAAACCCAACGCGACAGACCGACATGCTGACGAAAGCGACGCGCAGGCGATGACCGCGACCGACCAACGCACCGTTGCCGCCTGGCTGCTGGTCTGCGCCGCCCTGGTGTTCGCCATGGTGGTGGTGGGCGGCGTCACCCGCCTCACCCATTCCGGGCTTTCGATCGTCGAGTGGCAGCCGCTGGTCGGCACGCTGCCGCCGCTCAGCGAGGGCGAGTGGCGCACGCTGTTCGAGAAGTACCAGCAGACCCCCGAGTTCAAGCAGGTCAATTTCGACATGGACCTGGCGGGCTTCAAGGGCATCTTCTGGTGGGAGTACTTCCACCGACTGCTCGGTCGCACGATCGGCCTCGTCTTCCTGCTGCCGTTCCTCTGGTTCCTGCTGCGGCGCAGGCTCGATGCGCGCCTCGCCTGGCAGCTGGGCGGCGTCTTCCTGCTCGGCGCGCTGCAGGGCGCGCTCGGCTGGTACATGGTGGCGAGCGGGCTGGTCGACAATCCGCGCGTCAGCCACTTCCGCCTCACTGCGCATCTCGGCATGGCGCTCGCGATTTTCGCCGCCGAGCTGTGGCTCGCGCTGCGCCTGCTCTCGGCGAACGCCCCTGCGACCGGACGCCTCGGCCGCCCCGCGCTCGCGCTGGCCGCGCTCGTCTTCGTCATGGCGCTCTCCGGCGGCTTCGTCGCCGGGCTGCGCGCCGGCTACGCGTACAACAGCTTCCCGCTGATGAATGGCCACCTCGTGCCGCCCGAGATCCTGATGCTCGAGCCCTGGTGGCAGAACTTCCTCTACAACTTCGCCACCGTGCAGTTCGTGCACCGGGGCATCGGCTGGTTGCTCATCTTCCTCGTGCCCTGGCTGTGGTGGCGCGCGCGGCGCGAAGCGCCTGACAGCCAGAGCCGGCTTGCCAGCAACCTGTTGCTGGTCGCGCTCGCCCTCCAGGTCACGCTCGGCATCGTGACGCTGGTGAACGGCGTGCCGCTGGTGCCGGCGGCCGCGCATCAGGGCGGCGCCGTCGTGCTGCTCGGCGTCGCGCTGTGGGTCGCGCACGCGCTGCGCAGCGCCGCCGCGACCCGCCCCGCGCCGCAGTCCGGCGATGCCCCTGTCCCCGCCTGACCTGCGGCGCACGCCGACCCTCGCCGCAGGCATCGCGCTCGCGCTGATGTTCGTCGTCGTCGCGGCGAGCGCCTTCATCCGCCTGTCGCTCGCCGCGGACGCCACTGCCGCGCTGCCCATTGCGCGCGGCGTGCACCGCGCCGCAGCCACGTTCACCGCGGTGGTGGTGCTGGTGCTCGCGGTGCTCGTCTGGCGCAACGCCGCGCTGCGCGCCCGCGTCGGCCCCGCCGCCGCGGCCGCGCTGCTGCTGACGCTCGCCCTGTCCGCGCTCGGCGTGGCGACCGGCACCACGCCGCCGCCGCCGGCGCAATTCGCCAACCTGTTCGGCGGGCTCGCGCTGCTCGCGCTGCTCGCCTGGCTCGGCGGCCGGATGGCGGCCGACGTCGCCCCGCGCCTGCCGGAGGCGCCGCCGCTCGGCAGGCTCGCGCGCCTGGGAATCGTGCTCGGCCTGATTCAGGCGGCGCTCGGCGCCGCGCTGGCGACGCTGTGGAGCACCTCGGACGCGCTCGCGCTCAGCGCGCATGTGCTCTCCGGTCTCGGCGCCGCGGCGCTGGCCTTCGCGCTCGGCATCCGTCTGGTCAGCGCGGGCGCGCCGATCGCACTCGGACTGATCGGCGCGTCGCTCGCTGCGCCGCTTGCCGGCAGCGTCTCGGCGCTGCTCGAGCTGGCGCCCGCAGCCGCGCTGGTACACCCGCTGCTCGGCGCGGCGACGCTCGCGCTGCTCGCGCGACTCGACGCGCGGGCGAGCGCAGCGCCGCGTCCGGCTTGACCCACATCAAGGCCCGCAGGGCCTCTGCTCGGACAACGTGCCGTCATTGCGCACACCGGGTCCGACATGACGAGCATCACCGAAGCGCTGACCGAGCATCACCGACTGTGCGATGAGCTGTTCGAGTCCGCGAGCGAGGCCGCGGACGCGGAGGACTGGTCCGCGCTGCGCGCGCGGCTGGCGGCGCTGAGCGACGCCCTGGCGCGACATTTCGCCTTCGAGGAGGAGGCGCTGTTCCCGGCCTTCGAAGCGATGACCGGCCTCGCCGAAGGGCCGACCGCCGTGATGCGCATGGAGCATGCGCACATGCGCAACCTGCTGCACGGGCTCGCCGCCGCGGCGCCCGAGCACGACCCGGACGGCTGCCGCGCGGAGCTCGATAACCTGTTCGTCACCCTGCAGCAGCACAACGCCAAGGAAGAAGGCGTGCTGTACCCCGCCTGCGAGCAGCTGCCCGCCGAGCGGCGCGACGCGCTCGCCGAGGAAGCGGTACAGCTTGCGCCGAGCGCGGCCGGCACGCTCGACCTGCGCACGCTCGAACCGCCCGAGCCGTTCCTGCGCATCGTCCGCAGGCTGCGCGAGGCGCCAAAGGCGCCGCTGCGCGTGCGTATCCACCGCGAGCCGTTTCCGCTGTACGAGGAATTGCGGGGACTGGGCTACCGCCACCAGACCCGCCCGCTCGCCGACGGCAGCTTCGAGATCCTGATCGAGCCCGCGGCGTAGTCGCGCCGCGCGGTGCGCGGTACGAGCAAAGGCGCGCCACGTGCTATCTTCGCGCGCCATGCTTCAAGCCGAGTCGCTTGCCTGCGAGCGCGGCGGGCGCCTGCTGTTCAAGTCGCTCGCGTTCGCGCTCGCCCCGGGCACGCTGCTGCGCGTCGCCGGCCCGAACGGCGCCGGCAAGACCAGCCTGCTGCGCATCCTCTGCGGCGTCGCGCGCCCCGCCGCCGGGCGCGTGCTCTGGGCGGGTGAGAATGCGCATGCGCTCGGCGAGGACTACACGCGCCAGCTGCTCTACCTCGGCCACCTCAGCGCGATCAAGGAGGACTTCACCCCGCGCGAGAACCTGCGCTTCGCCCTGCGCCTGGCCGGGCTCGAACCGCCGGCCGAGGCGCTCGATCAAGCGCTCGCCCGCCTC
>LJTQ01000112.1 GCA_001303445.1 Betaproteobacteria bacterium SG8_39 | reverse complement strand
GATGGCCTTCGAGGCGTCCTTCTTCAAGGCGCTGGAGGCGACGCGCAGCTACCGCATCTCGGGCGACGCGCTCGAGCTGCTCGATGACCAGGGCGCCGTGCGGGCGCGGCTGGAAGCGCTCGCGGGGCTCTGAACCGGCTCAGCGCTGCACGCTGACGCGGCCGTAGCGATAGGTAAAGAGCGGCACGCGCGGCGGCGGATGCCGCGTGCGCAGGTAGTGTCGCAGCTCGCCGAGCACGAACTCGGTGATGTCGGCGAGCGGCAGCGCGAGGCAGCGCTCGATCGGCCGCCAGTCGAGATCGAGCAGCTCGCCGTTGCCGCGCAGCATGCCCTGCAGCCTCTCGCCTTCGGCGACAAAAAAGCGCGCATGAAAGCGGATCGGGCTCGCGGTCGGCGTGATCGCGCGCACAATGTGATCGAGTGCGTGCAGGTCAGGGCGCAGCACGCCGTCGTCCCGCGCGCCGAGGGCGAGGCCGGTCTCTTCCCAGGTTTCACGCACCGCGGCCACCGCGAGCGCGCGCGCCCTCGCGTGGCTCGCGCTCTGCGCGAGCTGCTGGGCGACCTCGGGGCGCAGCGGGGTGAGCGGCACGACACGGTGGTCGCCGCGGTCGACGCCGCCGCCGGGAAACACGTAGACATCGGGCAGGAAGCGGTGGCGCCGTGCGCGCCGGCCCATCAGCACTTCGGCGTGGCCGTCGCGCTGCCGGATCAGCGCGAGGCTCGCGGCGTCTTTCGGTCGCACGGGCATGGCGGCAGATGGTAGCGCAGCGCCGCCCTGCGACGGACGTGCGCGGTGCGTGGGTTCGATCGCATAATGACGCATGAGTCGTCGGCGCATTCCGTTCTCGACGGTCGCGGTCACGGGGCTGGGGCTTTTCGTTGCCGCCGCGGTCGGCGTGACGCTGCTGGTGAGCGGCACGGCCGGCGTGCGCACGACGCAGGAGCTGCTCGCCGAGCGTGCCGAGTCGCTGCTCGATGCCCTCGAGCGCCGGCTCGAGGCGCGGCTGCGGCCGATCGATGCGCAGGCGAGCTGGATCCTGCAGTCGGTCGCCGAAGGCCGCGTCGATCTGGACGATGCGGACCGCCTGGACGCGTTCATGAGCGGCGCACTCGGCGCCACGCCGCAGGTGGCGGCGATCGGCATCACCGATCCGACCGGCCAGGTGCGGCGCTGGTCGCGGTCCGCGGCACGCGCGAAGACCGAGGACTGGTCGGATCGCCCGCAGATCATCGACTGGCTGGACCAGGGTCGCAGGCAGCAGCAGCCCAGCTGGCGTCCGCCGCTCTGGACGTCGATCGAACGCACCGCCGTGCTGCTGCACGACGCGCCACTGCGCCGCGACGGCCGCTTCCTCGGCATGCTGGCGCAGATCGTGCCGCTCGAAAGGCTGTCCGAGGACTTCGCCGATTTTGCGGCCGAGACCGGCGTCACGCCCTTCGTCCTCTACGGCGAGGATCGCGTGCTGGCGCATCCGGCACTGAGGGAGGACGTACGCGAGGACCCGGGCGCAGACCCCCTGCCGCGCTTGCGCGAGGTGGGCGATCCGGTGCTCGAGCGGATCCGGTCACCCGACGTGGTGTCGCCCTTCGGCCTGCGCGCGCTCACGCGCGCAAAGGCGGTGGCGGTGCGCCTCGGCGACGCGCAGCACGTCCTCATCACGCGCGAGGTCGGCCAGCTCGGTGCGCAGTCCTGGTCGGTCGGCGTGCATCTCGATCCGCGGCAGGACGGCCCGTCGCAGCTGCAGCGCGTGATGTGGTCGCTGTTCGCCGGCGTCGGCGTGCTGGTGCTCGCGGTCGTGGTGGCGGCCTTCGCCGGGCGCCGCCTGAGCCGCCCGGTGGAAGCGTTCGCGCTGGCCGCGAAGCGCGTGCAGGCAGGACAGCTGGAGGACGTGCCGACGTTGCCGGGCAGCGCGATCGCCGAGTTTGACGACGCCAGCCAGTCGTTCAACGACATGGTGGCGGGGTTGAAGCGCAGCCGCATGATCCGCCGCACGCTCGGCCGTTTCGTTTCGAAGGAAGTGGCGCGCGAGCTGATGAAGGGCGGCGGCAAGATCGAGCCGCTCGAGGCCGAAGCGACGGTTCTGCTGTGCGACCTCGAGGGCTTTACGCCGCTCACCCAGTCGCTCGGTGCTTCGGGCGTGGTCGAATTCCTCAACCAGTACTTCGAGGACATGGTCGCCATCATCGAGCGCCACCGCGGCGTCATCACCCAGTTCCAGGGCGACGCGATCCTCGCGGTGTTCAACGTGCCGATCGCGGATCCGGCGCATGCCGAGAACGCAGTGCGCGCTGCGCTCGAGATGGTGGCTGCCGCCGAATCGCGCCGCTACGCCGGCGTGCAGGCGCATAACCGCGTCGGTCTGTGCACCGGGCGGGTGGTCGCGGGCGCGGTCGGCTCGCACGGGCGCATGACCTACACCGTGCACGGCAACGCGGTAAACATGGCCGCGCGGCTCGAGGTGATGAACAAGGACTACGGCACGCGCGTGCTGATGTCGGGCTATACCGCCAAGCAATGCCGCGGCATCGCGCTGCGCCGGCTGGCCGACGCCGAAGTGCGCGGCTACGACGACAGGGTCGAGATGTACACGCCCGCCGAAGGGGCGTGCGTGGCCGCGGCTTAGGCGGCTGCGCGTGCGCTGCGCAGCCGCGCGGTGCCCGCTGCGTCCACGCCGCCGTCCGCGGCGAGCGCGACACCGAACAGGCGCTCGGCGTCTTCGCGCGTGTAGTAGCCGCGCGATACGTCGCGTGCGACCCATTTCGGATCGCGCGTGTACGCGTCGCCGTAGCCGCCGCCGCCCGGTGTCGAAACGCGTACCACGTCGCCAGGGGCGAGCTGGATGTCCTGGTCCTTGGAGCGGTGCGGCGGGCGGTAGACCGTGTCCCCGCGCTCGATGACCACCTTGTTGAGGCCGCCGTCCGCGCCGCCTCGCGCGCCCAGCGGGCCGCTGCGGCCATGGTCCATCACCAGTTCACGCCGAAGCCGCCGCGCTGCGCGCCGGCGCCGCCTGAGCCTTCGTGCAGCGAATACTCTTCGAACAGCACCGGGTAGTACTGCTCCATGACCTCGATCGGCGTGGTCTTCGAAATGCCGATCGTCGAGCAGCCGTTGGAGATGCCGTCGCTTGCCGGATTGCCGCCGTAGCCGCCGCCGGAGATCACGTACATCACGTACGAGCGATCGCGCGCCGGGTCGTGGCCGCCGATCGCGAGGTTGCCGGAGGTGCCGGCGGGCGCGGCGAAGAGATCTTCGGGAATCGCCTTCACCAGCGCATTGAACACGGCTTCGGCGATCCGCTGGCTGACCTCGGCGGCGCAGCCCGAGACCGGGCGCGGATATTTCGCGTAGAGGAAGGTCCCCTCGGGGTCGGCGACCTTGAGCGGCTCGAAGGTGCCGGCGTTGATCGGCACCTCGGGAAAGATGTGCTTCACCGCCAGGTACACCGAGCTGCGCGTGGTGGCGATCACCGAGTTCATCGGCCCGCGGCAGGGAGGCGACGAGCCGGCGAAATCGAAGTGCAGGTCGTTGTCGCCGGTCTTGGTCACCTTCAGCCGGATGTCGAGCGGCGCGTCGACCACGCCGTCCGAGTCGACCATGGCATGGCCTTCGTAGACGCCGTCCGGAATACGCGCGATGTGCGCGCGCATCTGCTGCGCGGCGCGCGCGCGCAGCTCGGCGATCGCAGCATCGACGGTGTCCGCCCCGTAGCGATCGAGCAACACCGTGAGGCGCTTCTCGCCGGTGTCGAGCGCCGCGGCCTGCGCCTTGATGTCGCCGACGCGCTGGTCGGCAATGCGGATGTTCGACAGGATGATCGACAGGATCTCCGGGTCGAGCACGCCCTTCTTGTAGAGCTTGACCGGTGGCAGGCGCAGCCCTTCCTGCTCGACCTCGGTGGCGTTCGCCGAGAAGCCGCCCGGCACCATGCCGCCGATGTCCGGCCAGTGGCCGGTGTTGGCGAGCCAGGCCCACAGCCTGCCGTGGTAGAAGAACGGCTTGACGAAGCGCACGTCCATCAAGTGCGTGCCGCCGAGGTAGGGGTCGTTGACAATGAACACGTCACCCGGCTCGGCGTGCCAGCCGTTTGCGCGCAGGCGCTCGATCACCGCGCGCGCCGAATCCTGCATCGTGCCGACGAACACCGGCAGCCCGAGCTCGCCCTGCGCGATCAGCGCGCCGTCGTCGCGCGCGTAGATGCCGTCGGAGCGGTCCATCGCCTCCGAGATCACCGGCGAGAACGCCGCGCGGCAGAACGCCAGGTCCATCTCGTTGCAGACCTGCTGCAGGCCGTTCTGGATGACGGACAGGGTGATCGGATCGATCATGGCGGTCGCGGCAAGATACCATGCGCCGACCCAGGAGGAGGGTGCAGCGATGAACATAGGTTACGAGATTCACGACCGCACCGCGGTCGTCACCATCGACCGGCCGGCGCGGCGCAACGCGGTCGACGTCGACACCCAGAGCGAGCTGTATGCCGCATTCGAACGCTTCGACGCCGATGAAGCGCTGGACGTCGCGATTCTCACCGGCGCGGGCGGGCACTTCTGCGCTGGCGCCGACCTGCGTGCGATGGCCGAGGGAAAGCGCAAGACCTACGACGCCGAGGGTTCGATGGGGCCGATGGGGCCGACGCGCATGCGTCTGACGAAACCGGTGATCGCCGCGATCGAGGGCTATGCGGTGGCCGGCGGCGCGGAGCTCGCGTTGTGGTGCGACCTGCGCGTGATGGCCGAAGGCTCTACCTTCGGCATCTTCTGCCGCCGCTTCGGCGTGCCGCTGATCGACCTCGGCACGGTGCGCCTGCCGCGCCTGATCGGCCACAGCCGCGCCATGGACCTGATTCTCACCGGGCGGGCGGTCGGCGCCGAGGAGGCTGAGCGCATCGGGCTGGCGAACCGCCTAGCGCCGAAGGGCGGGGCGCTCAAGGTGGCGCTCGAGCTCGGCGCGTCGCTGTCGAAGTTTCCGCAGCGCTGTCTGCGAAACGACCGCCGCTCCGCGCTCGAGCAGTGGGGGCTCCAGGAGCGCGACGCGATGCTGAACGAGTTCCGCATCGGCCTGGACACGATCGCCTCGGGCGAGTCCACCGCCGGCGCCGAACGCTTCGCGGACGGCGAAGGGCGGGGCGGTCGTTTCGACTGACCCGGCAGGCATGACCTCGCAACCGCGCACCGCACGCCCGGCCGTCGCGCTCGCGATCGTGCTCGTCGGCATGCTGGTTGCGCCGCTCGACTCGGCGGTGAATGCGGCCTTCCCCGCGATCACCGCGGCGTTCGGGCTCGAAGTGGCCGCGATCCAGTGGATCGTGATCGCCTACATGCTCGCCTTCAGCAGCCTGATCGTCGTCAGCGGAAGGCTCGCCGACCTGTTCGGCTACCGGCGCGTCTATCGCGCCGGGCTCGCGCTCGCGACGCTGGCGTTTCTCGGCTGCGGTCTGGCGCCCGCCTACGGTTGGTTGCTTGCCGCGCGCGTATTCCAGGGCGTTGGCATCGCGCTCGTGCTCGGTGCCGGACCGGCGCTCGCGCTCTCGGTCTATGCGGAATCCGAGCGCACCCGCGTGCTTGCACAATACTCGGCGGCCTTCGCGGTCGGCCTCGCGCTTGGGCCGGTCGTGGGCGGCGTCCTGGTCGAGCATGTCGGCTGGCGCGCGGTGTACCTTGCGCGGGCGCCGCTCGCGTTCGTCGCGCTGGTGCTGCTGCGCTATGTGCCCGCGCCGGCAGTGAAGTCCGGGCGAGTGTTCGATGTCGCCGGCGCCCTGCTGCTCGCGACCTGGACCGGCGCCCTGCTGCTCGCGCTGGCGCTGCCGGGCGGGCTGTCGCTCGGTCTTGGAGTCGTCGCCTTGGCGAGTTTCGCCGCTTTCTTCGTTCGCGAATCGCGCGCGCAGGAGCCGACCATCCGGCTTTCGCTGTTCCGCGACGCGGCGTTCGCGATCCCCAATCTCGCCTCGGTTGCAGTGCACTTCGCCGGCTTTACCGTATTTCTGCTTGGGCCGTATTTTTTCGTGCGCATCGCAGGGCTCTCGGCGCAGGCGGGCGGCATGATGCTCGCGCTCGGGCCGGTCGGCGCAGTCGTCGGCTCGGTGCTGTCCGCACGCCTCGTCAGGGCGTTCCGCGCGCGCCGCGTCGCGCTCGTCGGCATGCTGCTCGATTTTGCAGGTGTCGCAATTGCGGCGACCTGGGACGCGCAGACGTTCGTGCCGGTCATCGCCGCATCGCTCGCCATGCAGGGTTTCGGAATCGGGATATTTCAGGTGGCCTACACCGACATCGTCATCGCCGCTCTGCCCCTCGAGGATCGCGGGGTGGCCTCGAGCCTCGCCAATCTCACACGAACGCTCGGCGTGGTCGGCAGTGCGACCCTGATGTCGGCCTTGTTCCGCCACGCGGAGCGCAACGCGCTCGGCGCCGGGCAGGAGGCCAATGCCGCCTTCCTCAGCGGCTTCGATTTTGCATTTACCAGCGCCGCGGCGGGGCTGGGGGTTTTCCTCCTGCTGAGCCTCGTTCGACCCCGCGTGTGGACCGCGCGATAGAAAAGCTGTCAGGAACCGGTGTGCCCGGGTGCTTGCGGCGAGCGGGTTGACGGCGCGGCTCTAGCGGAAAGCCTGACGTCGACGGGTTTTGAGGGAACCCGCCGATGGAGTAACGTTCTGGGTATGAGGCTGCGCCTCGGCATTGTCTGGCTGCTGCTCCTCGCGCTGTGCGCGACGGGCGTGGCGCAGGCGCAGCAGGCGCCGGCGGAGGAAAGCGCGGCGGCGGCTGATCCCCATCCCCTGCGGCCGCCCGACACCTCGAGCCCGCGCGACACGCTGCAGAGTTTCCTGACGGGCGTGGAGTACGCGATCAACGCCTGGCGCCGCGGGCCGCTCGACGCGCGCGGCTTTCGCAACGTCGTCAGCGCCGGCGCGACGCTCGACTTCAGCGCGACGGCCGAGCGCGAATCGTTCGTGGCGCGCATCGAGCGGATCCTGCTCCTCAAGGAGCTGCTCGACCGCGTCGCGCTGCCGCCGGCCGGGCAGATCCCCGGCGATGCCGAGGTCGCGGCACGCGGCATCACGCGCTGGACCATTCCCGATACCCGCATCACGATCGCGAAGGTCGAGCAGGGGCCGCGCGCCGGCGAGTTTCTGTTCTCGGCCGGCACGGTGCAGCAGCTCGACACGTTTTATCGCCTCGCCAGGGACCTGCCTTACCGGCGCGGCGCCACAGCGACCGGCATGTACGAAGCCTACCGGGCCCTGGGCGGCGGGGAGGGTGACGACGAGCTGCGCAACCGGCTGAAGAAAGTGGAGGCGTTGAGTCCGCGACAGACGCTGGTCGGCTTCGTCGACAGCCTCAATCGCGCCGACGCGCTGCTGCGCGATGCCAACGCCGCGTTGAAGGCCCAGCTGACGGACATGACGCCGCAGAAGATCGCGGCGACCGAGGCGACCGGGCGCAACCTGATAAACCGCGCGCTCAACCTGCTCGATCTGAGCGAGCTGCCGGAAGCCTATCGTGCGGACTACGCGCTGCAGGCCGGGCTGCAGCTGAAGGAGGTGCTCGACCGTACGCTGCTGCCGTTCCAGGAGATGGTGCCGGATATACAGGCGGTCGAGAGCGCGCGACTGCGCCATGCCGCGAGCGCGGGGCGCGATGGCGATGCGTACCCGGGTTTCCGTTGGCGCTACCCGAACACCGAGATCGAGATCGTCGAGGTGACGAAGGGGCCGCGGCGCGGGCAGTTCCTGTTCAGCCCCGAAACCGTCAGGCGTGCGGGCGAGTTCTACCGCAAGGTTCGCGATCTGCCGTATCGCTCGGAGGTGGGTCCAGGCGACCGCAGCCGCCACGAATGGGCGGAGGTGTCGAAAGGCATCTACACCGGGTACATCTCCTCGCCGGGCTACCTGATCCCGCAGGCGCACCTGCTCGGGCGCCTGGTCGATCGCCTGCCGGCGGCGTTCAAGGCCCTGTACGGCGAGCAGACGGTATGGCAGTGGATCGCCCTCGTGATCTGCCTGGTGGGAACGGGCGCGGCGGGGACCGCCGTGTATCGCCTGACGCGGCGCCTGACGAGCCAGCTGAGTGCGCCGCTGCGCGGCTGGGCCATGATTTCCGCGCCGGTGCTGGTCGCCCTGCTGGTGTTGCAGGTGCTCGAATTCGTCGATGCCGACATCAACATCACCGGCAACGTCTTTCACGCGACGGTGGTGCTTGCCGAGGCGACCGTTGCGCTGCTTGCGGTCTCGGTGGTCGCGAGGCTTGCGCAGGCGATCGCCGCGACGCTCATCGCCGGGCCGAAGGCCGGCGAGCGCGGCATCGACGCCAGCCTGGTGCGCATCGCCACGCGCATCGTCGTCTTCATCGCGGGCGCGCTGATCATCATCTATTCGCTGCGCCACCTCGGCGCGGACATGGTCCCGCTGCTCGCCGGTCTCGGCGTCGGCGGCCTCGCGGTGGCGCTGGCGGCGCAGCGCACCTTCGCCAACTTCATCGGCAGCCTGATCCTGTTCGTCAACAAGCCGGTCAAGGTCGGCGACTTCTGCCGCTACGGCGATCAGGTCGGTACGGTCGAGTACATCGGACTGCTCGCCACGCGCATCCGCTCGCTCGAGCGCACCATCGTCACGGTGCCGAACGCCGAGTTCTCGGAAATGAAGCTCGACAATTTCTCGGTGCGCGACCAGCGCCTGCTCAAGACCGTGCTGCAACTGCGCTACGAGACCACCGCCGAGCAGCTGCGCTACATCCTGGCGCGCCTGCGCGAGCTGCTCGTCGGGCATCCGAAGGTGACGCCGGCGCCGGCGCGCGTGCGCTTCATCGGCTACGGCGCCTACTCGAAGGACCTGGAGGTCTTCGCCTACCTCGACTGCTCGGATCAGGACCGCTTTCTCGCCATCCAGGAGGACATCCTGCTGCGCATGGAGGACATCATCGACGAGGCCGGCAGCGGCTTCGCCTTTCCGTCGCAGACCGCGTATCTGGCGCGCGACAAGGGCGTGGATGCCGAGCGCCGGGGCGCGGCCGAGGCCGAGGTCGAGCGCTGGCGCTCGCGCGGCCGGCTGCCGTTCCCCGAGTTCGACGCCGAGGCGCGAGGCCGGATGGAGGATGTCCTCGACTATCCGCCGCGAGGCTCGCCCGACTACGTGCCGCCCGCGATCGTCACGCGCCGCGCGCCGAACGCCCCGCTGCCGACGCTGTCGAGCGAGGATCTCCTCGATCTGCCCGGGCTGGTCGCCAGGCTGCGCGAAACGGACCGGCTCGCCGAATACCTGCGCGGCCGGCTTTCCCAGCCGACGCGCGACCGGCTCGCCCGTTACCTCGGTGGCCGCGATCAGGAGCTGAAGGATGCGCTGGTGGGCGAGCTGAACGAGATCATCGTCGGCCCCTCGATCTACGATGAGCAGCGCTTCGCGCGGGTCGAGCTGCGCCAGAAAACGCGGGACGCGCTGGCGAGCGAGCCGCAGGGCGAAGACCTGGCCTTGCTCAATCGAGGCCTGCTCGACGATGCCTTTCCGCGGGCGCTGGGCGGCAAGCGCGAATCCGAGTGAGCGCGCCGGCCCTTACAGCTCGACCAGCAGGTTGCCGTGCACGTCGAGCCGCGCGCGACAGCCGGGCTCGAGCACCGTCGTACAGTCGAGCTGCTCGATGATCGCCGGCCCGGCGATCGCCTGCTCCAGCGGCAGGCGCTCGCGCGCGTAGATCGGGGTCCGGTGCCAGCCGCCGTCGAACCACACGTCGCGCTCGCTGACCTTCGCCCCTGCTGCGTCCTTTGCGTGCGCGCCGCGGCCCAGCGCGGCAAGGTCGATGCGCGGGCGTACGCCGATCACCGCGGTGTGCAGGTTGACCAGCACGGCGCGGATCTCGGGCAGCTCGACGCCGAAGCGCGCCCAGTAGGCGCGATCGAAGGCCTGCTGCAGTTCTGCGCGCGTCGGCTTCGGGCCCGCAAGCGGCACGCTGAGGATATGGCTCTGGCCCTGGAACTGCATGTCGGCCGAAACCAGGTCGCGCACCTGGTCGATGGCGATGCCTTCGCGCTCGAGCAGTCGGCGGCCTTCGGCCGACTGCTGCGCGAGGAGGGCGTGCACCGCGTCCATGTCGAGCGCCGGCACCGGCTGGTTGACCGTGTTGACGTAGTCGTGTCGCAGGTCGGCGACCACGCAGCCCAGCGCGTTGGTGATGCCGGGGCGCGCCGGCCGAGCTCGCGCGCCAGCGCGACCGCGTGCAGCGGGCCGGCGCCGCCGAAGGGGAACAGCACGAAGTCGCGTGGGTCGTGGCCGCGCGACAGCGACACCATGCGGATCGCGCCCGCCATGCGGTCGTTGGCGATGCGCAGGATCGCCGCGGCGGCGGCGGTGGCGTCGAAGCCGAACGGCGCCTTGAAGCGCGCCTCGAGCGCGGCGCGCAGCGCGTTGATGTCGGCGCGGCCCGCGACGCCGAGCAGGTGATCGGGGTTCAAACGCCCTAGGACGAGATTGGCGTCGGTAATCGTCGGCTCGGTGCCGCCACGGCCGTAGCACATCGGCCCGGGCGAGGCCCCCGCGCTTTGCGGACCGACCTTGAGCATGCCGTCCTCGCCGATGTGCGCGATCGAGCCGCCGCCGGCGCCGATGGTGTGCACGTCGACCATCGGCACGTGCACCGGCATGGCGTACTCGATCTCCAATTCGGAGGAGACCTGCGGCACGCCGTCGCGGATCAGGCCGACGTCGGTCGAGGTGCCGCCCATGTCGTAGGTGATCGCATTCGCGAAACCCGCCGCCGAGGCGGTGAACGCCGCGGCCATGATGCCGGAGGCGGGGCCCGACATCACCGTGTTGACCGCGCTCTTCGCCGCCAGCTCGGCCGCCACCGTGCCGCCGTTGCCCTGCATCACGAGCAGGTCGCGCGCGAAGCCGCGCGCGCGCAGCTCGGCGGCGAGACGCTCGAGGTAGCGGTCGAGCACCGGCTGCACCGCGGCGTTGACCGTCGCGGTCACGCCGCGCTCGTACTCGCGGTACTCCGAGAGCACCGCATGCCCGGCGGTGACGTAGGCGTTGGGCCACTCGCCGCGCGCCAGCTCTGCAGCGCGCGCTTCGTGCGCCGGGTTGATGTAGCTGTGCAGGAAATGCAGCACCAGCGACTCGCAGCCCGCGGCGCGCAGCCCGCGCACCACCTCGACGAGCGCGCGCTCGTCGAGCGGTGTGACGACGTCGCCGGCGGCGTCCATCCGCTCGGGCACCTCCAGCCGCAGCTCGCGCGGGATGAGCGGCTCGAAGCGGCCGGTGAGGCCGTAGGGCGTCGGCCGCGTGCGGCGGCCGAGCTCGAGCACGTCGCGAAAGCCTTGGGTCGTGATCAGGCCGGTCTTCGCCAGCTTGCGCTCGAGCAGCGCGTTGGTGGTGGTCGTGGTG
>LJTQ01000158.1 GCA_001303445.1 Betaproteobacteria bacterium SG8_39 | reverse complement strand
CGCCCTCGACCTCCTGCTCGAGCGCAGCGAGCTGGGTCTCGTCCACCTGCTCGCCCAGGATCGCCGAGCCGGTGCGGTAGGCGAGCACGAAGATCGGCGCGTAGGTGAACGGGTTGGACACCAGCGTGCTCACTGCGGCCACCGGCAGGTTGGCGCGCAGCAGCACGGCGAAGATCGCGGACAGCGCGATCTGCAGCACCGGGATGAGGAAGCCGAAAAATACCCCGATCGCCGCGCCGAGCGCGACGCGACGGCGCGTCAGCTGCCACAGCCAGGGCCGGCGCAGCAGCGGCCCCATCCAGCGCAGCGACGGCGTCGCCTGGACGTCTTCGGGCTTCGGCAGTCGTTTGTGCAGCCACTTGCGCATCAGACCCTATGCTACCTGCAGGCGGCGCTGCAGTCGGCGCGCACGCGGCTAAAATCCGCCTGCCTTGAATTCCGAATCCCAGCGTGCCGAGCGCATCGCCCGGCTCTCGCCCATCGCCTTTGACCCTGCGCTTCCGGTCAACGCGAAGCGCGCGGAGATTCGTGCGGCGATCGAACGCCATCCGGTGGTGATCGTCTGCGGCGAGACCGGCTCGGGCAAGACCACGCAGCTGCCGAAGATTCTGCTCGAGATGGGCGTCGGCGCACGCGGCCTGATCGGCCACACCCAGCCGCGGCGCATCGCGGCGCGCTCGGTGGCGGCGCGGCTTGCCGAGGAGCTGCGCACCGAGCCCGGCGGCGTGGTCGGCTACAAGGTGCGCTACCAGGACCGGGTGCGGCCCGATTCGCTCGTCAAGCTGATGACCGACGGCATCCTGCTCGCCGAGACGCAGGGCGATCCGCGGCTCGCCCAGTACCAGGCGATCATCCTCGACGAGGCGCACGAGCGCAGCCTCAACATCGACTTCCTGCTCGGCTACCTCAAGCGGCTGCTGCCGCAGCGCCCCGATCTCAGACTGCTGATCACCTCGGCGACCATCGACGCCGAGCGTTTCTCGCGTCATTTCGACGGCGCCCCGGCGATCGAGGTCTCGGGACGGCTCTATCCGGTCGAGCTGCGCTACCGGCCGGTCGAAGGCGACGCCGAGGACACCACGCGCGACGAAGAGGAGCAGGCACTCGCCGACGCCGTGGACGAGCTCTGCCGCGAAGGCCCGGGCGACGTGCTGGTCTTCCTGCCCGGCGAGCGCGAGATCCGTGACGCCGCCGAGGTGCTGCGCAAGCACCATCCGCCCGGCACCGAGATCCTGCCGCTCTATGCGCGGCTCTCGGCCGCCGAGCAGGATCGCGTGTTCCGGCCCGGCGCGGCGCGCCGCATCGTGCTGGCGACCAATGTCGCCGAGACCTCGCTCACCGTGCCGCGCGTGCGCTATGTCGTCGATACCGGCGTCGCCCGCGTCAAGCGTTACAGCGTGCGCAACAAGGTCGAAATGCTGCGCGTCGAGGACATCTCGCAGGCGGCGGCGCGGCAGCGCGCGGGTCGCTGCGGCCGGGTGGCCGACGGGGTTTGCGTCCGCCTCTACGCGGAGGACGACCACGCGCGCCGGCCCGCCTACACGGAGCCCGAGCTGCTGCGCTCTTCGCTCGCCGCCGTGATCCTGCGCGCGATGAGCCTGCGCCTCGGCGGGATCGAGGATTTCCCGTTTCTCGATCTGCCGACGCCGCGCGCGATCGCCGACGGCTACGCGCTGCTCGCCGAGCTCGGCGCGGTCGACGACGACAAGGCGCTCACGGCAGTCGGGCGTGCGCTCGCCAAGCTGCCGCTCGATCCGCGCATCGGGCGCATGCTGATCGCCGCACGCGACGAAGGCTGCCTCGAGCAGCTGCTGGTGATCGCCGCGGCGCTGTCGGTACAGGACCCGCGCGAGCGGCCGCTCGAGCGCGCGGCCGCCGCCGACCAGCGCCATGCGCGTTTTGCCGACGAGCGCTCCGACTTCCTCGCGCTGCTCAAGCTGTGGAGCTTCTTCAGCGAAGCGCTCGAGCACAAGAAATCCGACCGCAAGCTGGCGCAGCTGTGCCGTGAGAACTTCCTTTCGGTCGCCCGCATGCGGGAATGGCGCGACCTGCACGGGCAGCTGCACACACTGGTCGCCGAGCTCGGCTGGCGACCGTCCGCGGTGGATGCGACGAAGACGGAGGGTGCGACGGCGATCCATCGCGCGCTGCTCGCCGGGCTGCTCGGCAACGTCGGGCTGCGCGACGAGGCGAGCGGTGGTTACACGGGCGCGCGCGGCATCAAGTTCTGGGTGCACCCGGGTTCGTGGACGAAGAAACCCGGCAAATGGATCGTCGCCGCCGAGCTGGTCGAGACGACGCGGCTGTTCGCGCGCACGGTTGCGGGCATCGATCCGCGCTGGCTGGAGGCGCTGGGCGCGCATCTGCTCAAGCGCCACCGCGAGAATCCGCACTGGGAGAAGACGCGGGCCCAGGTGGTGGCCCTCGAGCGCGGCACCCTCTACGGCCTGCCCGTGTACGTCGGCCGCCGCGTGCACTACGGCCCGCTGGATCCCGCGGCGGCGCGCGAGATCTTCATCCGTTCGGCGCTGGTCGAGGGCGAGTTCGCGACGCGCGCGCCGTTCTTCGCGCACAACCGGCGCCTGCTCGCCGAGATCGAGCGGCTCGAGCACAAGTCGCGCCGGCCGGACATCCTCGTCGACGACGCGCTGATCCACGCCTTCTACGATGCGCGCGTGCCCGAGGGCGTGCACAACGGCGCGGACTTCGAGCACTGGCGCAAGGCCGCAGAGCGCGAGGATCCGAAGCGCCTGTTCCTGCGGCGCGAGGACCTGATGCGCCACGAGGCGGCGGGCATCACGACGCAGAATTTCCCGCCTGCGCTGCGCATCGGACCGAACCACTTCACGCTCGAGTATCACTTCGAGCCCGGCGCGGCCCGCGACGGCGTGACTCTCACGGTGCCGGTGGCGCTGCTCAATCAGCTGCCGGCGGCGCGCTGCGAGTGGCTGGTGCCCGGGCTGATCAAGGAAAAGGTGCGCGCCCTGGCCAAATCGGTCCCGCAGCGCCTGCGCCACCGCCTCGGGCCGCTCGACGACTTTGCAGAACGCTTCGTCGCGTCGGTCCAGGCCTCGGATCTTGCGCTCGCGACCGCGCTCGCGCGCTGGATCCGCAGTGAGCTGAATCTCGATGTACCGGTCGATGCCTTCCGGCCGGACTCGGCACCGCCTCACCTGCACATGAACTTCCGCGTCGTCGACGAGCACGGCCGGCAGCTCGCCATGGGGCGCAACCTCGCCGAGCTGAAGAGCGCATGGGCGCCGCAGACGCGTGCCGCGCTCGCAGACTCGGCGAGCGTGCCGGAGGCGGCGCGCCACAAAGCCTGGGACTTCGGCGATCTTGCCGAGATCATGGAGATCCGCGAAGGCGGGCAGACCCTGGTCGGCTACCCGGCGCTGGCCGACCTCGGCGACGCGGTCGCCCTGCAGGTGTTCGATTCGCCCGAGCATGCGCGCGCCGTGCATCGCGCCGGGCTGCGTCGACTGCTGGCGATCGTGTTCCGCGAGCGCGTGCGCGACCTGGAAAAGCTCGTCACGCGCGACAACGCGCTCAACCTGCAGTTCGCCCAGCTCGCCGGCGACGTCGCGCTTAAGGACGAGATCGTCGGCGCGGCGCTCGAGCGCACGTTCCTCGCCGAGACCCTGCCCACGACGCAGGCCGCATTCGAGCGCAGCGTGCAGGAAGGACGCAGCCGGTTCAGCCTCATCGGGCAGGAGCTGCTGCGCACGGTGGGCGTGCTCCTGGCCGAGCATGCCCAGCTGCAAAAGCGCCTCAACGCCGCGGCCAAGGCGTTTCCGCGCGTCGTCGACGAGCTGCGGGCCCAGCTTGCGCGCCTGCTGCACCCGCGCTTCATCTCGCAGACGCCCTGGGCACGGCTGCAGCATGTCCCGCGCTACCTGAAGGCTGCCGCGATGCGGCTGGACAAGCTGCGCGAGGACCCGGCGCGCGACGCGCGCATCGCGGCCGAGATCGCGCCGCTCGCCGCCGCCTGGCAGCGCGAGATCGGCGCGCGCGCCAAGCTCGGCGCCGTCACGCCGGAGCTCGAGCAGTTCGGCTGGCTGCTCGAGGAGCTGCGCGTCGCGCTGTTCGCGCAGTCGCTGAAAACGCCGGTGCCGGTGTCGGTCAAGCGCCTCGGCAAGTTATGGCAAAGTATCCGTCACGCCTGAATCGACGCGCAAAAACCGGCCCAGGGCATGTTCAATTCACTCCTCTTCGCATTCGGCAACCTGCTGCATCCGCGCATGCTCTGGCTGATGGTCTGGCCGGTGCTGGTCGCGATTGGCATCTGGGGCGTGGCGCTGTTCTTCATGTGGGCGCAGCTCGTCCTGTGGCTGGCCGAAAAGCTGCGCGCCGGGATTGCCCTTGCCACCTTCTGGGTCGAGTGGGATTCCACCGACGTGGCGATGTTCACGGCGAAACTGCTGGTGCTGCTCATGCTGGTGCCGTTGGTGCAGTTCACCGCGCTGCTGATCCTCGGCGTTTTCGGCATGCCGTCGATGGTGGAGCATGTCGCCGCGCGCCGCTTTCCGGCGCTCGAGCGCCGGCGCGGCGGAACCTTCGCCGGCAGTGTCATCAACAGCGTCCTCGCGGTACTGGGGCTGGTCGGCCTGGGTCTGCTGTCGCTGCCGTTCTGGTTCTTCCCGCCACTCTGGCCGGCGATTCCGCTGGTGATCTTCGGCTGGGTGAACCAGCGGGTCCTGCGCTACGACGCGCTCGCCGAGCATGCCGCGGAAGACGAGATGACGCGGATTTTCCGTGAGCAGCGCTTCACGATGTACCTGCTCGGCGTGATCCTCGCGCTCGTCGCCTACATCCCGGTCATCGGTCTTTTGGCCCCGGTCGTCTTCGGCCTGGCGTTCATCCACTACCTGCTCGAGGCGCTGCAGCGCTCGCGCGGGGCACCGCTCGAGGGCGAGGAGCCGCGTCGATGAGTACGGCGATCGGCGCGCTGGTGATCGGCGACGAAATTCTCGTCGGCAAGCGCAGTGACAAGCATTTTCCATTCGTCGTCGAGGCGTTGGCGCGGCGCGGCCTGCGGCTCGCATTCTGCGAATACCACGGCGACGACCCGGCGCGGCTGACGGCGACGCTCAGACGGACCTTGGCTGCGCAGGACATCGTGTTCAGCTTCGGCGGCATCGGCGCGACGCCGGACGACCACACGCGCCAATGCGCGGCCGAGGCGCTCGGCGTCGGGCTCGCACTGCATCCCGATGCGGAGCGCGAGATCCGCGCGCGCTTCGACGGCGAGGTGACGCCCAACCGGCTCGCCATGGGCACGTTTCCCGAGGGCGCCCGCATCATTCCGAACCCGGTCAACCGCATCCCGGGCTTCTCGGTCGCCGACCATCACTTCGTGCCGGGCTTCCCGCAGATGGCCTGGCCGATGATCGAATGGGTGCTGGACACGAAGTACGCGCAGCTCGTCGATCGCGATCGCTGGCAGGAAGGCTCGATCCTGGTGCTTGAGGCGGGCGAGAGCCAGCTGATCGGCGTGATGGAGCAGGTCGGCGCGGATTTCCCCGGCGTCAAGGTGTTCAGCCTGCCGTCGATGGGGGCCGCCGGCGAGCGCCGTCATGTCGAGCTGGGGGTGCGCGGCGTGCCGGCCCAGGTGCCGGCCGCGCTGGAGAAACTGCGCAGCGCGGTGCGCGACGCAGGCTTCCCCTTTCGCGAGGCCTGAAAACAGAACGCCCCGCACGAGGCGGGGCGTTCGTTGGGTTACTTCCGCACCTTCTTTTTCGTCGCCGCTTGCTTTGCGGTTGCGCGCGATGAACGGCGCCGCGAGGCGCCGCTTGGCTCGCGCGCAGGCGAGGCGGCGCCGGCCGCAGGCCGGCGTCGGCTTCCGCCCCGACTTAGGCGGCCTTTTTTGGCTTGGCGAAGCCTTTCACCGTCTCGGTCGCAGCGGCGACGTTGGCTTCTGCCATCTCGGTCGCCTGCTTGGCGACTTTGTTCAGGTTGTCGTAGGCCGAGTTGGCCGCCGTCAGCATCTGCTTCATCGCCGCGACCGCGACGTCGGAGCCGGCCGGCGCGTTCTTGCCCGCCTTCTCGAGCATCGAAGCGAAGTTTTCGTTCCACTCGGCGGTGCGCTTCTCGGCGAGCTTGGTCATCTCGGCGTTGGTCGCGGTGGCGACTTCGTAGACGCTCTTCGACCAGGCAATCGCCTTCTCGAGCGTCGGCTGGGCGAGGGTGTTCTGCAGGCTGACGAACTCCTGCACGTCTTTCACGCCCATCAGCGCGCGCGCGTTGGCGACGCTGTCCTCGAACACCGCCTTGACCGCATTGGCGTTCAGGTTGGCGAGCTTTTCGATCGCGCTGAACTGCGTGCTGGCGACGGCGAGCAGGGCTTCAACGTTGGCCTTCTGGGCCGCTTGGATTTGTTCGGGGGTGACGTACATGACTTAACTCCTGTTTGAGGGTGAATCCGGTTCAAAGGCTGTGTTTTGTGCGCTGCAACAGAACTCAGTATATGGGTTAGTTCAACGAAGTCAAGCGCTTTGTGCAGTGCAATATATCTATTTGATGTGACGCAACAACGATGACGGTAAGCCCTTGTTTAGAGAAAGGGCGGCTGACCGTATGCCGGCTTCGGAGCCTTGATCGCCCGGATACAGGTCTCTCCGAATAAACCAAACGGTCGTTTGTTTTGTGTAATATCCGCTGCAGTCATGCGCAGCCTGAAGACCCCGCGCACGCCGCGCGCCGACAACCGCCTTCCGGCGGTCCTCGACGCCGCCGCGCGCCTGTTCGCCGAGCGCGGCTATGCCGCCACGTCGATGCGCGACATCGCGCAGGCCGCCTCGATGCTGCCCGGCTCGCTCTACTACCACTTCGCCGCCAAGGAAGACCTGCTCGCCGCGGTCTACGAGGCCGGCGTGCGCGAGATCGTCGCGACCGTGCGCGCGGCGGTGGCGCGCGAGGTCGACCCCTGGACACGGCTCGAGGCCGCCTGCGTCGCGCACCTTGAGACCGTGCTCAAGCCCGCCGACACCGCGCAGGTGCTGATCCGCGTCCTGCCCGAGCAGGTGCCCGCCGCGGCGGCGCGCCTCAAGCGCCTGCGCGCCGAGTACGAAGCGGTATTTCGCGAGCTGGTCGACGCGCTGCCGCTCGCGTCACGCAGCGACCGCCGCACCCTGCGGCTGATGCTGCTCGGCGCGCTCAACTGGACGCGCTTCTGGTATCGCGAGGGGGGCGCCGACTCGCCGCGCAGGATCGCGCGCGCAGGAGATGCACGAGGAAACGGGAGCACCGCATGCCTGAACAGCAACCGCCGAAAGTCATCGTCACGAAAATCGGCTTTGACGGCCACGACCGCGGCAGCCGCGTCGTCGCGGCCTACCTGCGCGACGCCGGGATGGAGGTCGTCTACACGCCGCCCTGGCAGGAGATCGCGGCAGTCGTCAAGCTGGCCACCGAGGAGGATGCCGACGTGATCGGCGTGTCCTCGCTCGCGACGGATCACCGGCTGGTGCCGAAGCTGATGAGCGCGCTGCACGCGGCGGGTCTCGAGGACGTGCGGGTGATCGTCGGCGGCATCGTCCCGCCGAAGGACGAACGCCTGCTGCTCGAAGCGGGTGTGGCACGGGTGTTTCACCCCGGCGCCGCACTCGGGGAGATCGCCGAGGCGGTGCGTGCCCTGACTCAGGCACGCCGCAAACAGCTGGAGAGCTCGACA
>LJTQ01000157.1 GCA_001303445.1 Betaproteobacteria bacterium SG8_39 | reverse complement strand
GGCGCGCGCCCAGGGCGCCCTGGTTGCCGCGCTGCAGGCATATTTCGAAGGCCGCTACCTGCGTGCGGAGAAGGACGCCGGGCGTGCCTACGACGGGGGTGCGGCGCCGGGCGTGGCCGCGCTGCTCGCGGCGCGCGCCGCGCATCGGCTGCGCGACTTCACCGGGCGCGACCGCTGGCTCGCGCGCGCGGAGGCCGCAGGCGAATCGGTGCGCATTGCGCAAACGCTCACCCGGGCCGAACTCGCGCTCGAAGAGCGCGACTTTCAATCCGCGCGCAGCCTGCTGCGCAGTCTGCCGTCGGCCAGGGCAAAGGAGGCTGCAAGCCAGCGCATGCTGCTACGCGCCGAGCGTGGCGCCGGAAACTGGGAAGAGGTCGAGCGCATGGCCACGCGGCTCGCCAAGGAGGAGGCCATCCCGCCCGCGCTCGCCGAAGAGGCGCGCATCCAGGCCGCGGTCGAGCTGCTGAAACGCGATGCGGGCGAGCGCAAGGTGCTGGAGGCGCGCTGGCGCAAGCTGACCGAGCGCGAGCAGCTGCACCCGCGCGTCGCCGAGGCGGCGGCGCGCCGCGCGAGCGCGCTCGGTGCGATGGCGCTCGCGCGGGACATCATCGAGAAAAGTCTGGCGCGCGAGTGGAGCCGTGCGCTGGTGCTGCAGTACAGCGAGCTGCCGGCACTCGAGCCCGGCGAACGCAGCACCGAAGCGCGTGCGCGCATCGCGCGCGCAGAACGCTGGCTGCACGATCGGCCCGAGGATCCCGCGTTGCTGACCGCGCTGGGCCGTCTGTGCGCGCATGCGGAGCTCTGGGGCAAGGCGCAAAGCTATCTGGAGGCAAGCCTGTCGATCGAGGAAAGCCGCGCCGCGCATCTCGACCTTGCGCGCCTTTCCGATCATCTGGAACGCGAGGCCGACGCGCAGCGCCATTATCGGCGCGCAGCCGAGCTCGAATAGCTCGGGCTACACCCAGTCGCGTGGCGGCAGGAAGTCGCTGTACAGGCGCGCTTCGGGCGTTCCCGGTTCGGGCGTCCAGGCATAGCGCCAGGCGACGCGCGGCGGCAGCGACATCAGAATCGACTCCGTGCGTCCGCCCGATTGCAGGCCGAACAGGGTGCCTCGATCGTAGACCAGGTTGAATTCGACGTAGCGCCCGCGCCGATAGGCCTGGAAGTCGCGCTCGCGCTCGCCGTAGGGCAGCGCACGACGGCGCTCGAGAATCGGGCCGTAGGCCGTCACGAAGCGGTCGCCGACCGCGCGCACCAGCGCGAAGCAGTTCGTGAAACCGTCCTCCGACAGATCGTCGAAGAAAATTCCGCCGACACCGCGTGCTTCGCCGCGATGCCGCAGGAAGAAGTACTCGTCGCACCAGCGCTTGTAGCGCGCATGGCGGTCTGCGCCGAAAGCCTCGAGGGCGCTCCTGCAGGTGGCATGGAAGTGACGCGCATCCTCCTCGAAACCGTAGTACGGCGTCAGGTCCATGCCACCGCCGAACCACCACAAGGGCGCTTCGGCACTGCCCGCGGGCGGGTGGGCGACGAAGAAACGCACGTTCATGTGCGCGGTCGGGCAGTACGGGTTGCGCGGATGCAGCACGAGCGAGACGCCCATCGCATCGAAGCTGCGCCCGGCGAGCGCGGGCCGCGAGGCGCTCGCCGACGGGGGCAGTTGCGTACCGCTCACGCGCGAGTAGTTCACGCCCCCGCGTTCGAACAGGCGGCCTTCCTCGATCACCCGCGTCACGCCGCCGCCGCCCTCGGCCCGTGTCCAGCGATCGGTCTGAAAGCGCTCGCCGTCGAGCGCCTCGAGCGCCGTGACGATGCGTGCCTGGAGGTCGCCGAAGTAGGCTTCGACGGCCTCGAGATCCGGGCGCTCGGTCGTCGGCATCAGGCTCGACGCAGGCCGCGGTTGCCGATGTCGCGCCGATACTGCATGCCTTCGAAGCGGATGCCCTCGGCGGCCGCATAGGCACGCTGTCGCGCAACGCGTAGCGAGTCGCCAAGTGCGGTGACACAAAGCACGCGCCCGCCGCTGGTGACAAGCCGGGTTCCGTCGAGGCGCGAGCCGGCATGGAATATGCGGCAGTCCTCGCTCGGCGCGGGCAAACCGTCAATGCGATCGCCGGCCACCGGCTGCTCCGGGTAGCCGCGCGCGGCAAGCACGATGCCGAGCGCCGAGCGCCGGTCCCATTCCGCGGTGGCATCCGCCAGCGTGCCGTCGAGCGCCCCCTCGAGCAGGGTGACGAGGTCCGACTTGAGGCGCATCAGTATCGGCTGCGCCTCCGGATCGCCGAGCCGACAGTTGAACTCGAGCGTGCGCGGATTGCCGTCCCGGTCGATCATCAGGCCGGCGTAGAGAAAGCCCACGTAGGGCATGCCGTCGCGTGCCATGCCCTGCAGGGTCGGCTGGATGATTTCGCGCATCACGCGCGCGTGCAGCTCGGGCGTCACGACCGGGGCGGGGGAATAGGCCCCCATGCCGCCGGTATTGGGGCCTTCGTCGCCGTCGCGCAGCCGCTTGTGGTCCTGGCTGGTGGCCAGGGGCAGCGCGTGGCGGCCGTCGCACATCACGATGAAGCTCGCTTCCTCGCCGACGAGGCATTCCTCGATCACCACCCGTGCGCCTGCCGCGCCCAGGCGGTTGCTGAGCAGCATCGCGTCGATCGCGTCGTTTGCCTGCTGCACGCTCGTCGCGACCACCACACCCTTGCCTGCCGCGAGCCCGTCGGCCTTGATCACGACCGGTGCGCCCTGCTCGGCGACGTAGGCCTTCGCTTCAGTGGCGCGCTCGAAGGTTGCGTGGCGCGCGGTGGGGATGCCGTGGCGCACCATGAAGCGCTTGGCGAAATCCTTCGAGCTCTCGAGCTGCGCCGCGGCACGCGTCGGACCGAAGATGCGCAGCCCGTCGGCCTGAAAGGCGTCGACCACGCCGTGCGCGAGGGGCGCTTCGGGGCCAACGACCGTGAGCTGTATGCCCTCGCTGCGCGCGAAGGCGAGCAGGGCCTCGGTCGTGTCGAGCCCGACGTTCTCCAGGCCGGGCTCCTTCGCGGTGCCACCGTTGCCGGGTGCGACGAACACCTTCTGCACGCGCGGGCTCTGCGCCAGCTTCCAGGCGAGCGCATGCTCGCGTCCTCCGCCCCCGATGACCAGTAGCTTCACGTCCGTCCTGCCGTTCGGCTGATGTTTCTCAAAGTCAGGTGCCGCGTCGCGGCGATGACGCGGCGCCGCAGCACAGCGTTGTTCTTAATGTCGGAAGTGCCGCATCCCCGTGAAGACCATCGCCACGCCGCGTTCGTCGGCGGCGGCGATGACCTCCGCGTCCCGCACGCTGCCGCCGGGCTGGATCACCGCGACCGCGCCTGCATCCACCACCACGTCGAGTCCGTCGCGGAACGGGAAGAAGGCGTCGGAGGCGACGACCGATCCGGCGAGCGACAGGCCGGCGTTCTGTGCCTTGATCGAGGCGATGCGCGCACTGTCGACCCGGCTCATCTGCCCGGCGCCCACGCCAAGCGTCATGCCGTCGCCACAGAACACGATGGCGTTCGACTTGACGTACTTTGCCACGCGCCAGGCGAACAGCAGATCCGCCCACTGCGCGTCGCCCGGCGCCTTCTTGCTGACCACCTTGATGTCCTCGCGTGCCAGGCGCGCGGCGTCGGTGCTCTGCACCAGCAGGCCGCCGCCGACGCGCTTGTAGTCGTGGCGCTGCGCAGCGTGCGAGATGGGCACTTCGAGCACCCGCAGGTTCTGCTTCGCAGCGAGCACCTCGCGCGCCTCCAGCTCGACGCGTGGTGCGATGATCACTTCGGCGAACTGCTGGCCGACCGCCTCGGCCGTCTCGCGGTCGAGTGCGCGATTGAACGCGAGGATGCCGCCGAATGCCGACACCGGATCGGTCTTGAATGCCTTCTGGTAGGCGGCCAGCAACTGGTCGCCGACCGCGACGCCGCAGGGATTGGCGTGCTTGATGATGACGCAGGCCGGCTCGGAGAAGCTTTTAACCGCTTCCCAGGCCGCGTCGGCGTCGGCCACGTTGTTGTAGGAAAGGTCCTTGCCCTGCAGCTGGCGGTAGCTCGCGAGACTGCCCTCGACCGGGCGTTCGTCGCGATAAAAGGCGGCGCTCTGGTGCGGGTTCTCCCCGTAGCGCATCGTCTGCAGCCGGTGGAACTGAAGGTTCAGCACCGCGGGGTACTCGCCGCGGGACCCGCTCGCGTCGAGCGAGAACAGGTAGTTGGCGATGGCACCGTCGTAGGCAGCCGTATGCGCGAACACCTTCTTCGCGAGCGCGAGGCGCGTGGCATCGCTCACGCTGCCGCACGCGCGCAACTCGTCGAGCACGCGGCCATAGTCCGCCGGATCGACCACCACCGCGACGCCGGCATGATTCTTCGCCGCTGCGCGCAGCATGCTCGGTCCGCCGATGTCGATGTTCTCGATGGCGTCCTCGAAACGGCAGTCGGGGTCGGCGACCGTGGCCTGGAAGGGGTACAGGTTGACCACCACCAGATCGATCGGCTCGATCCCGGCTTCGCGCAGCGCGTTCATGTGCTCGGGGGAATCGCGTCGCGCGAGAAGGCCGCCGTGGATCTTCGGGTGCAGGGTCTTCACCCGGCCGTCGAGCATTTCGGGGAAGCCGGTGTGCTCGGACACTTCGGTGACCGCAACGCCCTCTTTCTCGAGCAGTTTCGCGGTGCCGCCGGTGGAGAGGATGGCGATGTCGAGCGCGCTCAGCGCGCGGGCGAAGTCGACGATGCCTGCCTTGTCGGAGACGCTGATCAGCGCCCGCTGTGCCTTCTTCATCTGGGTCGGGGCGGGCCCGGTGCCCGCGTCGGAGGTTGCTTTCGGGGACTCAGCCTTTGATGCGCAGCTGCTGGATTTTCTTGCGCAGCGTGTTGCGATTGATGCCGAGCATCTCGGCCGCGCTGGTCTGGTTGCCTTCCGCCTGGCGCAGCACGGTCTCGATCATCGGCTTTTCGATGATTCGCAGCACCATGTCGTAGATCGCCGACGGCGTTTCGCCGTCCAGGTCCTTGAAATAGCGCTCGAGCGAGCGCCGGACCGCGTCGCCGAGTTCGTTCGGTCGGCTCATGCGGCGCGTCTCCGTGCTGCGTCCTCGTTCGCCGCGGCCGCGAGGCGCGCATCGGGCAGACGGGCGAAGTAGGCGTGCACGGCAGCCATCTGCGCCTGCGCCGATTCGGTCGCGTTCGCGGCACGGCGCAGCGTCTCGCCCTCCGGCAAATCGCGCACCGACCAGGCAATATGCTTGCGCGCGATGCGTGCGCCGTGCGTCGGGCCGTAGAGCGCGTACAGCCCGTCGAGATGCTCGAGCAGCACGTCGCGCATTTCGCGCAACCCGGGCGCCGGGCAGTGCCCGCCGTGCGCCAGATAGTGCGCGATTTCGCGGAAGATCCAGGGGCGGCCGTGCGCGGCACGGCCGATCATCACCCCGTCGGCAGCCGTTCGGTCGAGCACGCGCTTCGCGTCCTCGGGCGACCGGATGTCGCCGTTGGCGATCACCGGAATGTCGACGCCGGCCTTGACCTCCGCGATGGTGTCGTACTCCGCGGCGCCGCGAAACGCGCAGGCCCGCGTGCGGCCATGGATCGTGAGCAGCTGAACGCCGGCGGCCTGCGCGATGCGCGCAATGCGCAGCGCATTGCGCCGGCCCGGGTGGGGCCCGGTGCGGATCTTCAGCGTGACCGGGACGTCGACGGCCCGCACGACGGCGTCGAGAATGCGCCCGACGCGATGCTCGTCCTCGAGCAGAGCGGATCCGGCGAAGACATTGCAGACCTTCTTTGCGGGACAGCCCATGTTGATGTCGATGATGTCGGCGCCCTGCGCCGCGTTGTAGCGCGCTGCGTCAGCCATCAGCGCCGGATCGGCGCCCGCGATCTGCACTGCGATGGGTCCCGTTTCCCCGCCGTGCTCGAGCCGCAGGCGGGATTTGCGTGTCGTACGGGTCTCGGGCCGCGCCGACACCATTTCGGAGACCGCCAGGCCGGCGCCGAAACGCCGCGCGAGTCGGCGGAACGCGCGATCCGACACGCCGGCCATGGGCGCTGCAATGATTGCGTTACGCAGCACGTGCGTGCCGATCTTCACGAATTCGATGTCGGAAATAGAGGAGCGCGGGGAGCGCAAATTCTAGCCGTTTCGCGGCGACTGCGGAACCGCGGCTGGCGCACGCGCACGCGTGCTGACGTTCGCGAACGCTTCTCAAACCGTGCGCGGAGTTAGGCCGACTTCTTCAGGGAATCGCTGAAGGCCCGAAAATCATGCGGCGCGCGAAAAACGTCCGCGCGGGCGGCAGCAGGTCGAGCGCGGTGAGCGCCATGCAGCGTCCTGCGCGCAGCAGCGGCTGTGTGCCGCCGAAAGCGCGCAGCAATGCGTCGGTGACGCCCACCGTGGCGCGCTGGTCGAATCGGCGCAGTGCCGCAAACGCCGCGAGCGTGTCCGGCGCACCCGGATCCGCGGACCGCCGCCAAAGCTCGGCCAGGTCCCAGGCGTCACGCAAACCGAGATTGAGCCCCTGACCCGCGACCGGGTGCAGCGTCTGCGCAGCATTGCCGATGTAGACCTGACGCAATCCGATGCGCGATGGCCGCAGGCGCAACGCCAGCGGCTGCAGCGCACGCGAGCTCGCGGCGCGCAGGGTGCCGATGCGTCGGCCGATGGTCAGCGCAAGCGCGTCGAGAAACTCGTCCTCCGGCGCTGCGGCGAGCTGCCGCGCCCGCTCCGCGTGCAGGCTCCAGACCACCGCGTAGCGGCCGGCATGCGGCAGCAGCGCGAGCGGCCCTTCGGGGGTGAACCGCTCGTAGGCACGCTGTGCGGCGCCGGGCTGCGTTTCGATCAGCGTGACGATGCCGGCCTGCCCATAGCTGCGCTCGCGCATGCCTTCGCCGGTGCCCTCCGCGTGCACGACGCAGTCTGCGGTGAGCGCCGACGCGGCGCCGGCACGCAGGACGTGCACGGTGGCGGCATCGCTCGAGGGTTCGACCCGCTGCGCCTCGGCGCCATCCAGCCAGTCAATCCCGGCCGCGCGCACGCGCTCGGCCAGTGCGTCGTGCAGCGCGCCGTAGTCGACCACGTAGCCGAGCGCCGGCACGCCGGCATCGGCCGCGTTCAGCAGCGTGCGCCCGGGCGCACCGCGCTGCGACACATGGACCTGCTCGATCGGCGTGACGTTCAACGCGGCCCAGGCGTCGAGCCGCTCGAGGATCAGCCGACTGGCGTGCGACAGTGCAATCGGCCGGAACGCGCCGGCGGCTGCGCTGCGGCCCTCCCATGGGCGGCGCTCCAGA
>LJTQ01000156.1 GCA_001303445.1 Betaproteobacteria bacterium SG8_39 | reverse complement strand
CATGCCGCCGCTGCGCGAAACCCGGCGCAAGTTAGCACGCAGCGGGGAGGGCGGCAACGCGCGCGGCGCTCAGGCCTTGCGCTCGCTTTTCAGCAGTTCTTCGGCACCGGCGCCCCAGTGGCTCAGGACGCGCGTCACGTCGCCCAACGAGGCTTGGAGCGGTTGCAGCTGTGACCGCGGCACGATCCTGACGCGGCCCGAGAGCGGACTGGGCGCGCGCGGCAGCATGATCGTGGCGTATCCGTCGGCGTGCTCCTCGATGAGGTAGGCGAACTCGCGCCCGCCGTCTTCCGAGCGCAGCACCGCGGGACGGAACAGCGCGCCTTTCTCGATTTCACCGAGTCGCGTGCCGAGGCCTTTCAGCACGCGGTAGAGCGGCAGGCGTGCAAGTGTGCACGCCTCCAGCCAGCGTCCGAAGCGTCGCGCCCAGTCGCTGCGCGCCGCGAGGCCGAGCAGGAAGGACACTGCGAGCAGCACGATCAGCGCAAACAGGAACGGCATCTGCACTGCGTCGAGCACGCGTCTCGGAAAAACGAACTCGGCGACCGGCAGCGCCAGGCCGATCACCAGGTCGCCGATCTCGTCGAGCATCAGCACCAGCAGCAGGATCGGCAGCAGCACAAAAAATCCGCCCAGCGTGGTGGTCTTGAGGAATTTGCCGATCGCTTTCATGAACCACCTCCTGCAGACGGGGATGTCAGCGTACCAGTGTCATGTACACCACCATGCCCAATGCGCCGATGTAGATCCAGCGCCCGTAGGCATCGAGCCGGCGCGCGAGTTCGAGCCGGTCGGTTTCCGCGAACCGGCTCGTGACGACGACCTGAGCGAGCGCAACGAACACCAGAATCGTGGAAAACAGGATCAGTTCGTCGAGGCGCGTCAGGTAGGGCACCGGCGGCAGCCGGCTGCGCAGCGCGATGAGGAACGCGACCAGCGTGAACGCGGAGGCAGTGGCGATGCCGATTTGCGGACCCCAGGCCTTGGGGTCGAGCCAGAAAACGCTCCACGCCATCAGCACGATGAACCCGAGCGGCAGCACGAAATTCCACAGAAAGTAGCCTGGCTCACGCGCCACCAAGAGGACGTGATCAACGCGCGTGAACTGCTTGGGTCCGACCTTGATCGGCCCGACGCCGGCGTCCGGGTGCTCATCGAGCATGCGCCAGCCGGCAACCGAGATTTCACGTCCAGCGACCTCGTCAAACGCGTGCGGGACGATTCGCACCTGGCCGCGGCCGTAACTGAACGAGGCCAATTGAATGCGCAGCGACTGGACATCGAACGGGAACTCGCGCAGGTGAAACCGCGAGGCGAACGTTGCCTGCACATGCCGTTCGTAGACCACCGTGCCCGACGCATCGACGCGCAGCGCCTCGCCCAGCACCCGGTGCTGCGTACGCACGTTGAGGGGCCGGATGTCGGGGTTCCAGACGTCCTTCAGCTCAAGACGGCAGTCTGCGAACGAACCGCCGCGCACCTTGGCGCCAAGGCGCGGATCCCGCCAGCGCAGGCGCACGACGACATCGACACGGAAGGTCTGATCGCCATCGTCTATTTCGGACAGGTCGATCAAAAGGATGCCGAGCTCGACATTGACGGGTGCGCCGCCCTGGATCGGTGGGTCGCGGTGGATTTCGGCAGGAATCGTGCAAGCGTCGGCGGCGTCCGGCTTCTGCGGCGCTGCGAGGGCAACGCTGTTCAGCAATAGGCACAGGACGAGTGCGATGAGGGGTTTCGCCGGGTGGGAGCTGGCCATGACGACTGTGCAATATTTGGGTTGAGCTTGCGCTCCGCCATGCAATCGCGCAAACGATCGTTTTCCGCTTCGCGAGCTCACGAACCAAGGGCGCGTCGACGACCGCAGTACCGGCTGCGCCGATTCCTGACGCGCGCGCCTGCGAAGCGTGGTCGATCGCGCTAGTCCCCGACCGGGATCGTGTAGGTCACGTTGAAGCGGTAGGAATTCTTCACTGCTGCGCCAGGCCAGTCATGGTAGATCAGGCTGGTCTGGTATTCGCCATAGAAATTCCAGCTGCCCTCGGGCTGCACGAACACCTTGCCGACACGAACGCCGATCGGCAAGTAGAACTTGCCGCTGTCCCAGTCGTACTGCGCCACCATGTCGCCGTTGCCGACGTACCAGCCGTCGCCGATCTGGTAGTTCAGAAACGGCGCGATGCCCAGGGGATTGGTGTCCTTCGTGCCGGGCGGTGGTTGCTGCGGATCGATCGCGCGCCAGGACTGGGTGAACAGCAGGCCGTAGTACCACTTGCCTTTGGTATTCACGGCGGCGGCCGCGAATCCGTAGCCCCACTCGTCGCGCGCAACGTCGGCGTCGCCAGGCGTCGTGATCAGCGGGCCGATGCCCATGCGGCCGGAGCCCCAGTCCCAGCTCTTCGGGATCACCAGAGCGAAGAGTTCGGTATTGCCGAAACCCGACTGTCCCTGGGCGTTCTCGTAGTGACGTAGCGTGAGTCGCGGCAGGATCGTGAAACGCTCGTAGACCAGCGGCGCCACCACCCGCATCTGCAGGTAGTCGTTGAAACCTGCGGGGCGCGTTCGGCCATCCGCGAGCGTGTCGCGGTGATAGTCCGGCATGGTTTGATAGGCGAACTGGAACGACCACTGCGTCGCGGTCGAGTCCATGGCCTTGGAGATGTTGTCCTGCTGTTGTGCGAACGCGCTGGTGGCGGCGAGCGCCGCCACGGTGCTCAGCGCGAGCAACCCGCGCCGTCTAGAGTCGATCATCATGTGTTCCGATCCATGGTGGCCCTGTTCTTGCGGTTCCCCGGATGCACCGGAGGCGATCGGTCGGTTGCGTACGCCGGCCGATCGCCATTCGCTGCAGCCCCGGCGGCGTGTGTCAGTTGCCGGGCCGGGAGATCGTCTCGATTTGCTCCAGGCGTTTCAGTGCCGCCGCCGCCTTCAGCGTGCCGTAGTTGATGCCTGCGGCATTCAGGCTGCTGCCTTCCTGGAAGGGATACTGCGGAATTGTGGTGATGAACTCCTTGATCACGGTCTGGATGGGGACGAAGATCCACATGTTGTCCGCGTACCAGCGCAGGTAACCCATGTCCGCTTCGTGCGGCGCCTTCTCGTAGGGATCGGCGCGCAGGTTGATGATCATCGGCCAGCCCGTGACCTCGCGCGTTCCGGTGGCAATGTTGCCTTTGATGGAGGCAAAGTTGACCTTCCAGTCGGCGTAGCGCACGGCGTTTAACTCGCCGCCCTGGCTGAAGTAGAGAATCTGCTTGCGCGGTCCCTCCTTCGTCTCGCCCTTGAAGCGCGGCAGGAAGTTCAAGCCATCGGCGTGGACCTTGAACTCCTTGCCGTTGGCTTTGACGCCCTTCTTCAGTTTCTCGACGATGTTCGGGTCGCCCGCGGCCGCGAGCAGCGTCGGCAGCCAGTCCTCATGGGAAATGATGTCGTTCGAGACGGTGCCGGGCTTGATGACGCCGGGCCAGCGAACCAGCAGCGGGACTCGGAAGCCCCCTTCCCAGGTCGTTCCCTTTTCGCCGTAGAACGGTGTGACGCCGCCGTCCGGCCAGGTGAAGGTCTCGGCCCCGTTGTCCGTGCTGTAGATCACGATCGTGTTGTCGGCAATGCCGAGCTCGTCCAGTTTCTTTAGCACGTCGCTGACCTTGTCGTCGTGTTCCACCATGCCGTCGGGATAGAGGCCGATTCCGGTGCGGCCCTGCGCGCTCTTCTTGAGCCGGGTCCAGACGTGCATCCGGGTGCTGTTGTACCAGAGGAAGAACGGCTTCTTCGCCTTGTGCGCGCGCTCGACGAAATTCATCGCCGCGGCGTGGAACTCGTCATCGACGGTCTCCATGCGCTCGCGCGTGAGTGGGCCCGTATCCTCGATGCGGCCGTCCGCGTAGGAGTGGATCACGCCACGCGGGCCGAACTTCTTGCGGAACGCGGGATCCTTCGGATAGTAGTAGGTCTCCGGCTCTTCCTCGGCGTTCAGGTGGTAGAGATTGCCGAAGAACTCGTCGAAGCCGTGATTGGTGGGCAGATGCCTGTCGCGGTCTCCGAGGTGGTTCTTGCCGAACTGGCCGCTGGAGTAGCCGTGCTCCTTGAGCAGCTCGGCGATGGTCGGCGCCCAGTCGGGCATGCCGTGCTCCGAGCCCGGCATGCCGATCGTCAGCAGACCGGTGCGGAAGGGATGCTGCCCGAGGATGAAGGACGCGCGCCCGGCCGTGCAGCTCTGCTGCGCATAGGCGTCGGTGAACAGGGCGCCTTCCCGCGCGATTCGGTCGATGCTGGGCGTCTTGTAGCCCATGATTCCATGGTTGTAGGCGCTGATGTTGTGCACGCCGATGTCGTCGCCCCAGATCACGACGATGTTCGGCTTGCCGGCGGCAAGGGCAGGCGCGGCTGCGACGCCGCAGGCCAGCAGCACCGGAACCACTAGGCGCAGAAAGAGTTTTTCCATTTCCGTTTCTCCTCGCTGATCAATGCTTTCGATAACTTCAATTCAAGTGCCGGGCGCGCGCATGGTTCGCGCGTCCAGCGGGCTCCTGCAGCACCCAGCGGATCGTGTCGATCAGCGCTTGATCGTCCACCGGCTTGCGAAAGAAGGCCATGCCACCCGCTTGGTGCGCGCGAACGCGCATGTCCTCAGTGTCGACCGCGGTGAGGAAGATTACCGGCAGGCGCGTGTCGCGCGCGGCGAGCAGCTGCGGGATCCGCAGACCATCGTCGTGATCGAGGCGCACGTCGGCGATCACGCAGGCCCCGCCGGGCGCAATGTCTGCCGCCAGGAACGCGTCGATCGACGCAAAGGCGAAGCTCTCCATTCCGGCAGTCCGCAGCAGGCGCACGAGCGCGCGCGGAATCGAGGGGTCGTCGTCTACGATGTAAACGGTGGCGGCTACGACGGTCGCATTCACCGCCACAGTGTGACGGCGGCCGGCGGGCGGCGCTATTGGCCTTTGGGCCAATCGCCCAGGGCCTATGGCTGGGCTCGATCGGGGGGGGAGGGTGGACTGTCCTCGGCGGCGAGCCGAACGAGTTCCGGCAGGGACGTCGCGCCCGTCTTTTCCATCGCGCGCGCGCGATGCACCTTCACTGTTTTCTCGGTGATTCCCAGGCGCGCGGCAATCTCCTTGTTGCGCAGACCCTCGACGACGAGATGCATGACTTCGCGCTCACGCGCGCTGAGCGTCGCCAGGCGCTCGCGCGCGGCGAGTTGCGTGTCGCGCTGCAGGAGCGCCGCCCTGACCGCGGCCAGCAGATCCGCGTCGTCGGCAGGTTTGGTGAGGAAATCGACCGCACCCATCTTCATCGCGTTGACGCTCTCCGGCACATTGGCATGACCGGACAGAAAAACGATCGGCAGCGACGCTGCGTCGCGGGTGAGGCGTTGCTGCAGCTCGAGGCCGTCGATGCCCGGCATCGCGAGATCGAGCAGCAGGCAGCCGGGGCCGTCGTAGGGTGCGCGTGCGAGGTAGGCCTGCGCGCTCGCGAAGCCCTCCACGGCATAGCCTTCGGTGCGCAGCAGCCGCTCGAGCGCCCGCCGCAGCGACGCATCGTCGTCGATGACGAACACGACGGGGCGCGCCTCAGGCATGGCGCGTTGCCAGCGGGAGCGTGACGCGCACCTCGGCACCGCCGTCAGGACGGTTCCCGACCCCGATCATGCCGCCGTGGGCCTCGACGATGCGCTTGCAAAGCGCAAGGCCCATGCCGAAGGAGCCGGTGTTCGAGGTGTAGAACGGGTCGAACAGATGCGGCATCACCTCCGCGGGGATGCCCCGGCCGCGGTCCGCGACGCTCAGGCAGAGCATGTCGTCCTGCCGGCTGAGCGCGAGCCGCAGCTGGCGATCCGCTTCGGGCGTATCGCGCAGCGCCCGGATCGCGTTCGACAGCAGATTGAGCACGACCTGCTGCATGCCGACGCGGTCGGCTTCGACCAGCCATTCGGAGGCGCCGGTGTCGAGCGTCAGCCGGATGCGCTTCGCCTGCAGCTCGGCCTGCACCAACGCCGCGGTTTCGCGCAGCAGCACCGCGAACGACAGCCGCTCGTGGTGGCTGCGTTGCTTCTGCAGCAGCGCGCGCAGGTGGTGAATCACGTCGCTCGCGCGCTTGTCGTCGCGCACGACATCCTCCACGATCGCGCGCAGTTCTTCGCGGTCGGCGTCGGGCGCGGCGAGCATGCGCTTCGCCGCCTGGGCGTTCGCCAGGATCGCGGCGAGCGGCTGATTCAGCTCGTGGGCGATGCTGGCCGCCAGCTCGCCGAGCAGCGATGCGCGCCCAAGGCGCTCGAATTCCGCGTGCGCCTCGCGCGCATCGGCCAACGCTTCGGCGCGCTGCCGCTCGAGGATCGACACCCGCCGCGTGCTCTCGGCCAGCTCGTAGGCCAGGGCAAAGACGATGGCCAGGTAGGCAAAGCTGATCATGTACGGCGTGTGCAGCAGTCCTGCGTCGACCAGAGGCGCCTGGATCCCCCCGAGCAGCATGAACAGGACGATCGCACCCGCGACGAGCACCGCGCGCGGGCGCTCACCGGCGCGCCAGGACTGCAGTCCGGCATCGGCAACGTACGCCAGAATCAGAAGCGAGGCGATGTTCGGCAGCAGCACCCAGGGGTTCAACGTCCCGCTGGCGGTTGCGTAGGGCTCGCCCCAGGCGGTCGCGTGGACATCCAGCCGCACGATCTCGGCGAACACGATGCTCTGCGGGAAGAGGAAATTGATGACCAGCGTCGCGCACCAGAGGGACGTGACGAGCGCCGCGAGCCAGCGGCGGCGCGAGCCGAGGCGCAGATGGACGAACCAGACGAGTGGCACGACCAGCGCGAACACGGCCGCGTTCTCCCACTGCAGCAGGCGGCCGTAGCGGGCGATGTCGCTCGATTTCATCAGCGCGAGCTCGATCAGTGCCGTCGCAGTCGCGGCGAACGACATCGCCGCAGAGAGCAGGTAGACCCTGTGCGCGGGCTCGCGCATCCAGAGAAACAGCTGCGCGAGGCCGATGATCGCGCAGGCGCCGGCACACATGGACCAGGCGACGGTGAGCAGGCTCATGGTGCGGAAACGGTCCGGCTTCGGCGATCAATGCGCCGCGAGCTTGAGCCCGACGATGCCCGCCACGATCAGGCCGGCGAAGAAAAAGCGCGTCAGCTGCGCCGACTCGCGGAACACGAGGATGCCGAGGACGAAGGTGCCGACCGCGCCGATCCCGGTCCAGACCGCGTAGGCCGTGCCCATCGGGATCGTGGTTTGCGCGTAGAGCAGCAGCGCGCCGCTCAAGGCCATGCAGGCGGCGGCAAAGGCGATCCAGGGCCAGCGCGTGCCGCCTGCGTCGCGCCCCAGCT
>LJTQ01000111.1:6964-14326 GCA_001303445.1 Betaproteobacteria bacterium SG8_39 | reverse complement strand
GCCTCGCGCAGACCCTGCAGCTCTTCGGCCGGCGTGCCGTCCTTCCAGGGCAGCGGCACGGCATAGTCCTTCAGCAGGCAGTCTTCGGGCAGGCATTCGATCGCTGTGAAGTCGCGGTGCGCGATGTAGCCCGGACGCTTGAAGCGGCGGATGTGGTTCGACACCGCGCACAGCGACAGGTACACGCTGACCCGGTTCCACGGCGAAAGGTTCGAGGTCGAGGCGTGCACCAGGCAGCCGTGGAACAGGATCATCGAGCCCGCGGGACCCTTCGGCGCCACGATGCCGCCGCGCGCGACGAGCTTGGCGATCGTCTCGTGGTCGATGGTCCACAGCGGATAACTGGTGGTCGAGGTGTCGTGCCCGGCCTCGAGCACGCCGAGCTTGTGGCTGCCCGGGATGAACATCAGCGGGCCGTTGAACTCGTTCACGTCGTCGAGGAAGATCGCCACGTTCATGGCGCGCGCCTCGGGCATCGCATCGTCGTTCTTCCAGGTGCCGTAGTCCTGGTGCCACTGCCAGACATCGCCGTCGAAGGCCATCTTGCCGTTGATCTTGAACTGGTGCATGTACAGCGGCTCGCCGAAGATCTGCTCGATCGGCTCGACCATGCGCGGGTGGCGCGCCAGGCGCGCGAAGGGCGCGCTGTACATGTGCGCCGCGAAATTGGTGCGCACCGCGTCGCCGGCCTTCTCGCGCACGTTCTCCGGACGACGCTCGGCGTAGAGCGCCGGCACGGCATCGGTGAGCACCTTCACCTCCTCGGCCGAGAACAGGCTCGGGAAGAACAGGTAGCCGTCGCGATCGAATTGTTCGAGCTGCTGATCGGTGAGTTTCATGGCCGTCCTCCTGTGGGCCGCCTATTATCCCGGAAGGAGAACGATCCGAGGAGACCCCATGCGCTGGTTCGCACTCTGTCTCGCGTTCGCGGCCGCGTCGGCGATGGCCGATGCCGCGCCCTGGACGCGCACCGAGTTTCCGCAGGACAAGGACAAAGGGTGGTGGGACGCCGAGTGGTGGAACCGCGGCCGCATCCCGCAGGCCGAGAACCACGCGGTGACGGTGCGCGAAGCGGCCTACCGCAGCGGCGAGGTCGAGGTGCCGGTGCGCATCCACCGCCCGCAGGGCAGCGGCCGCTTCCCGGTGATCGTTTTCATGCACGGCCGGCGTGGCGTCGACGAGCTCACGCGCCTCATCCCGCTGCGCCTCGCCGCGCGCGGCTTCACGGTGGTGGCGCCCAACTTCTACGCCGCACGCTTCATCGACCCGTACCCGATCCGCCACGACCCGGCGACCGAGGGTGACGCCGCGGCGGCGATCGACTATGCGCTTTCGCTTCCGGAGGCGAAGGGCCAGCCGAAGCTCTGCGTCGCCTCGCACACGCGCGGCGGGTATTACGCGCTCAAAGCGCTGACCACGCATGGACGGCAATCGCAGGTGGCCTGTTACGTCTCGTGGTATCCGCACTGGCAGGACCCCAATGCCCCGGAGCCGATGCAGGTCTACCAGTACGCGCCCGAGGTCGATGCGCTGACGATTCCCGTGCTGGTGTTCTTCGGCGAGCACGAGCAGTACCAGCGCTATCGGCCGATCCTCGCCGGCATTGAATCGCTGCAGGAAAAGAAACGCGCGGCGCGGGTGATCGTCTATCCGGGCGTCGGGCGCGGCTTCGATTTCCGCCCGCCCAGCGTGCGGACCTTCGCCGACGACCTGGCGACGCAGGACTCGCTGCGCCGCGCCGCCGCGTTCATGCGTGGCGCGCTGGGCCCAGACTGAGCGAAACCAGCCCGCGTCAGCGCGGCGCGGCCGGCGTCTCGATGATCTGGAAGAAGATCTCGTCCTTCTTCACCATGCCCTGCTCGAAGCGCGCGCGCTCCTCGATCGCCTCGAGCCCTTCCTTCAGGTCGCGCACTTCGGCGGCGAGCGCGGCGTTGCGAAACCGCAGCTGCTGGTTGCGGTTGCGGTCCTCGGCGAGCTGGCGCTCGACGTCCCAGACCCGCAGCCAGCCGCCCTTGCCGAGCCACAGGGGGTACTGGATCAGGACCACCAGGCTGCCGAGGATCGCGGCGAGAATTTTCATCGCAGGCGCCGGCCCCGCCCCGCGCTAGCGCAGCTGGCGGAAGGCGTCGCGGCCGGGGTAGTCCACCGAGTCGCCGAGGTCTTCCTCGATGCGCAGCAGCTGGTTGTACTTCGCGACGCGGTCCGAGCGCGACAGCGAGCCGGTCTTGATCTGCAGCGCGTTGGTGCCGACCGCGATGTCGGCGATGGTGGTGTCCTCGGTCTCGCCCGAGCGGTGCGAGATGATCGAGGCGTAGCCCGAGCGCTTGGCGAGCTCGATCGCAGCAAACGTTTCCGTGAGTGTGCCGATCTGGTTCACCTTGATGAGGATTGCGTTCGCCACGCCCTGCTGGATGCCCTCCTGCAGGATGCGGGTGTTGGTGACGAAGACATCGTCGCCGACCAGCTGCACGTTGCGCCCGAGCCGCTCGGTGAGCAGCTTCCAGCCCGCCCAGTCGGCTTCCGCCATGCCGTCCTCGATCGAGACGATCGGAAAGCGCTCGGCCAGGGTGGCGAGGTAATCGGCGAACGCCTCCGAGGAGAGCTTGCGGCCCTCCGAGGCGAGGTCGTAGACGCCGTCGACGTAGAACTCCGAGCTCGCGCAATCGAGCGCCAGCAGAACGTCCTGCCCGGCGGTGTAGCCGGCCTTCTCCACCGCCTCGATGATCAGCTCGATCGCCACCGCGTGCGAGGACAGGCTCGGCGCGAAACCGCCTTCATCGCCCACCGCGGTCGACATGCGCTTGCCGTCGATCAATTTCTTGAGCGCCTGGAACACCTCCGCGCCGCAGCGCAGCGCTTCGCGGAACGTCTGCGCGCCCACCGGCACGATCATGAATTCCTGGATGTCGAGCCCGTTGTTGGCGTGCGCGCCGCCGTTCACCACGTTCATCATCGGCACCGGCATGCGCATCGCGCCCGAGCCGCCGAAGTAGCGGTACAGCGGCAGGCCGGATTCCTCCGCCGCCGCCTTGGCAACCGCCATCGACACGGCGAGCAGCGCATTCGCGCCGAGGCGCGACTTGTTCTCGCTGCCGTCGAGGTCGTTCAGGGTGCGGTCGATGAAGGTCTGCTCCGAGGCGTCGAGCCCGACGATCGCCTCGGAGATCTCGGTATTCACGTGCTCGACCGCCTTCAGCACGCCCTTGCCGCCGAAGCGCTGGGCGTCGTGGTCACGCAGCTCGATGGCCTCGCGCGTGCCGGTCGACGCGCCCGAAGGCACTGCGGCGCGGCCCATCACGCCCGACTCGAGCAGCACGTCGGCCTCGATCGTGGGGTTGCCGCGCGAGTCGAGGATCTCGCGCGCGACGACGTCAACGATGGAGCTCATGTCTCGTTTCCTTAAGCGTTTTCTGGTTGTTGTCTGCGCTTCGCGGCCGGGCGCGCGCTGCCGGGCGCCCCGCTCTTCACGCGATCTTCGATGTAGCCGTTCGCCTTGACCACCCGGTCGAGCGCGACCAGCGTCTCGAGCAGGGGCTGCATGAGCTCGAGCGGCCAGGCGTTCGGACCGTCCGACAGCGCCTTTTCCGGGTTCGGGTGCGTCTCCATGAACAGCCCGGAGACACCGCTCGCCACGGCGGCCCGCGCCAGCACCGGGATGAACTCGCGCTGGCCGCCCGAGGCGGTGCCCTGCCCGCCGGGCAGCTGCACCGAGTGGGTCGCGTCGAACACCACCGGGCAGTCCGTGTCGCGCAGGATCGAAAGCGAGCGCATGTCGGACACCAGGTTGCCGTAGCCGAAGGAAAAGCCGCGCTCGCAGACCAGCACGTTGTCCGCGCCGCTCGCCTCGCGCGCCTTGTCGACCACGTTCTTCATCTCCTGCGGCGAGAGGAACTGGCCCTTCTTGATGTTCACCGGGCGTCCTGCGGAGGCCGCGGCACGGATGAAGTCGGTCTGCCGGCAGAGGAACGCCGGCGTCTGCAGCACGTCGACGACCGCGGCCGCCGGCGCGATCTCCTCGACCGTGTGCACGTCGGTCAGCAGGGGCACGCCGAGGCGGCGCTTGACCTCGGCGAGGATCTCGAGGCCCTTGTCCATGCCCAGGCCGCGGAACGACTTGCCCGAGCTGCGGTTCGCCTTGTCGAAGGAGGACTTGAAGATGAACGGCACGCCGAGCGCGGCGCAGATCGCCTTCAGCCGTGTCGCGGTCTCGAGCTGCAGCTCGAGCGACTCGACCACGCAGGGCCCGGCGATGAGAAACAGCGGCCGGTCCGGACCCGCCTCGAATCCGCAGAGCTTCATCGCCGGTCGTCCCGCCTCAGGCCGCGACCACGGAGAGCGAGCCGCCCGGCGCCGAGCGCTTGCCGCGCCCGCGGTTGCCGATCGCCGCCGTGACGAAGGACTTGAACAATGCGTGGCCGCCGCGCGGCGTCGAGGTGAACTCGGGATGGAACTGGCAGCCGACGAACCAGGGGTGCCCGGGCAGCTCCACCATCTCGACCAGGTCGTGATCGGGCGAGCGGCCGGAAAAGCGCATGCCGGCCGCCGACAGGCGCGGCACGTAGGCGTTGTTCACCTCGTAGCGGTGACGGTGCCGCTCGAGCACCGAATCGACGCCGTAGATCTCGCGCACCTTGCTGTCCTTCTCCAGTGCGCAGGCCTGTCCGCCGAGCCGCATGGTGCCGCCGAGGTCGGAGCCGGCATCGCGCTTCTGGATGCGGCCTTCGCGATCGACGAACTCGGTGATCAGCCCGACCACCGGATGCGGCGTGTCGAGATCGAACTCGGTCGAGTGCGCGCCGTCCAGGCCGGCGACGTCGCGCGCGAACTCGATGATCGCGAGCTGCATGCCGAGGCAGATGCCGAGGTAGGGCACGCCCTGCTCGCGCGCGTAGCGCACCGCGGCGATCTTGCCCTCGGTGCCGCGCTTGCCGAAGCCGCCGGGCACCAGGATCGCGTCGACGCTGTCGAGCACGCCGGTGCCGTGGCGCTCGAGGTCCTCGGAGTCGACGTAGTGGATGTTGACCTTGCTGCGGGTGTGGATGCCGGCGTGCAACAGCGCTTCGTTGAGCGACTTGTACGAGTCCTGCAGGTCGACGTACTTGCCGACAAAGGCGACGTCGACCTCGCGCTCGGGGTGCTCGAGGGCGTCGACCAGCCCGCGCCAGGCCGAGAGGTTCGCCGCGCGCGCCAGGATGCCGAGCTTGTGGCAGACGATCTCGTCGAGCATCTGCTCGTGCAGCATCATCGGGATCTTGTAGATCGAGTCGACGTCCCAGGCCGAGATCACGGCCTCCTTCTGCACGTTGCAAAACAGCGCGATCTTGCGCTTCTCCTCCTCCGGCAGCGGCTGCAGGGTGCGGCACAGCACGACGTCGGCCGACACGCCGATCTCGCGCAGCTCCTTGACCGAGTGCTGCGTCGGCTTGGTCTTGATCTCGCCCGAGGAGGCGATGTACGGCACCAGCGTGAGGTGGATGTAGCAGACGTTGTTGCGCCCGAGCTCGAGCCCCATCTGGCGGATGGCCTCGAGGAAGGGCAGCGATTCGATGTCGCCCACCGTGCCGCCGATCTCGATGATCGCGACCTCGGCGTCGCCCGCGCCGCGCTTGATGTACTGCTTGATCTCGTCGGTGATGTGCGGAATGACCTGCACCGTGCCGCCCAGGTACTCGCCGCGGCGCTCTTTCTTGATCACCGACTCGTAGATCTGACCGGTGGTGAAATTGTTCGTGCGGCGCATCTTCGAGCTCTGGAAGCGCTCGTAGTAGCCCAGGTCGAGGTCGGTCTCGGCGCCGTCCTCGGTGACGAACACCTCGCCGTGCTGGAACGGCGACATGGTGCCGGGATCCACGTTGATGTAGGGATCCAGCTTGATGTTGGTGACTCGGATACCGCGCGATTCGAGGATCGCGGCCAGGGAGGCGGCGGCTATGCCCTTGCCGAGGCTGGACACAACGCCACCGGTGACAAACACGTACTTGGTCATTTCACCCAGCGGGGCGCGGTTGCCGAAGTCTACACCAATCCGGCGCGCCCGAATAACCGCAATCGGTCACAGGGGCTCGCAAAAACTGCCGCGCGCGCCGCGCTCAGGCCGACGCGCTGTGCGCGAGGGCGAGGCCGGGCCGCGGCCAGGCCGCGCGCACCAGCCGCCCGCTCATCGACAGTGTCGCGTAGGCGGTGCGCAGATCGGCGCCGCCGAAGCAGACGTTGGTCACCATCGGGTCGGGCAGCGCGTGCTGCGTGATCGCCGCGCCGTCGGGGGCGATGTCGGTGATGCAGCCGGTCACCAGCGTGGCCACGCAGATGTGCCCGGCGGCGTCGACCGCCAGCGAGTCGAAGAACTGGTAGCCGCCGAGCCCGGCGAGCACGCGGCCCTTCTCGCTCCGGTAGGGCCCGTTCGCCGAGCGGATCTCGCCGGGCGCGGCGAGATCGAAGGCCCACAGCCGCGCGGTGGTCGTCTCGGCGACGTACAGCCTGTGCCCGTCTGGCGACAGTCCGATGCCGTTCGGCCGCTCGAGCGGAAAGATCTTCTCCTCGATCCTCGAGCCATCGGCGCGCGCGTAGTACACCGCGCCGCGGTCCTGCTCGCGCGCGCGCGTCTTGCCGAGGTCGGTGAACCAGAATCCGCCGGCGCCGTCGAACACCAGATCGTTCGGTCCGCGCAGGCCGCGTCCGTCGCAGGCGTCGTACAGCGTCTCGAAATGCCCGCTTTCCGGGTCGACGACCTGGATGCGCCCGCCGCTGTAATCGTCGGGCTGCGTCGAGGGAAACAGGCGGCCGTCGGCGAGCCGTACCCAGGTGAAGCCGCCGTTGTTCGCGACGTAGATCTTGCCGCCCGGACCGGGCGCTGCGCCGTTCGGGCCGCCGCCCAGCTTGGCGACGACGTGGATGCGGCCCGCCGGCGTGACGCGCGACAGCGTGCCGCGCGCGATCTCGACCAGCAGGATCGAGCCGTCGGGCATCGCGATCGGCCCCTCGGGGAACTGCAGCCCGGTGGCGATCTCCTCGAAGGCAAGCGGCTGCATGCGGATGCTCAGGCGCCTGCCAGCTCGGCGCGGCCGCGGAAGTGCTCGAGCGCCTCGGGATTGGCGAGCGCTTCGACGTTCTTCACCGCGCGGCCGTGAATCACGTCGCGCACGGCGAGCTCGACGATCTTGCCGCTCTTGGTGCGCGGAATGTCGGCGACCTGCAGGATCTTCGCCGGCACGTGGCGCGGCGTGGTGTTGGCGCGCACGCGCTGCTTGATCCGGTTGACGAGGTCGGCACCGAGGGTCGCGCCCTCGCGCAGCTTGACGAACAGCACCACGCGCAGGTCGCCGTCCCAGTCCTGGCCGACGACGATCGATTCGACGACTTCGT
>LJTQ01000111.1:0-6956 GCA_001303445.1 Betaproteobacteria bacterium SG8_39 | reverse complement strand
CTTCGTCGAAGGCCTCGACCTGGCGGTAGATCTCGGCAGTGCCGATGCGCACGCCGCCCGGATTGAGCACCGCATCCGACCGTCCGTAGATGATCATGCCGCCATGCGGGGTGATCTCGCACCAGTCGCCATGGCGCCAGACATTCGGATACTTCTCGAAATAGGCGGCCCGGTACTTCGCCCCATCGGGGTCGTTCCAGAAGCCGACCGGCATCGACGGGAATGCCCGGGTGCACACCAGCTCGCCCTTTTCTCCGACCACCGATTTTCCGCTGTCGTCGAACACCTCGACCGCCATGCCCAGGCCCGGCGCCTGGATCTCGCCGCGCCACACCGGCCCGATCGGGTTGCCGAGCACGAAGCAGGACACGATGTCGGTACCGCCCGAGATCGACGACAGGCAGAGGTCGCTCTTGATCTTCTGGTAGACGTAGTCGAAGCCCTCGGGCATCAGCGGCGAGCCGGTCGAGAGCAGCGCGCGCAGCGCGCCGAGCCTGTGCGTGCGGCGCGGCTCCAGGCCGACCTTGGCGATCGCGTCGATGTACTTCGCCGAGGTCCCGAGCTGCGTCATGCCCTCGGCGTCGGCAAAGTCGAACACGATGCGGCCGCGCGAGACGAACGGCGAGCCGTCGTACAGGAGCAGCGTCGCCCCGGAGGCCAGGCCGGACACCAGCCAGTTCCACATCATCCAGCCGAGCGTCGTGAAATAGAACAGCCGGTCCCCGGGCCGCACGTCGGACTGCAGCTGGTGTTCCTTGAGGTGCTGCAGCAGCGTGCCGCCGGTGCCGTGCACAATGCATTTCGGCACGCCCGTGGTGCCCGAGGAGTACAGGATGTAGAGCGGATGGTTGAATTCCACCGCCTCGAAGGCGATGTCGCGCGCGGCGAAGGGCGCGATGAAGTCGTCGAGCGTCACGCCGTTCTTCAGCGTGCCCGCCCCGGCGCGGTCCGGCGCCTCGGCGTCGTAGGGGATCACCACGCAGCGCGCCACGCTCGGCAGCTGCGCGAGGATCTCGGCGACCTTGTCCAGCGTGCTGAACTCCTTGCCGCCGTAGAGATAGCGGTCGGCACAGAACAGCACCCGGGGCTCGATCTGCCCGAAGCGGTCGAGCACGCCCTGCACGCCGAAATCCGGCGAGCAGGACGACCAGATCGCGCCCAGGCTCGCCGTGGCGAGCGTCGCGGCGATCGATTCCGGCAGGTTGGGCAGATAGCCCGCGACCCGGTCGCCCTTCTTCACCCCGGCCGCGGCGAGCGCCTGCGCCATGCGCGACACCAGGTCGCCGAGCGCGCGGTGCGACAGCCTGCGGCGCACCTTGTCCTCGCCCCAGAACACCAGCGCATCCGTATCGTCCCGTGCGCGCAGCAGATTGTCGGCGAAGTTGAGGCGACCCTCGGGATACCAGGTCGCGCCGGGCATGCGCTCGCCGTCGCGCAGCGTGGTCGCGCCCTTCTCGCCGCGCACTGCGCAGAAATCCCACAGCAGGTTCCAGAACGCTTCGCGGTGCTCGATCGACCAGCGGTGCAGCGCCGCGTAGTCGCGATGGCCCGCCTGTTGCATGAACGCCGCCAGCCGCGTGCGCGCGACGTGCTCGGGCGAAGGGGTCCAAAGGGGCGTGTCGCTCATCGTGCGGAAATCCTGCGGGAACGCGCCATTCTATAATTGGCCGCATGGAACGCGAATCGATGGAGTACGACGTCGTCGTCGTCGGCGGCGGTCCGGCCGGGCTCGCCGCAGCGATCCGGCTCAAGCAGCGTGCGGCGGAAGCGGCGCGGGAGATTTCGGTCTGCGTGCTCGAGAAAGGCTCCGAGATCGGCGCCCACATCCTCTCCGGCGCGGTGATGGACCCCCGCGCGCTGAACGAGCTGATGCCCGACTGGAAGGACCAGGGCGCGCCGCTCACGGTCGAAGTCAGCGAGGACCGCTTTCTTTTGCTGAGCGAAACGGGCGCGCGGCGCACGCCGAACTGGATGCTGCCGGCCTGCTTCAAGAATCACGGCAACTACGTGATCAGCCTGGGCGCGGTGTGCCGCTGGCTCGGCGAGCAGGCCGAGCGCCTCGGCGTCGAGATCTTTCCGGGCTTTGCCGCGGCCGAGGTGCTGTTCAACGCCGACGGCAGCGTGAAGGGCGTCGCCACCGGCGACCTGGGCGTCAACCGCGCCGGCGAAAAGACCGACGCCTACCAGCCCGGCATGGAGCTGCACGCCAAGTACACGTTTTTTGCCGAAGGTTGCCGCGGCCACCTCGGCAAGCAGCTCGAGGCCAAGTTCGATCTGCGGCGCGACGCCGGCCCGCAGGTCTACGGCATCGGCCTGAAGGAGCTGTGGGAGATCAAGCCGGAAAAGCACCAGCCCGGGCTGGTGGTGCACACCGCCGGCTGGCCGCTCGACGCCAAGACCTACGGCGGCTCCTTCCTCTATCACCTCGACGACAACCTGGTGGCGGTGGGTTTCGTCGTCGGCCTGGCCTACACCAACCCCTATCTCAGTCCGTACGAGGAATTCCAGCGCTACAAGACGCATCCGGCGATCCGCGGCTTTTTCGAGGGTGGCAAGCGCGTGGCCTACGGCGCACGCGCGATCTCCGCGGGCGGGCTGCAGTCGCTGCCCGAGTTCGTCTTTCCCGGCGGCTGCCTGATCGGCGACGACGCGGGCTTTCTCAACGCCTCGCGCATCAAGGGCAGCCACTGCGCGATCAAGACGGGCATGCTCGCCGCCGAGGCGGCGTTCGACGCGCTCGGCGCAGGGCGTGCACACGACGCCCTTGAAGCCTATCCGCAGGCCTTTCGCGCCAGCTGGCTGTATGACGAGCTGCACCGCGCGCGCAACTTCAAGCCGTGGATGGCCAAGGGCCTGGTCGTCGGCTCGCTGATGTTCGGCATCGACCAGGTCGTGCTGCGCGGCAAGGCGCCCTGGACGCTGCAACATGCGCACGCCGACCACGAGACGCTGCTCGACAAGAGCGCCGCGCAGCCGATCCAGTACCCGAAGCCGGACGGCGTGCTGAGCTACGATCGCCTCACCTCGGTGTCGTTTTCCAACACCAACCACGGCGAGGACCAGCCGGTGCACCTCAGGCTGAAGGACCCGGCGGTGCCGATCGCCGTGAACCTCGCGCGCTACGACGCGCCCGAGCAGCGCTACTGCCCGGCCGGCGTGTATGAAATCATGCGCGACGACGACGGTGCGAACCCGCGTCTGCAGATCAACGCGCAGAACTGCGTGCACTGCAAGACCTGCGACATCAAGGACCCGACGCAGAACATCGTCTGGGTGGTGCCCGAAGGCGGTGGCGGGCCGAACTACCCGAACATGTGACGCGGCAGGGAGGCGACGATGGGACAGCTCGACAGCGAAGCGGGACGCTACGCGAATTTCACCGAGTTCTACCCGTTCTATCTGTCGGAGCACGCCAACCGGACCTGCCGGCGGCTGCACTTCGTCGGCACCAGCCTCGGCCTGGCCTGCCTCGTGACCGCCGTGGTCACGCTGAACGCCGGCTGGCTGCTCGCCGGCCTGGTCGTCGGCTACGCGTTCGCCTGGGTCGGGCACTTCGTCTTCGAGAAGAATCGTCCGGCCACCTTCACCTATCCGCTGTGGAGCTTCATCGGCGACTGGGTGATGTGGTCCGAGATCCTGCGCGGCCGGATCCGCTTCTGAGCGCCGAAGACCTCGTCGAATCGTTCCAGCCGGTCATCGGCCAATCGGTGACGCTGCGGCCGCTGCAGCGCGGCGACGCGGAGATCGAGCGCCGCTTCGTCACCGGACTGTCGGAACGCACGCGCTACAACCGCCTGCTCGGCGGCGCCCGCAAGATCACCGACGAATACATCCGGGGCCTGATCGAGGTCGACGGCGTGCGCGAAGTGGCGCTTGCCGCGATCACCATGCTCGACGACGCCGAGCTGATCATCGGCGTGGCGCGCTACGTGGTCGACGCGGGCGGCCGCGACTGCGAGTTTGCGCTGGTGGTCGCCGACGCCTGGCAGGGCCGCGGCATCGGCCGCCGCATGCTGGAGAAGCTGGTGGCGGTGGCGCGCGCGCGCGGCCTCAGGGCGATCTACGGCGACGTGCTGTCGACCAACCGGCCGATGCTGATGCTCGCGCGCCGGATGGGATTTGAGGTGGCACGCCATCCCGACGACGCGACGCTTACGCGCGTGCGCCGCGCGCTGTGATGCAGCCGATGGGCGACCGATGATCGCGCTCGACGTCAATGACCGCCGGCTCGAAGTCGATGCCGAGCCGGAGATGCCGCTGCTCTGGGTGCTGCGCGATCTCGCGGGTCTCACCGGCAGCAAGTTCGCCTGCGGCATCGGCGCCTGCGGCGCCTGCACGGTACTGATCGACGGCCACCCGGTGCGCAGCTGCGTCTTCCCGGTCTCGGGCGCGGTCGGCAAGCGCGTGCGCACCATCGAATCCGTGCCGGATCGTGTGCTGCGGACGCTGCAGCAGGTGTGGATCGAAGAACAGGTGCCGCAGTGCGGCTACTGCCAGTCCGGCATGCTGATGGCCGCCGCCGGCCTGCTCAACCGCCACCCGGAGCCGACCGAGGTCGAGATCAACCGGCTGATGACCAACCTGTGCCGCTGCGGGACCTACCCGCGGGTGCGCGCGGCGATTCAGCGCGCCGCGCGGCTGCTGCAGGGCGAGCGCGCCTGACGCGATGAAGCGGCGCACCTTTCTGCTCTCTGCGCTCGGCACTGCCGGCGCGCTGGTGGTCGGCTGGGGTCTGCTGCCGCCGCGCAGCCGTCTGGGCGATGCGAGCCTGCTGCCGGTCAGCGGCGGCCAGGTCGCGCTGAACGGCTGGCTGAAGATCGACGCCGACGGCGGTGCGACGATCGCCATGCCGCGCGCCGAGATGGGCCAGGGCGTGCACACCGCGCTTCCGATGCTCGTCGCCGAGGAGCTCGACCTGCCGCTCGAGCGCGTGCGCCTCGTACAGGCGTCGTTCGACGCGATCTACGGCAACGTCGCCGGCGTGGTCGCCCTGCTGCCCCTGCATCCGCTGGAACAGGACGGCGCGCTCGCCGACGGCGCCAAGTGGCTCACCGCCAAGGTCGGGCGCGAACTGGGCATCATCGTCACCGGCGGCTCGACCAGCGTGGCCGATGCCTGGGACGTGCTGCGCCTGGCGGGCGCCAGCGCGCGCGCCGCGCTCGTCGCCGCCGCCGCGCGCCGCTGGAACGTACCGGTCGACCGTTGCCATACGCTCGAGGGACGCGTGCTCTGCGGCGCGGATCGGGCCGCGCACTACGGCGAGCTCGCGCGCGCGGCCGTAGCGCTTGCGCCCGAACGCATCGTCCTCAAGCCGCCCACCGTCTGGCGCTTGATCGGCACGCCGGCGCCGCGACTCGACGTGCCCGCCAAGGTGGACGGCAGCGCGGTGTTCGGCATCGATGTGCGGCTGCCGGAAATGCTGCACGCTGCGGTACGCATGTGCCCCGAGCTCGGCGGCGGGTTGGCTGCGCTCGATGCCAAGGCCGCGCTGGCGATGCCGCGCGTGCGCCAGGTCGTCGAGCTACCCGCCGCGGCGGGCGCGAGCGCCGGCTTCGCGGTCGTGGCCGACAGCGGGTGGCATGCCGAGCGCGCGGCAGCGGCCGTCAAGGCGCGCTGGACGCCCGGACCGAACGCATCGCTCGACGATCGCGAGCTGCGGCAGCGGCTGCGCACCGCGGTGGAACAGGACAGCGGCTTCAGCTTCTATGCACGCGGCGAGGTCGACGACGCCTTTGCTGCGGCACCGCGCAGGCTCGAAGCCTGGTACCAGGCGCCCTACCTCGCGCACGCGCCCATGGAGCCGATGAACTGCACCGCGCGCGTGGCCGCCGAAGGGGTCGAGGTCTGGGCGCCGACGCAGGTGCCGAGCTTCGCGCGCGCAGCGGCGGCCAAGGCGGCGGGCGTCGCGGAAGATCGGGTGACGCTTCACGTGACGCTGCTCGGCGGCGGTTTCGGCCGGCGGCTGGAGACCGACGTCATCGTCCAGGCCGTTCGGGTGGCAATGAAAACCGCCGGGCGCCCGGTCAAGCTGACCTGGTCACGCGAAGAAGACATGACGCATGACTTCTACCGCCCGGCGCACGTCGCACGGCTCGAGGCGGCGATCGACGGCAGCGGCCGCCTGAGCGCGCTGCGCGTCCGTGTGGCGGGCGATCGCATCGTGCCGCGCTGGGGAAATCGCGTGTATCCGCTGATGTCGCTCGACCTCCCGGACCGCACCGCGGCCGAAGGCCTCTACACCCTGCCGTACGCCATCGACCACCAGCGCATGCAGCATGTCGCCACCGACATGGGCGTGCCGATCGGCAACTGGCGCAGCGTTGGCTACTCGCACAACGCGTTTTTCGCCGAGAGCTTCATCGACGAGATCGCGCATGCGCTGCGGCAGGACCCCTATGCCTTCCGGCTGGCGCTGCTCGCGGCCGCGCCGCGCCACGCCGCGGTGCTCAGGCTGGCCGCCGAGCGCGCGGGCTGGGCCACGCCACCGGCCGCCGGCCGTGCGCGCGGCATCGCGCTGGTCGAATCGTACGGCTCGGTGGTCGCGCAGGTCGCCGAGGTCTCGCTCGACGACATCGGCAGGCCCAGGGTGCATCGCGTGGTCTGCGCGATCGACTGCGGCACCGCGGTCAACCCCGGGATCATCGCGCAACAGATGGAGGGCGGCATCGTCTTCGGCCTGACCGCGGCGCTCTTCGGCCGGATCGACATCCGTGCCGGACAGGTGCAGCAGCGCAACTACCCCGACTATCCGCTGCTGGGACTTGCCGCAACGCCCGAGATCGAGACCCACATCGTGCCGAGCCGTGCGCCACCCCGCGGCGTCGGTGAGACCGGCGTGCCGCCGATCGCGCCGGCAGTGGCCAACGCCCTTTTCCTGCTGACCGGCAAGCGGCTGCGTTCGCTGCCGCTGATGCTGTAGGGGTCAGACCCCTGTGGATAACCTTTTTTCCGCGACG
>LJTQ01000155.1 GCA_001303445.1 Betaproteobacteria bacterium SG8_39 | reverse complement strand
CGGCAACGGCACGGCATAGGAGCCGCGACGCAATTGCACGTTGATCGGCGTGCCGTTGGCGGGCGCGAACACCGTGGTCTGATCGAGCTCCCAGCGCGCATTGGCGAGCTTGGCCTGGTACTGGGCGGCCTCGGTTTCATAGCGCTCGACATCGAAGCGATTGCCGGCGCCGGTGGCGGCCAGTTCGCGCGATTGCTTGAGGCGCGTGCGCGCCAGCACCAGCTGCGCCTCGATCTCGTTGACCTGAAGCTGATAGGGCGTCGGATCGATCTTGAAGAGCACCTCGCCCTTCTTCACGGGCAGGTTGCCGGCCGCCGGCACGTCGATGACCATCCCGCGCACCTGCGGGTTGACCTGCACCACGTACTTGATCACGCGCACATCGGCCGACGACGGCGCGAAGTAATTGAGCGACAGGACCAGGACCGTCAGCGCGACGATCGGAATGACTACCACCGTCACTTGGTGCGTCGTCGTCCACGGCAGCCACTTGTACTTGAAGTAGATCAGCCAGACGACGAAGGCGTAGATGCCAAGCAGTATTGCTTCCATCAGCCCTTCCCCTTGCGCTCCGGCGCCGCGAGGTGGGTTTCGAGCCGCGCCAGTTCCTTGCGCAGCGCCTTCAGGTCATCGGCCTCGACGCCCATCCTGGTGAGGCTTTCGATCTCGGTGCGAATGCGCGCGATCTCCTGCGCCGCCGGCGCCACGCCCGGCGCCCGCTCCTTAGTAATAGTCCTCGTGCTTCTCGGTGCCGTAGGCAAGTTTGAACATCACCGGCCGGCTGTAGGCCCACAACCAGGCGAACGGCCACAACAGACCGCCGAAGATGAGTGACAGAATGCAAAGCGTCTTGATGGCGTCCTTCTGCGGGTGATGACGCTTCTCGGCAATGATTTCCGGAAGAATGTGCACCTTCCAGAAGAGGTAGATGCCCGCCACTGGCACGAGGACTATTACAAACCACGCCAACACATCGGCCGCGGTATCCACCCACGGCCCGGTCATGGCATGGGCGCGCAGCGGCACGCCGCTGAGCATCATCGCGCCCGCTAATCGGGCGGCGCGGGTGGCGCGCCCCACCCATCCGGGCATCGTCATGCACCAAGCCCGCCGGCTGACATCATTCATGGACACCCAGTCCGGACCGCATGGTTGCATTCCCGCCAACATTGCCTTGTCGACGGCATTGTAACCCGCGGCCTTGGCGGCGCAATGACAGTCAGTTCGTCGCCTTGTACAAGGTTCGGTCAAACTGGCGCAGCGCGGGCCGGCCAATCACTTCGGGCTCGCCGCCAGCGGATCGGCCAGCGTCACCCAACCACCGCCGAAGGCCTTGTACACGTTGATCAACTCGGTATTGCGTTCGGCCTGCGCCCGCACGGTGGTGAGTTCGGCACTGAAAAGCTCGTTCTCGGCGTACAGCACCTCGAGGTAGCTCGCCACGCCGTTGTCGAAGCGCAGCCGCGAGAGTCGCGCGTACGTGCGCAAGGCATCGACGCGTTGCGCGAGCGCCTCATACTCCGCGGCCTTCTTTTGCGCCCCCACCAGCGCATCGTTGGTTTCACGCAAGGCGTTCTGAACCACTTGCTGAAAGAGGCCAAGCGCCTCGCGCTGCCCGGCCTCGGCGCTCGCCACCTGCCCGGAAATCGCGCCAAAGGTAAAGAGCGGGCCGACCACGGTGCCCGCCACGAAGCCGCTCGCCGACGGGGAGGTGGCGAAGTCGCTCAACGCCGCGCTCACCGATCCCGCGAATCCGGTGATCGAGATACTTGGAAAATAGAGCGCGCGGGCAGCGCCGATATTGGCGTTGGCGGCGACCAGGTTCTGTTCGGCCTGAAGAATATCGGGGCGGCGTTCGAGCAGTGTCGCCGGCAGGCCGCCGGGAATGGCGGGTGCCGCGAGCTGCTCGATGGTTCGCCCGCGCGGGATCGGACCCGGATTGCGACCGAGCAGCACCGACAGCAGATTCTCCTGCGTCGCCACCTGGCGCTCGAGCACCGGCACGGCCGCCAATGCCTGCTGATACTGCGATTTGACCTGAGCCAGTTCCAGCGACGACACGATTCCGCCCCGGTAGCGCAATTCGAACAGCTTCAGCGTGCCGGCGTAGTTCCTGGCCGTGGCGCGGGAAATCTCGAGCTGGCGATCGAGCGCGCGCAAACCGATGTAGCCGCTCGCCACCGTGGTCACCACGGTCAGGATGACGCCGCGGCGCGCCTGCTCGCTCGCCAGCGCGTTCGCCCGCGCCGCCTCGCTCAGGCGGCGCACGCGACCGAACAGGTCGATCTGCCAGGCCGCGCTCAACCCGCCCTGATAAAGCTCGTAATAGGGATCGGTGCCGGGCGGCAGCGGCGTCGCGCCGGTTTCGCTGGCGCGGTTGCGGCTGGCATCGAGGCCGTAGCCGAGCTGCGGGAAAAACTCCGAGCGCGTGGTGGTCAGGACGCCGAGAAAGCGGTCCACCCGGGCGGTGGCGATGACGAGATCCCTGTTCTCGCGCAAGGCGGTGTCGATGAGTTCATCGAGCACCGGATCGTCGAACTGCTTCCACCAGGCGGTGTTGGCGATCTCGGCATCCTTCGCCGACGCGACCCGCCACGCGGCGGGCATCTCGACCGCCGGGCGTTCGTAGTCCGGGCCGACCGCGCAGCCGGCGGCGACTGCGGTAAGCATCGTCGCGCACACGACGCGTTTCATGTCAGCGCTCCTTCGCCTTTGCCGGCGCCGCGGCCGGCGCCGCTTTGGCGCCCGCGGCTTTTGCACTCGCCTGCTTCCCGCGCCGGGCGCCGAGCGACTCCAGCATCCAGAAGAACAGTGGCGCGAAGAAGATCGCCACGAAAGTCGACGCGACGATGCCGCCGATCACGCCGGTGCCGATCGCGCGCAGGCTGTTCGCGCCGGGGCCGGTGGCGATGGCGAGCGGCACGCAGCCCAGCCCGAAGGCGAGCGAGGTCATGACGATGGCGCGCAGCCGCGCCCCGGCCGCCTCGAGCGCGGCCTCGCGCACCGCCATGCCGTGGCGCACATGCTCGATGGCGACCTCGCACACCAGGATGGCGTTCTTGGCCGAGAGCCCCACCAGGGTCACGAGCCCCACCTGGAAGTAGACGTCGTTCTCCAGCCCGCGCGCCCAGGTGAACGCGAGCGCCCCGAGAACGGCGAACGGCACGGTGAGCACCACCGCGACGGGCAGCGTCCATTTCTCGAATTGCGCCGCCAGCAGCAGGAACACCACGATCAGGCCCGCGACGAACGCAACCGCCGACGTCCCGCCCGCGCCCTTCTCCTGCAGCGCCTGGCCGGCCCAGGCGTAGGCAAAGTCACTGGGCAGCGTCTCGCGCGCGACGGCCTCCATCGTGGCCAACGCCTGGCCCGAGCTGTAGCCCGGCGCTGGACTGCCCGTGATCTTCACCGCCGGAAAACCGTTGAACCGCTCGAGCAGCTTCGGTGCCGCCACGTAGCGCACGGTGATCAGCGCGGAGAGCGGCACCATCTTGCCCGTGCGCGACTGCACGAATACCTTGTCGAAATCGCGCGGGTCCGCACGATAGTCGGCGTCCGCCTGCAGCATCACCCACCACACGCGGCTCGACTGGCTGAACTGGCCGGCGAGCGTCGAGCCGAAGTACGCCTGCATCGTCTGGAATGCATCCTGCACCGGAACGCCGAGGATCTCGGCACGGTTGCGATCGAGGTCCACGTAGAGCTGCTGCGTCGCCGGCCGGAACGTCGTCGTCACGCCCGCGAGTTCCGGGCGCTGGCGCGCGGCGGCGATGAACTTCTGCACCGCTTCGGCCGTGGCCCGCGTGTCGCCGGTACCGCGGTTCTGGATGTAGAACTCGAAGCCGCCGGTCGTGCCGAGTCCGGGGATCGACGGCGGGTTGACCGCCATAACGACGCCCTCCTTGATCTGCGCGAACTGCTGGTTCAGACGGGGAACGACCTCGAACGCGAGTTGCGACGGGTCCTTTCGCTCGTCGAAGGGCTTCATCGACGGGAAGGACACGGCCGAGTTGTTGCGAACCGTTCCGTCGAGCAGGCTGTACCCGTTGACCATCGCGAAATCCTGCACGGCAGGCTCCTTCGCGAGGATCTGCTCGACCTGGCGCACGATTCCCCCGACATAGCTCTGGCTCGCGGTGTCGGGCGCATCGATGACGACGAAGAAATAGCCCTGGTCCTCGGCAGGCACGAAGCTGCCGGGAACGATGCGGAACAGGACCAGGATGCCGACGATCGCCACGCCGAAGGCAGCGAGCGCGAGCGGCCAGCCCTGAATCATGCGGGCCACGGCGCCGACATAGCTCTTCGTCAGCCGGTCGAAGGTGTTCTCGAACCAGCGGAAGAAGCCCTTCTTCTCGCCATGGTGCGACTTGATCAGGATCGCGGCAAGCGCCGGCGAAAGCGTCAGCGCCATGACGCCGGAGATCAACACCGAGATCGCGATGGTGATCGCGAACTGCTGGTACAGCGTGCCGGTGACCCCGCCGAGGAATGCGACCGGAAGGAACACGGCGACCAGGACCAGCACGATCGAGATCAGTGCGCCGGCGATCTCGGTCATCGCCTGCTTGGCGGCCTCAAGCGCGGACAGGCCCTTCTTGGTCATGTTGACCTCGACGTTCTCGACCACGACGATCGCATCGTCGACCACGAGACCGATGGCGAGGATCATGCCGAACAGGGTCAGCATGTTGATCGAGAAGCCGAGCAGGTGCATGCCGATGAACGTCCCGACGATCGACACCGGCACCGCGAGGATCGGGATGATCGTCGCGCGCAGCGACTGCAGGAACAGGAACACGACCAGGACGACCAGCACGACCGCCTCGAAAAACGTGTACACCACCTTTTCGATCGAGTTCAGGGTGAACAGGCTGGTGTCGAGCGTGACCTTGTAGTCCAGCCCGGTCGGGAACTGCTGCTTCATCTCCTCCATGCGGGCCCGTACTGCCTTCGCCGTCTCCACGGCGTTCGTCCCCGGCTGCTGGAAGATGCCGATCGTGGCCGCCGTCCTGCCGTTCATCCGGCTGGCAACCTGGTAGTCGCGCTTGGCGAGTTCGACCCGCGCGACATCGCGCACGCGCACGATCGCCGTGCCTTCCTTCGCGGTGCGAACGATGATGTTCTCGAACTCCTCCGGCTTGGTGAGCAGCCCCTGCGTGGTGACGACGAACGTCTGCTGCACCCCGTCGCGGCTGGGCTCGGATCCGATCTCGCCGATGCCGAAACTCTGGTTCTGGCTCTGGATTGCCGCGGCCACCTCTTTCACGGTAATGCCGAGCTGGGCCATGCGGTCGGGCTGCAACCACACGCGCATCGCGATGTCCGGCAGCCCGAAGAAGCTGGCGCGGTTGGCGCCTGGAACGCGTTTTAGTTCCTCGAGAACGTAGAGGTTGGTGTAGTTGTCGATGTAGGTCGAGTCGTAGCGATCGTCCGGCGAGAAGACCGATAACACCATCATGATGCCGGACGATTTCTTCTCGGCCGTCACCCCCTGCTGCGTGACGACCTGGGGAAGGAGCGGCAGCGCCTGGCTTACCCTGTTCTGCACGTTCACCTGGCTGATGTCCGGGTCGCTGCCGGGCTTGAACACCACGTTGATGAAGACGGCGCCCGAGGACGAGCTGACCGAATTGAAGTAGAGCAGGTTGTCGACGCCGTTGATCTGCGCCTCGATCGGCGCCGCGACGGTATTGGCAATGACTTCGGCCGTGGCGCCCGGGTAGCGTGCACTGACCTGCACTTGCGGCGGCGCGAGCTCGGGGTACTGCGCGATCGGCGTCACCCACATCGCGACCGCGCCGCCCAGCACGATCAGGATCGAGATGACCGACGACAGAATCGGCCGGTCGATGAAAAAATGCGTGAACACGCGTCCGCCCGATTACGGTTTCGCCGGCTCGGGCGCGGCGGCCGCAGAAGCGGGCGGCGCCTGCGGCTCGCGGATCCTGACCGGCTGACCCGCCACCACCTTGAGCACGCCCTCGACCACCGCGCGATCGCCGGCTTGCAGACCGGCGTCGACGACGATCTCGCGCTCGCCAAAATAATCGCCGACCAGCACCGGTCGCACTTCGGCGGTGCCGTCCTCTTTCACCACGTAAACGAGATGCCCGTTAGCGCCCTGCTGCACCGCGAGTTGCGGGATTACGATGGCGTCCGGGCGCACGGCGCCGCGCAGTACGGCGGTGACAAACATGCCGGGACGCAGGTCGCGCTTCGGGTTGGCGATGTCCGCGCGGATCATGAAGGAGGCCGTGTCCTGGCTGAACAGCGGATCGGCAAAGCTGATCTTGCCCTGCTGCGGATAAGTGGTTCCGTCCGGCAGGACGACCGCGACATCGAAATCCTGGTTGGGCGGCGCCACGACCTGGCCCTTGCTGATCTGCTCACGCCACTTCGCCAACTGGTTTTGCGACACGCTGAACGTGACCCAGATCGGATCGACCGCCGCGACATACGTGAGCTTGGCTCCCTCGGTCGCGGCGTTGATGTAGGAGCCGACCCGCTGCAACGCGCGCCCGGTGACGCCGGTCAGCGGCGCGCGAATCGACGCGTAGCCCAGATTCAGCTCGGCTTCCTTCAGCTTCGCCTCGGCGGCGTACACCGCGGCACGCGCCGAATCGTAGGAGCCCACGGCGCGATCCAGATCGGCGCGCGGCAACGCGTCCTGCTTGACCAGCGGCCGGACGCGCTCGAGCATTGAACGCGCCGTGACCAGGCGCGCCTTTTGCGCTGCCAGTTCCCCCTTGGCGGCGTCGACCTGCGCGGCGAGCGGTCGCGGATCGATCTGGAACAGCAGCTGACCCTCCTGCACGACCTCGCCTTCCCGGTAGGCGATCTGGTCCAGGTAGCCCGAAACCCGCGCGACGATTTCCACCTGACGCGAACTCTCGGTCTGGGCGACGAAGGATGGCGCGTGCGGGACGGTGCGCGGTGCAATCGTGACCACGGTGACTTCCGGAACGGGTCGCTGGGGACCGCCCGACTCCTTCGAGCAGGCGCCGAGCGCGAGCGCGGCCGCGACCACCGCACCCGCGATTGCGGCGGCACGGACAACGCTCCGGGTCCTGCTGGGTCCGGTCATCTGCCAATCGCTCCGGCGAACTTCGATGGTTGGCAATCGCCCGGACCGGACCGAACGGCTTCGATCCCGACAACTGCCTGTTTGTTCGCTGCATTCTAACCCGCCCTCATGGCGGCGCAATGGCGGCCAATCGTCAGGCGCCAAGGCGGTACCGCGCGGTGAACTACTGAATCAGCTTGAGAAAGGCCATTTCATCCAACACCGGCACTCCCAGCTCTTTGGCCTTGTCGGCCTTGGAGCCCGGATCCACGCCCACCACGACGTAGCTGGTTTTCTTGGAAACGCTCTCGCTTACCTTGGCGCCGAGCGCCTT
>LJTQ01000110.1 GCA_001303445.1 Betaproteobacteria bacterium SG8_39 | reverse complement strand
CCACGACAACCTGCAGAAGGTGGCCGAGCGCATCCGTGAAGCCGCCATTGACCTCGGCGTGAAGCGCATCGTGGTGGGCGAATGCGGTCACGCCTGGCGCGTCGCCTACAGCTTCTGGAACACGCTCATCGGGCCGTTCGATTTCCTCGACCCGCGCTACCCGGTGCCGCAGCACATCTGCGAACTGACCTACGACCTGATCCAGCGCGGCGCGCTGACCTTCGACAAGAGCGCCAACGACGACAAGGTCGTCACCTTCCACGATTCCTGCAACGTCTCGCGCGGCTCGCGCATGGGCGATGCCGCGGGAGGCCAGTTCGCCATCCCGCGCGCAATCATCCGCGCCTGCGTCAACAAGTTCGTCGACATGGCGCCCGAGACGATCGGCGAGACCACGTTCTGTTGCGGCGGCGGCGGCGGGCTGCTCACCGATGACCTGGTCGAATTGCGCGTCAAGGGCGCGCTGCCGCGCATGCAGGCGCTCCAACAGGTCGTCGACGACGAGGGCGTCAACTACCTGGCGGCGATCTGCGCCATCTGCAAGAGCCAGTTCACCAAGGTGCTGCCCTATTACAAGCACCCGATGGACATGATCGGCAGCGTGCACGGCCTGGTGAGCAAGGCGATCCAGCTCGCGCCGAAGCAATAGAGCCGTACAACCGGAGAGCACGATGTCAGAACCTGCGAAAAAGACCGAGGCAAGAAGCGGACACACCTTCCGCCGATTCAAGGACGGCGAGCACGAATGGCGCTCCGCGCAGGAGAAGATCTTCTCCGGTGACGAAACCGACAAGTGCCCGGTCTACGTGCACAAGACACCGCCCTGCCAGGCGAGCTGCCCGTCGGGCGAGGACATCCGCGGCTGGCTCAACATCGTGCGCGGCGTGGAAAAGCCGCCCAAGGGCACGAACATGCAGGAGTACGCGTTCCGCCGCTCGACCGAGGCCAACCCCTTTCCCTCGATGATGGGGCGGGTCTGCCCGGCGCCCTGCCAGACCGGCTGCAACCGCAACAAGGTCGAGGACACCGTGGGCATCAACGCCGTCGAGCAGTACATCGGCGACTATGCACTTGCGCAGAACTACGCCTTCGAGGCCGGCGCGGAAACCGGCAAGCGCGTCGCGATCGTCGGCGGCGGTCCGGCGGGCCTGTCTGCGGCCTATCAACTGCGCCGCAAAGGGCATGGCGTCACCCTGTTCGACGACCACGCCGAGCTCGGCGGCATGGCGAAATACGGCGTGCCGGGCTATCGCCTGCCGCGCACGCACCTGGACGGCGAGATCAACCGCATCATCGCCATGGGCGTCGAGCTGCGGCTCAACACCCGCATTGGTGTGGATGTTGAGCTGAAGGACCTCGAAGCGGACTTCGACGCGGTGCTGCTCGCCCTGGGCTGCAAGGCCGGACTCCCGCTGCCGGTACCCGGCGCGGACGCACCCAACTGCATCAGCGGCGTGGCATTTCTCGAGGCGTTCAACCAGGGCCGGCTGAAGTCGGTCGCCGGCCGCGTGGTGGTGGTCGGCGGCGGCGACACCTCGGTCGACGTGGTCTCGGTGGCACGCCGACTGGGCTATGTCGAGGACATGCAGGAGACCGAGCGCCCGGAAATGGTGGTATTGGGACATGCCGCCCACGACGTCTCGACCATGGCGGCGCGCAGCGGCGCCGACGTCATGCTGATTTCGATGCAGCCGATCGAGGAGATGAACGCGGCCAAGCACGAGATCGAGGATGCGCAGCGCGAGGGCGTGAAGATCCAGGGCAGCCTGCTGGCGAAAAAGGTCATCGTCGACGAAACCAGCGGGCGCGCGAAGGCGCTGCGGGTGATCGAGGTCGAATGGGCGAAGGGGAAGTTCGTCGAGAAGCCGGGTACGGAGATGGATCTCGAGGCCGATCTCGTCGTCGTTGCAATCGGCCAGGCCGGCGATCTGCGCGGCATGGAAGACCTGAATAACGGCAAGGGCCTGATCACCGCCGACAAGTTTTACCAGCTGCCGAACCGCAAGGGCCTGTTCGCCTGCGGCGACATCATCCGTCCGCACCTGCTCACGACGGTGATCGGCCAGGGCTCGATCGTCGCCGACAGCATCGACCGCTACCTGGGCAACAAGGAGATGGCCAGGCGGCCGAAGGTCGACGTGCACCACTTCAACCTGCTCGACAAGCTGCGCGAGGTGAATCTCGAGCCCAAGGCCTTCAAGCCGGTCGAGGAAAGCTCGCTGCGCGAGATCGACCGCGGCCTGCGCGGCACCTCGCTCGGCGGCAAGGCCGTCGGCGGCTTCGCCGTGCACAACTACGAGGACCGCGGGGCGGCCGAAGTCTGCAAGTCCGAGGAGCTGTTCCTCGGCCACTTTCCCTACCAGGAGCGGATCAAGCGCAGCGAAATCGGCCCCTCGGCCGAGGAGGTGCTGGGTCACTTCGCCGAGCGCATGGTCGGTCTGGACGACAAGCAGGCGGTCGACGAGGCCAAGCGCTGCATGAGCTGCGGCATGTGCTTCGAGTGCGACAACTGCGTCATCTACTGTCCGCAGACCGCCGTCAAGCGCACCCCCAAGTCGGAGGCGACGATGGGTCGCTACGTCTACACCGATTACGACCTGTGCATCGGCTGCCACATCTGTGCCGACGTCTGTCCCACCGGCTACATCAAGATGGGCATGGGCGATCACTGAGCGCCGGAGGCCGAACGATGCTGCGTTTCGCCGTCGCTGTGCTGGTCGCCGTGTTGAGCGTCGCCGCGCTCGCCGACGGTCAGAAAACGCGCGCGGACCGGGTTGCGCTGCCGACGATCAAGATCGAGCAGGGCGACGCCTGCGTGGCGCCGACCAGCGAGATGCGCCGCGACCACATGAAGTTTCTGCTGCACCAGAGGGATCGCACCGTGCACCAGGGGCTGCGCGAGCCGCGCCACAGCCTGAAGAACTGCGTCGATTGCCATGCCAGCCGCGAGTCCGGCAGCGTGCTCGGCAAGGATGGCTTCTGCGCAAGTTGCCACGCCTACGCCTCGGTCAGCATCGACTGCTTCGAGTGCCATACCCCGCTGCGGCAGCGCGCCGCAACCAAGGCCCCTAAATGAGCGTGGACCGCCGCCAGTTCCTGGCCTGGGGCACGGTTGCCGCCGGCGCCGCTCTCGCGCCGGGCTTGCGCCTGATCGAGCTCGCGCAGGCCCGCTCGCCGCAGGAGGCCGCCTCCGTGCTGCAGCGCTGGGGCCTGCTGATCGACATCACGAAGTGCACCGACTGCGACCGCTGCGTGAGCGCCTGCCACGAGGAGAACGGCGTCTCCGGCCACGAGCGCCCCGCGACCGATGCGCAGTGGATCCGCACGGTCGGGCTGCGCGACACGCGCACCGGCCACGCCCAGACGCTGCCGCTCATGTGCCAGCACTGCGAGCACCCCCCCTGCGTGGACGTGTGTCCGACCGGCGCCTCATTCAAGCGCGACGACGGCATCGTGCTGGTCGACAAGCACATCTGCATCGGCTGCCGCTACTGCGTCATGGCCTGCCCCTACGGCGCGCGCTCCTTCGTTCACGAGGCGGTGAGCGGACAGAAGGCCGACGTGCCGCGCGGCAAGGGCACGGTGGAGGCCTGCACCCTGTGCGTACACCGCGTCGATCGCGGCGAGGCGCCCGCCTGCGTGCAAACCTGCAATCGCGATGGCGGCAAGGCGATGGCATTCGGCGATCTGAACGATGCATCGACCGAAATCCACCGTCGGCTGCGCAGCGAGCCTTCGCGTCAGCTGCGCGCCGACCTCGCGCTGAACACCGGCGTGCGCTACCAGGGCCTGTAGACGTGGCGAGCATCCAGTACCGTGAGATCGACGGCCGCAGCGGCGGCTACGCCGCGCTGCTCGCCGTGCTCGGCGCCCTGATCCTCGCGGGCCTCGCCGCGGCCTGGACCATGGAGCATCAGGGCCACCACATCACCGGGATGAGCAATCGCATCGTGTGGGGCACGCCGCATGTGTTCGCGGTGTTCCTCATCGTTGCCGCCTCAGGCGCGCTCAACGTCGCTTCGATCGCCTCGGTCTTCGGCCGGGCGCTGTACAAGCCGCTCGCCCGGCTTTCCGGCCTGCTCGCACTGACCCTGCTCGCCGGAGGCCTCGCGGTGCTGGTGCTCGACCTGGGCCGGCCCGACCGGCTGATCGTCGCCATGACCCATTACAACTTCAAGTCGATCTTCGCCTGGAACATCTTCCTCTACACCGGCTTCTTCGCCGTGGTGGCGCTCTACCTGTGGACGATGTTCGAGCGGCGCATGCACGGCCACACGGCACGCGCCGGGCTGCTGGCGTTTCTCTGGCGCCTGATTCTCACCACCGGCACGGGCTCGATCTTCGGCTTCCTGGTCGCGCGCGAAGCCTACAACAGCGCGCTGCTTGCGCCGCTGTTCATCGTGATGTCGTTCGCCTTCGGTCTGGCGATCTTCGTCCTGGTGCTGATGGCCGCCTGCCGCTGGAGTGGCAGAGCCCTGGGCGAGCTGATATTTCATCCTCCTCGAGGGCGGGATCTACACGCTGCTGTTCTGGCTCGGGCAGGTCCTGGTCGGAGGCGTCGTTCCCCTCGCGCTGCTGTTTGCGCCCGGCGCCCGCCGCTCGCGCAGCGCGCTGGCGGCCGCAGCCGGCTGCGTGATCGCCGGCGGCCTCGCGCAGCTCTACGTGATCATCATCGGCGGGCAGGCCTATCCCCAGCAGATCTTCCCCGGCAAGGAGGTCAGCAGCCGTTTTTTCGACGGCGTGGTGGCCGCCTACGCGCCCAGCCTGCCCGAGGTGGCGCTCGGTGCGGGCGGCGTGGCCCTCGCGCTGGCGCTGACCGTGGTGGCCCTCAAGCTGCTGCCTTTCCTGCCGCGCAGCCTGGCTGACGGCGACGTCGAATCGTCCGCGGCGTGAACCGCCTGTTCGTCTCCGCCGCGCACAAATCCTCGGGCAAGACCACCGTGTGCATCGGCCTGTGCGCCGCGCTGCGCGCGCGCGGCGAGGCGGTGCAGCCGTTCAAGAAGGGGCCGGACTATATCGATCCCCTGTGGCTCGGCCTCGCGGCCGGACGACCCTGCTACAACCTGGATCCCTACCTGAGCGGCAGCGACGAGATTCGTGCCGAGATCGCGCAGCGCATGCACGGCGCATCGCTCGGCCTGGTCGAAGGCAACAAGGGCCTGTACGACGGGCTCGCCCTGGACGGCAGCAACAGCAACGCCGCGCTCGCCGCCCTGCTCGGCGCGCCGGTCGTGCTGGTAATCGACGCGCGCGGCATGACGCGCGGCATCGCGCCGCTCATTCTCGGCTTCCAGGCCTTCGACCGGAACATCCGGATTGCCGGGGTGATCCTCAACCAGCTCGGCGGGGCGCGCCATGAAGCGAAGCTGCGCGCGGTGATCGACCACTACACCGGGGTCCCGGTGCTCGGCGCCGTGCAAGCCGACGAACGCCTGACGATCGTCGAGCGCCATCTCGGCCTCGTGCCGAGCAACGAGGCCGGTGAAGCACGCCGGCGGGTCGACGAAATCGCCGCGCGCATCGCCGCGCAGGTGGATCTCGATCGCCTCATCGAAGTGGCGCGCGCCGCACCGCCCTTCCCTCACGTGGCCGACCCGCTCGACACTGCGCCGGCGCGTCCCGGCGGCGCAGCGCTGCGCATCGGGATCGCGCGCGACGCCGCGTTCGGCTTTTACTACCCCGGCGACCTCGAGGCCCTGCGCGCCGCCGGCGCGCAACTCGTGCCGTTCGATGCCCTGCGCGATGCGCGCCTGCCGCAGGTCGACGCGCTGTTCATCGGGGGCGGATTCCCCGAGACGCACATGGACGCGCTCGCCGCGAACACGACGCTGCGCGGCGAGTTGCGCGCGGCAATCGAAGCGGGCCTGCCCGCCTACGCCGAGTGCGGTGGCCTGATGCTTCTGGCGCGCAGCATCGAGTGGAACGGGCGCCGCGCCGCGATGGCGGGCGCGCTGCCGGCCGATATCGTCATGCACGCGCGGCCGGTGGGTCGCGGCTACGTGCATCTGCGCGAAACCGGCGACGGTCTGTGGCCGGGGCGGCCCGCGGGCGCCGCGGCCCTCATCCGGGCGCACGAATTTCACTACTCGAGCGTCGAGAACCTCGCACCTGGCACGCGCTTCGCATACGCGGTCGAGCGCGGTACCGGCATCGACGGGCGGCACGACGGCATCGTGCACCGCAACCTGCTCGCCTCCTACGCGCATCTGCGCGATGTCGCCGACAACCGCTGGGCGCGGCGCTTCGTCGAGTTTGCTCGACGCTGCGCGTCGCAGCGCGCCCCCTCAATGGGCGTCCCCGCGTGATGACGACCCCGCACAAGCCCTCGACGCAGGAAGACCAGGCGGTCCGAATGGACGACGAAGGCTACCTGGTCGATCCGGGCGACTGGAGCGAGGCGCTTGCCGAGACGCTGGCGCGTCAGGAGCGCATCGTTCTCTCCGATGCGCACTGGGCGGTCATCCGCTTCATGCGCAGCTACTATGAAGAGCATCACATCGCACCGGATGCGCGCCACGTCATGAAGCATCTCGCCGCCTACCGTGCCGAGCGCAGCGAAGGACGCAACGAGCTGTTTAATCTCTTTCCCTACGGCTACGTCAAGCAGGCCTGCCGGATCGCCGGCATGCGCCGGCCCCGCGCCTGGAGTACCGGCTGAAGCCATGATCACCGTCACGCCACTGGCCGCAGCACAGATCGTCAAGTCGGCGCCACAGGCCGGCGCGGGCGAGATCTGCCTGCGTCTCGCCGCGCGCCTGGGCGACGGGGGCGTGATCGAATACGGCATGGGTTTCGACGAGGCGACGGACGGCGACACGAAGGTGGTGACGAACGGCATCACGATCGTGGTTTCGGCGGGCAGCATTGAGCTGCTGACCGGCGCGACCCTGGACTACGTCGAGATCAATCCCGGCGAGCAGCGCTTCATTTTCATCAACCCGAACGACCCCGCGCACAAGCTGCCCAAGTCGGTCGACTAGGCTGCGCCGCTGGACGCCGCGGCGGCGCAGCGTTAGGCTGGCCCGCGGTATGCCGGAGTCCACTTCCCCGAAGCAGGCGCAGACGCAGACGCAGGCCGTGCGGCTGGCGCGCAAGACCCAGTCGCTCGACATCCTCTACGAGGTCGCGACCGGCCTGAGCCAGCCCGGCGGTCTGGAGCAGCTGCTCGATGGTTTTCTCGATACCTTCATCGAGCTGGTGGACGCGCGCGCGGCAAGCGTCCGGCTCGCCACCGAGGACGGCCACACCCGCCTGATTGCGAGCCGCGGCCTCACGCCGGAGGTGGCCGAGCGGGACCGGCTGATGCCGATGGGGCGCTGCCCCTGTGGTTGGGCCGCGCGCGAAGGCGGCCTGCGCATCCAAGCCGGCACCGCGGCCTGCGCGGCACTCGTCGGCCGGCCGCTGCTCGAGCGCGAGTGCACGGAGCTGGTGGTCATTCCGGTGCAGTATCAGGATCGAATCCTCGGGGTCTACAACCTGTTCCTCGACCGGCCGCTCTCCGCCATGGGCGAAGACATGCACGATCTGCTGATCAGCGTGGGCCGCCACCTCGGACTCGCCATCGAAAAGGCACGTCTCGAAGATGAGGCGCGCCGGCTGGCCGTCATTGAGGAGCGCAACCTCATCGGCACCGAGCTGCACGACTCGCTCGCGCAGTCGCTGATCGGCATGCGGCTGCAGCTCAAGATTCTGAGCGAGTCGCTGGCACGCAAGGACTTTGGCGCGGCCCAGTACGAAGCGAACGGCCTGCGCCGGGCCTTGACCCGGGCGAACGCGGACCTGCGCAGCCTGCTGACCGACTACCGATTGAAGCTCGGCGATGCCGGCCTGATGCAGTCGGTCGCCAGTCTGGTCGAGCGCTTCGGCCGGGAGACCGGCATCGCGGTTTACTTCCAGAACGACTGCCGTGCGCTGGCGCTTACGCCGGACCAGGAGATCCAGGTCTTTTACATCATCCAGGAAGCGCTCGCCAACATCCGCAAGCACAGCGACGCGCAGAACGTGCGCATCCTGCTCAACAACGAGGGCGACTTGTATACCGTACTGATCGAGGACGATGGCCTGGGCATGACCGGCCCCGACGCGCCGATGCCCGGCGAGCATGCCGGGCTGGCCATCATGCACGAGCGCACCGCAAGGTTGCCGGGCCAGCTCGTCATCGAGAGCGAGCCCGGCGAAGGCACCCGCATCGTGCTGATCTTCAATGCGCCGCCGATCGCAAGCGCCGGCGCCGCGGAACGACGCTGACATGCGGGTCCTGCTGATCGACGACCACGCGCTGGTTCGCAAAGGCATCGAGGAACTGCTGCAGAGCCGCGGTGTGCAGGTGGTGGCCTCGGTCAGCGCAGGCGAGGAGGGCCTGCGCCGCGCGAAGGAGCTGGCCTGCGACGTGATCATGCTCGACGTGAAGATGCCGGGCATGACCGGCATCGAAACCTTGAAGCAGTTGCGCGCAAGCGGGAATACAACGCCCGTGGTGATGCTCACCATGAGTCGGGAAGATGCCGACCTGGGCGCCGCGCTGCGCGCCGGCGCGCAGGGTTATCTGCTGAAGGACATCGAACCCGAAGAACTGGTGCCGGCGCTCGAAGCCGTGCTTGAAGGCGACAAGGTGGTGGCCCGCGAGCTGGTGGGAACCCTGGCACGCCTCGTGGGCAACGCGGCAACGCCGCCGGGCGACGCGCCGCGCGCGCCGGCGCCCTTCGCCGATCTCACGCCGCGCGAGCTGGAGATCCTGGCGCACGTCGCCGACGGCTACAGCAACAAGATGATCGCGCGGGCACTCGACATCACCGATGGAACGGTCAAGCTGCACGTCAAGGCGATTTTGCGCAAACTCGGCATGCGCTCGCGCGTCGAGGCCGCGGTGGCGGCAGTCGAACACGGCCTTGGACGGCACAAAAAAAGGGCTGCACCGACGCCGGGCGGATGAACCGTGAGCCGCAGGCTCAGGTCTCCAGCCGGTTGACGGACAACTGCGCCTGCGGCAGCCCGCGCTCGAGCAACAGACGTTCCGCAGCCTGCGCCAGTGCGGGGGGCCCGGCGACGTAGACGTCGCAGTCCTGCAGCGGGGCGTGCTTCATCAAGGTCGGGGACAGCCGGCGTTCGAGTGTTTCGGGCGAAGCGCCGCCCTCGAGCGTCAACGGGACGTATGCGAAGTCGTCCAGGGCGTCGCCCCAGGCGCGGCACAGGTTGTCGAGGTAGTGGCCGCCGGGGGCGGAGGCGATCCAGACCAGACGGAGCGACTCCGCGGCCTCGAGTGCCATCGCATGCTCGATCAGGCTTTTGATCGGCGCAAAGCCCGCGTCCACCGCAATAAACACCAGCGGGCGACTCGATTCCTCGTCGAGCACGAACGTCCCGCGCGGACCCTCGATGCGCACGCCGTCGGCAACGGCGAGCCTGTCGAACACGCGTTCGGCAAAGGCGTCGCCCGCGCGCCGGCGGACGTGAAACTGCAGGTTGCGGTCGTCGCAGGGACAGCTCGCCACCGGGTATGACGCGCGCTCGCCGCCCGCGAGCTCGAGCGAAACCGACTGGCCGGCGAGGAAGCGCAGCCGGTTGCTGCGCGGGGTCTGCAGATGCAGCAGCCGCATGTCTTCCGCGATCGGGCTGACGGTCTTGACGCGGGCCTCGATGTCCTGCAGCGGCATGTCCGCCGCACCGTGCGCCTCGCGCGCCTCGATCACCAGATCGACCACGGCGGTGTTGCAGCACATGAGCATCACGCCGGCGTTCTTCTCCGCCGCGCTGAGCACGATGTCGGAGTGGCGCGTCTTCTGCACCTGGCCCGACAGGACCTTCGCCTTGCACTTGCCGCAACTGCCGGCGCTGCAGCCGTAGTCGAGCGCGAGTCCGGCGCGCAAGGCCGCCTCGAGCAGGCTGTCGTTGCCGTCGACGAAGAATTCGTGGCCGCTCGGCTTGATCTGAACGTGTGCCGTCATGATTCTCAGAAGATCCTGCTGCATCCGCAATGGCCGCGCCTGGGTGCTGCGCGGGCCGGGTTCCAGGTGCCGCTCCAGCCAGTCGAGCAGGCCGGCCGCCGCAGCGCGGGGCGAACCGGACTCGCCGATCTCGCGCAGCTTACGCCGCAGCGCCTCGACGATCTCGCGATAATGCTCCAGCCGCGCCTCGACCTGCACGCGCTCGTCGCTCATCGCGGTGAGGCGCGCGGCCAGCACCTCGGCGCTGGGCAGCAGGTGCTCGCGCAGGCGCCGCGCAAAGGCCGCCTCCTTGATCTGCTCCATGCGCTCGAGCCCGGCGCTGTCCTCCAGGCTCGCGCGCGGGTAGACGCGCTGCAGGTCGCTCACGGAAACCATGCCTTCGAACGTGGCCAGCTCGCCACTCCGGATCTTGCTCTGCAGGGCGCCGCGCCGTACGCCGATCAGGCGCGCAGCCCTCGACAATGTGAGGTGCTGGGGCATGCCGCTTTCGGTTTGAATCTATGATAGCGGAGAATCCGCGCAGCGCTGCGGGCCCGGAACGCCATGGACTATCTGCCGATCTTTCTCGATATTCGCGAACAACCCTGCCTCGTTGTCGGCGGCGGCGAGGTGGCGGCACGCAAGACCGCGCAGCTGCTGCGCGCGGGCGCGCAGGTCACGGTCCATGCGCCGGCCTTGAGTGCGGCGTTCGATCTCGACCTCGAGGCCGCGCGCATCGTGCACCGCGCGGCGCGCTTCAGCGACGAGGACGTGAAGGGCAATGCGCTGGTGATCGCGGCCACGGACGACGCCGCGGTCAATCGCGCGGTCGCCGCGGCGGCGAAGGCACGGCGCATACCGGTGAACGTGGTCGACCAGCCGGCGCTGTGCTCGTTCATCATGCCCTCCATCATCGATCGCTCGCCGGTGATCGTCGCGGTCTCGAGCGGCGGCGCTTCTCCGGTTCTCGCGCGCCTGCTGCGCGCGCGCCTCGAGACCCTGATTCCCACGGGCTACGGCCGCCTCGCGGCCCTGGCGGCGGCGTTTCGCGATCGCATCAAGGCGCGCCTCGAGCCTTCGCAGCGACGGCGCTTCTGGGAGCGCGTGCTGCAGGGTCCGATCGCCGAGCTGGTGTTCAGCGGCCGCGAGACCGAGGCCCGCGAGGCCCTGAGCGCATCGCTGGAAAGCACGCAGCTCGCCTTGAGCGGCGGCGAGGTGGCGCTGGTCGGCGCCGGCCCGGGGGACCCGGACCTGCTCACCTTTCGCGCGCTGCGCCTCATGCAACGGGCCGACGTCGTGGTGTATGACCGCCTGGTGGCGCAGCCGATCCTCGATCTGGTGCGACGCGACGCCGAACGCATCTACGCCGGCAAGGCACGTGCAATGCATACACTGCCGCAGGAAGACATCAATCATCTGCTGGTGCGCCTGGCGAAGGACGGCAAGCGGGTCGTGCGCCTCAAGGGCGGCGATCCGTTCATCTTCGGGCGCGGCGGCGAAGAGATCGACACGCTCGCCGCGGAAGGCATCCCCTTCCAGGTGGTGCCCGGCATCACGGCGGCGGCAGGTTGCGCCTCCTACGCCGGCATTCCGCTCACCCACCGCGATTATGCGCAGTCGGTCGTGTTCGTCACCGGCCATCTGCAGGACGGCAGCATGAACCTGAACTGGCCGGCGCTGGTGCAGCCGCGCCAGACCCTGGTGTTCTACATGGGGCTGGTGGGCATCGAACTCCTGTGCCGCGAGCTGACCGACCACGGCCTTCCGGCCACGACCCCGGCCGCGCTCGTGCAGCAGGGCACGACGCCGCAGCAGCGCGTGCTGACGGGATCGCTGGCCACGTTGCCGGACATCGTGCGCCAGCACGAGGTCAAGGCGCCGACCCTGATTATCATTGGAGAGGTGGTGCGACTGCGCGAGCGACTCAAGTGGTTCGAGCCCGCGTCCTGAGTCGCGCGCCACAGTCAA